>JBFLVQ010000043.1:0-27454 GCA_040758525.1 Acidobacteriota bacterium
GCCAAGTTATACCGCCATCGCTGGAGCGCTGTATACGGTTGTTGCCAGTATCAGCGACAAAGATCAGGGTATCGGAAGTATCAGAAGCAACTCCACGTGGTGCATTGAATTTACCTAGTGTAGTACCAGGGCCGAAGCCTACTGACTGCCAGCTTGAGCCATCATTGGTGGAGCGTTGTATACGGCTGTTATTGGTGTCAGAAGCATAGATGGTAGTATGCTCGACTGGACAGGCTGGCGCTGCTGCGCCGCACTGTATGCCTAGCACCATTATGTCGTCAACGTGCCAACCAGTGGTGGCATTAAGGATACCATCCACTGAATTGAAGCGGAAACGCACCATGATTGATGTGGCCGCGCCTACTGCTGTGGTGATATCAAAGGATTTGTTCTGCCAGGTGTTGTTGTTGATTAGACCTGACTTATCAAGTACTTGAGTAAAGGTCGTGCCACCATTTGTAGAGATATCAACAAATGCCTGGTCGAAACCAGCCAATGTTTCCACTTGCAGCAGATAGTTGAAGCTGAGTGTAAACGGCGCATTGAAACCGGTGAGATTAATCATCGGCGAAGTCACAGTTGAAGAGTTAGCCGCACCTGTGTTGTAGTTGCAAGTACTATCCTGGCCATAGTAGAGCGTGAATGGAGTTGTATGGCCGGGGGCGCCTGCTTGGCAGACATTGTTAGCAACATGCCACAATGGAGTAAGGCCTGTCACATTTGTGACCGTGAAGCCTTGTAATGAGCCATCTTGGAAATCAGCCGTATAGGCTGCCGTTGGTGCGCCTACCTGGACTGTAAATGGGAATGAGAACATGCCATCACTGGTGGTTGCTACATTCAGTGTAAAACTGATAGTTGAGCCACAAGCCACACTTGAAGCTACGCTTACGCCAAAGGGTGTAGCATTATTGGCATTACCGCCAGATGGAATGTCTGGATAGGCAGAAGTGTTTGGTGAAATCGTTACACCTGGAGTGGTTGTCGTCAAAGTACTACTTATACCAGATGCCATTGAAGTACCACTGTTAAGCAGATTGATTGTAAGGTTGACTGTTTCACCAGGATCTGGTGCACCATTGCCATTGCCTGACATATCACTTACGGTTCTGCCGTTAAATTCTAGAATCGCTCCTGGACCATTCAATGGAATAGCTGCGAAACGAACGTTAGCATTGAAACGGGTATTGGCAAGGTTGCGGTCACGATTATCACCCCAAGTGTAATAGTAGTTGGTATTGTCTGCTACTGCCTGGTCATAATCACCCATGTAAACGGTATTGATAACCGGATCAACACCTATAACTACTGGGAATGACTGTGTAGTGATACGGAAATTGCGACTCAACGTGACTGTGCCGCCGGAGATGCTGCCGATTGCACCATAGACGTCAATCAACATATTGTTGGGATCGCGACGACGATCATAGAAGCCAATAAAAAGACCAGAGCCGTCCGGTCTTACCGCGATTACCGGCTGATATGACTGAACCGTAGTGGTGCCGTCATCATTAACCATAGCAGGCGTACCCCAGGTGGTGCCGCCATCAGTCGATGTGGCAAGGAAAATATTTCCCCTATCCCCACCTGTCGTTGCACTGACATCATTGAATACACAATAGAGGTGACCACTAACAGGATTGACACCTACTTGTGGGAAGGTGTTGGAACGGAATCCACCAGTTAATGCAAGATCACCATTGGTGCCTATACCGACCAGGTTTGCTACTGTAATGGTAGGACCAAAAGTGACACCAAAGTCGGTCGATTTACGCATTGTGATACGTCTGGGAGCAGTACTGGAGTTGTACCAGAAATAGTAGACAGAGTGATCTGGACCAACTGTAACAAATGCGCCTTGACCACCAGCAGCGATCGATAGGTTACCACCGAAGGTATTACCACCATCGGTAGAACGGGTAAAGCGCATATCATTAGTGCTACCGAAGTTTCTCCAGCCCAGGTAGACATTGCCTTGACCTGTGCCAGCAAAGTTATCGACTGCCACCCATTCCTTATCCTGCTGACCTGCTGAACCAGGTGTACCATTAACAGGCGCCTGGAAAGTCTGGCCATTGTCATCAGAACGGAATACTTGTAGTTTTCCTAAGGTTTGGAATCCCAGTGTAACCAGATAGATTCTGCCTGTAGTTCTATCTACACCGATAATAGGGTCGCCAGCATCACCTTCGCCAGTTGGATCCTCGGGCAATATACCCTTGTCTACGAAGGTCATGCCGCCATTAGTTGAGAGACTATAGCCAGTAAAGTGGGCATTGCTGCCAGTGAATGAACCAGAGTCGTTAAACGAAGCAATAATATTGCCGTTTACCGCCACTGCTATAGAGGTCTCACTTTGTGTATCTTGAGCTGTTAGATCCGCGGTTGGATCGTTGACAATTTGGTTGGCGAGGGCTGCGAGTGGTTGTATGCTTCCACGCATAAGCTCTCGTGTCATAGCATCAGATATTTCTCCGGGAGCAACACCTTCACGTTCTGTGACTTCGCGTTGCTCATCGTCGCGTAGCCCGCTGGCTGCGCCTCTTCTGATGATATCTTTTCTGCCAAATTTAAGCTCCAATATAGAGCGTGCCGTACCAGAGAGTTGCTCAAAAGCCTTGTCATCTTCATATAACGCTCGCAATGGGTCATCACCGCCATTTTGTGGGGTGATACCTGGATGCAAGGCGTTGCTCGAAACTAAAAAGAAAGAGCCTAATCCCATGCATAACAGCAGGGCAGCCCCGAGCAATGTTTTCCTCATAATCCATCCTCCTCGAAATTATTAGCTGAACGTAAGAGACTGTATAAATACCGGCTAGTGGGTAAGCGAAAATGCTTTCCCGGAAGCAAGATGGGGATAATCAATGGCGACAAGTGGGAAAGGCTTATGTTACTACCAAAGGCCATGTGGGATAACTCACTGCTTACCAGACTAAATTACCAACACCGCTACTAATTTACGCAGTACAAATATCCTTACCTATCGCCTGGTTCCCCTGCTTATTCCTTTGCCCCTAGAATGTGTGAAAAACGTGGAATAGAAATTCGGAAGAAGAAATCAATGGAAGAGTGAATAAAGTGTTGTGATAAGGCGATACACTTTTCAGCCGCTCTTCTCACTTCCGGACTTTTCCTCTTAGCCTTTGCATCTCCTGCGCGCTATTATATTTTTGTTCGATCTCTCATAGTAACACGAACTAAAAACTTCATAGATAGAACCCATAACTTAGCCTGACAACATTGTTCTGGAGAGATCATCACATAGTTTTAGGAAATGAGCCTAAGGGCGCAGAAAAGCGCCCTAGTTAAAAAGAATTTTAAGAGAGTGAGGGACTAAGGTCAAGACAAAGGTCAACATATTAAGGAATTATTTCTGTTCAGTATCATTATCAACCCATCTACTGCTGCATTGCCTCCTCGACCATATTGAGAAAAAGTTTATGAATACGGGTGTCGGTAGTCAGTTCTGGATGGAAAGTGGCAGCTAACATATGCCCTTGACGTACTAGTATAGGTTGGTCTTGGTACTTTGCTAGCACAGTTACATCTGCCCCTGTTTTCACAATAATTGGAGCACGTATAAAGACTAGTTCTACTGGTTCATTACCTAGCGCCGATGCTTGTGCTGAAGTGGTAAAGCTATCTATCTGCCGCCCATAGGCATTACGTTCAATGGTAATATCCATTGCTTGCAAGGATTCTTGTAGAGGGTTGTGAACCTCTCTGGCAAGCAGGATCGCGCCTGCGCAAGTGCCAAAAGTCGTATGCTTATTTACGAACTGGCGTAGCGGTTCAAAGAGTCCCTCGTCGCGCATTAGCCGTAACATGGTGGTACTCTCACCCCCAGGGATGATAATGCCATCTAGCCCTGTTAGATCGTTGGGGGTGCGCACTTCGCGCCAATCTACCCCCAATCGTGTAAGGGCTTCACCATGTTTGGCAAAATCGCCCTGTAATGCTAGTACACCTATTCGCATCGATACGATCTCTCCAGTTGGAATTGTGTAATTAGACTACCAACCACGTGTCTGTAGCAGTTCGCCCTCAGCGAGTTTGCCAATCTCAAGCCCACGCATCGGTTCGCCTAATTCTATACTTGCCTCTAGTAGCACTTGGGGATCATTATAATGGGTGACAGCTTTAACGATCGCACGTGCACGTACAGCAGGATCTTCCGACTTAAAGATACCCGAGCCAACGAATACCGATTCGGCGCCGAGTTGCATACAGAGGGCGGCGTCAGCAGGGGTGGCAACACCCCCAGCAGCGAAATTTGGCACCGGCAAACGGCCATCGCGCGCTACCATTAACACCAATTCAAAAGGTGATTGTAGACGCTTACTTTCCGCCATCAATTCATCTTTATTGAGTATTGTGAGCTGACGTATCTCCCGCCGTATACTGCGTAGATGGCGTACTGCTTCTACAATATTGCCTGTACCAGCCTCGCCTTTGGTGCGGATCATTGCTGCTCCTTCGGCAATACGGCGTAATGCTTCACCCAAGTTGCGTGCTCCACAGACAAATGGCACTTTGAAGTCATGTTTATAGATATGATGCTCTTCATCAGCAGGTGTAAGTACTTCGCTCTCATCAATGAAGTCTACACCCATTTGCTCAAGTATCTGAGCCTCAACAAAATGGCCTATACGTGCCTTTGCCATTACAGGAATCGATACAGCATCAATAATCTCTTTGATCTTCTTAGGTGAAGCCATACGGGCCACACCACCTTCTCGGCGTATGTCGGCTGGTACACGCTCAAGTGCCATTACGGCGGCGGCACCAGCCTCTTCTGCGATCTTGGCCTGCTCTGCATTGGTGACATCCATGATTACGCCACCCTTAAGCATCTCTGCCAATCCCGTCTTTAGTTTCAAAAGAGTCTCTGTCATTGCTATTCCTCCAACACTAAAATCTCACTGTTATTTTAAAAGCCGCTGCTTAATAAGCGTGCCAAGCCGGCTAATCCCTTCATCGATCTGTTCGGCATCAGTGCGTGAGAAACAGAGCCGAAAGCTATGTTCGCCACCGCTAGCTAAGTAGAAACGGTTGCCTGGTGTAAAAAAGACTCCCTGTTGTTGAGCAGCCGTTAACAGCTCCTCTGCATAGATCTTGGATGGCATTGTTACCCAAAGTGCATAACCGCCTTCAGGACGCGTCCAGATCACCTCAGGGGGAAACTCACGAGTAAGCGCTTCGAATAACTTACGCCGTCGCAGCCGGTAGATCTTATGCAACCGTCTTAGGTGAGCATCATAATGGCCTTGCCAACAAAATTCTGCAATCGCTGCCTGCATCAACATATTAGTGTGATAGTCAGTGTAGCGTTTGGCCAGTACCAGTCGCTCTACCACCTCGTGCGCTGCGGCAATCCAGGCCACCCGTACGCCAGGAAAAAGCCCCTTAGAAAAAGTTCCCATATAAATGACACCACCAATGGTGTCAAGCGCTTTAACCGGGACGATAGAGGTGCCTTCAAAGCGTAAGTCCTTCTCATAGTCGTCTTCTACCAATGGCGTGTGGTATTCATTGACGATCTCAACAAGACGTTGGCGCCCGGCTAGATCTATAGTTGCACCAGTAGGATTATGGAAATTTGGCATAGAGTAGATCAGACGAGTTGGGCGGCCTGCCAGCACACGTTCAAGTGCGTCCAGATCCATACCATCTATGCCTACCGGCACCGTCACGACTTCACATTCATACTGCAATAGTACCGGCAGCATTCCTGAATAGGTAGGTGACTCTACCACAACACGATCGCCTGGATCGACCAGCACACGTAAGATTAGATCTATACCCTGTTGTGAGCCGTTTACAATCACGATCTGTTCAGGCGGCACATTGATGCTATAGCGTACTAGTCGCGTTGAAATATATTCGCGTAATGGTAGATAGCCTTGTGGGTGACCATACTGTAATAGTTCACGGCCACGCTCACGCATTACTGTATTGAGGGCAGTACGGAAAGGCTCAACAGGAAAAAGCGCCTCTTCTGGAGTAAGTCCAGAGAACATAATCTGGTCTTCGCTGCCTTCCATAAGAGCATTATCACGGGGTGGGCCAGCACGTACGGCATCGCTACGTCGGGCAAAGTGGAAATCAAAACCAGCGTTCCCCCCGCAGGCTGCCGATTTACCAACAAACTCGTCGGGTGCAATTACATAAGTGCCTTGGCCAACATGCGAGGCAAGGTAACCATCAGCCTCCAACTCTTCGTAAGCTGTACATACAGTAGTGCGATTGACACCCAATGTATCAGCTAGGCTACGTGAGCTGGGCAGGCGCGCGCCTGGCTTAAGCCGGCCCTCTTCGATGAGTCCGCGTATATGTTCTTTGATCTGCTCATAGACGGGCACAGGACTTTCCCGGTCCAGCTTGATCAACATAGGGTTAAGCACTCCTTAAGAGAAAATTACGCAAAAAGTAGCGATTTGACAACGACCAATCCGGCGAAAGAGCTACCATGCCAATTAGCACAAGCCGGGGCAGATAGTGGCTTTGTCACTACTAGGTATGGAATAATCGTCCATTACAGGTTTTTTTTACCTTGCCAAGTTAATGGGATTTTGACGTACAATAACTACCAATGAAAAAAGTGACGCTGGATCTGGTTAAACTAGCGAGTGAGGCGCGCAAGAATGCAATTGCACCTTACTCAGATTTTTGTGTTGGAGCTGCGCTGTTGGCTGATGACGGCACTGCCTATACAGGCTGTAACATAGAGAACTCCACGCTTGGTCTTACGCTCTGCGCCGAGCGGGTGGCACTGCTCAAAGCTCTTTCTGAAGGCAAGCGCCGTTTTCTCAAGGTAACCGTAGTAACCGATGCTAAACTGCTTACACCCCCTTGTGGGGCCTGTCGGCAGATGCTCTGGGAATTCTGCGGCAATATTGAGGTGGAACTGGTCAATCTTAAGGGCGGTACGGAGTTAAAACAGATGACGGATCTGCTCCCTTCGCCTTTTGATCGTCGCCATACGGAATCCTGAGCGTATCCTAATAGGTATGCTCCGATCATAATCCCTGGTGTTGCCAACCGGATCATTGACAATAATTATTAGCCTGTTTTACAGTAATATTAGATATGACGGAAAGTAGGGTCCTTGTCCTGAACGCTTCGTTTGAACCTATTAACGTTTGTACCGTGCGGCGTGCCATTGTTTTAGTCTTAAAGGGTGTCGCGAGAACGGAAGAGCGCAGCCACCGCATCTATGCCTCGGCGTCGTTAAAAATGCCTATCCCTTCGGTAATCCGTTTAATTAACTATATACATATCCCATTTGAGCGCAAAAGCCTATCACGCAAAAATATTCTCTTGCGCGATCACAACACCTGTCAGTATTGTGGACATATCTTTCCACCTCAAGATCTCACTCTTGATCATGTTAATCCGCGTGCTAGGGGTGGCGATTCTAGTTGGGATAATCTGGTAGCTTGCTGCCGGCGCTGTAACAATCGCAAAGGCAATCGACTGCCAGAAGAGGTTGGCATGAAACTACTTAAGAAGCCACAGGCATTCAGCCTGCATGTCAATCGTCAAATTATGCGTTATCTGGGACGCACAGATGAGAAGTGGCGCAAATATCTCTTCTATTGAAAAGTGTGGTGGCTAAGCCGCCTTACTTCTCTAGATCTGCTTTATTGATCGCTGGCAGCTTCATTGTACTCATTGCCGTGCCACGCTCAAGCTTACGAGCCAGTCGGTCTTGGTCTTGTTGCAGCACCAAGGCAGCAGTATCTATTCGATCAACAATATTAAAGCGTACACGTGCAGAACCGAGCAGAATAATATCATTGTCACGCAACTCAGCCCCTGTACCAACAGTCACAGGGATAGCAGAGAGTGAGCCAGTTCGACCACGCTCGATCGCCGTGCAGTTAGCACTGCCTTGATCGCTAAGATAAAAACTATTATCACGAAACTCGATCTTGGCATGTTGACGTGAGACACTATTATTGACTGCCTTAGGGTCATCAAGTTGGGCAAAAACAAAATCATTACGACGTAGGAAGCGACCATTCTCGCTATCACGCACCACACGCAGCCGTCCCAGATAAGTGATCTCTTTAGTAATGAAGAAATTGTTACGATAGACATCAGCATTCAGAGCAGTTAAACGACCGATCAGGGGAATCGCGGGCTGACGTTCTTGCACTTCTAGTATCTGTTTTCTGATATTATCAATTACTATATTGATCAACTCTGCTTCTTCGGCGAGCGGCCAATCTAGGGTAAGCACACAGCGGCCCACACAGTACATCATTCGGCTACTACCCTTGCTAGCCAGTTCTACTTCTACACGTATCGGCATAAGCAGATGGCAGCCACTCTCTTCCATATAGGAAGTCAATAATTTTGTGAAGCTTGGGGTACTGAAAAGCATCTCGATCTCTTCAGTCAGGTCTGCTTTCTCCTCAAGTAGGAAGATCCTCACTACATTAGGAACACAGGTAGTGTTATCTTGCCAACTAAACCGCTTAGTACGCACCTCTTCGGCGAGTTGAAAGACTATCTCCTTGGGATCTATGTCGGTAGTGCTAAGCATTGGGTTGTTGCTTAAAGCATCGATAAGATATTCTTCAATACTGGCAAGGTATCGATTGGAAAAATCTACCATGACTACCCCCCTCGGTGAGCTCAACGATTTTTTGCCTGCCGCCACGAGCACGTGGGCATTGATATTATCTACGCCTTACACGACAATAATACAGACAGGACAATTTCTGACTAATTGGCGGCCACAAGCACAGACTTAGATTGTAGCATTTATCCATCTTTCAAGGTTACTGGAATTTGATTGCACAAGGGACAAACAGCAGTTTGGAGCTAGGCAATAGATAACTGCTGCTAGAGGATATAAGGATATATGATCAAGCGAAGGCAATTTGTACTAGTAATTCTCTGTTTTGCCCTCTTCTTTATTTATGCTGGCATCAGCACCTATAGAATTTTGGTGTTAAGTAATGCCAATTATGGTTGGAGTGCCAAGCAGAAAGAGGGACGTATGCTGGTTGCCCAGGTAAGGTCAGATGGACCGGCTACAGTATTACGTGTTGATGATGAGATTGTCGCAATCAATGGTGAGCAGATCAAAAACTTTTTTGAAGGTATAGAGAAGATCTACCAGATCAATGTAGATGAGTCCTATAGGCTGCTAATTCAGCGTAATGGAGAGCGTCAAGAATTTATCTTGCGCACACCACCAACACCACAACTATTTTCTGTTGTCGCACGTATTGCCATCCTAGTAATACCAGTAGTCTTTCTTATCACCGGCTTTTTGGTCTTTCTACTTAAACCCAATGATAAACAGGCCCTATTACTTGCCTTGATGTTTGGTGCCTTTATTGCCCAAGTAGTAAATTTTATGTTTACTGCTCTGCCTATCTGGATTATTGTCCTGTCTGTAATGGCACGTATTCTCTCGACTTTTTTCTGGCCGCTATTTTTCCATTTCTTTCTGGTCTTTCCTGCTGATAAGAGTGTTCAATCACCACTGCTACGCCGACTGCCAAAGCTAGAATATTGGCTCTATCTGCCATCATTGCTGATCCTTTCTTACAACATAATTATCTATGTGTTGTTCGCAGTTGCACCAGAGCGTGCAATCTCTTTTGCTGAACATTACTCTTGGTATGGAATATCGGTTGCCACCTTGATGCTTGTCTATATCGTAGGTGGCTTATTGTCTCTACTACTTAATTATCGCCAAGCAAATCAGCTAGCACGCCGCAAACTGCGTGTGGTAGTGGTAGGCAGCATTGCCGGAGTCTTACCAATATTGCTGTTAATACTGGCGGCAGTAATTTTTGATCTATCAAAGATCAATGTCTCTTGGTTGCAATGGGTGAGCTTGTTGGCTGCTTGTACAATCCTGCTGCTCCCACTCTCATTTGCCTACGCGATTGTGCGTCATCAGGTGATACCAGTCAGTCTGATCATACGCCGTGGAGTACGCTACTTACTTGTATCGCATGGCTTCCTGTTTGTCGAAGCCACGGTTGTTTTTGCGGTAATAAGTTTTCTTATGACAGGTGAGCGTGTTGCTGTGATCGATCAATTAGGTAGTCGCGCTGATGTGGTAGCAGGAATTCTTGCTAGTGGCTTGGCAGTGTTAGGACTACGTATTATCAATCGTCGTGTATTGCCGATCATTGATCGGCGTTTTTTCCGTGAAGCTTATAATGCTCAACAGATACTCTCGGAATTGGCTCATGCAATGCGTAAAGTCACTACAATCGAACAGATGCTCGATCTCGCGGTAGCCAAAATTCAGGATGCTCTACATATCGAAAATGTCTCTATCTTTCTACGTGATGAGGTAACGGGAGATTACCTGTGTGCAATCTCATCAACCCATATGGGCTCATCGATCCATATTAAGTCAACTGTGCGCGAAGCTAGTAATAATACTCTTGTGCTGCCGCACGATGCTTTTGTTGTAAAGCAGTTACGTGAATCTTCGCTACCCCTTACAGTCGATTTTCAAGATGCCAGAGAGCGTACAAGATCTCTTCCAGATGGTGATTTGACACGTGAGCTAGAGAGTGAAACGCTACTCAATGTGCAGGCAGCATTGCTACTACCGATCATTGCCAAGGAGGAACTACTAGGGACCATTTCGCTAGGTCTCCGTCTTGCCGATCTGCCTTTCTCACGTGAAGACAAGCAGCTATTAATGTCGGTTGCTTGGCAGATGGCTTTTGCCATTGAGAATGCCAAACTGATCCGCTGTATGGCTGAGGAACTGGCTGAAGAACAGCGGCTCAAACAGGAATTAGCAATGGCTACGGAAGTACAAAGGCGACTCTTTCCACAGTGTTCACCCATAATCAGTACACTGGAGTTAACAGGGATCTGTTTTCCTGCGCGTGGTGTTGGTGGTGACTATTATGACTTTCTTCTCCTTGATAATGGGTTAGTGGGAATTGCTGTGGCTGATGTTGCTGGTAAAGGGATCTCAGCAGCATTGCTAATGTCGATTGTACAAGCTTCACTACGTAGTCAGGCACATAATTCAGGTAGTCGTGTAACCGATCTAGTATCATCTATGAATCGTTTGTTGCATCGTTCTACCAGCCCTAGCAGTTACGCAACCTTTTTCTATGCTCAATTCGAAGAGCATACACGCCGTCTCACTTATGTCAATGCTGGTCATAATCCGCCTTTATTGGTACGTATGTCTGAGCCACTAAAGGAACTGTCGCCCTTGCCACAAGCGATTATTCTTGCCAGTGATAAGAAAGCAATTGCTGCCACTATGCAGAGAGAGACTAGTGATGAGCCGATCAAACCGCTTAACACTGGTGGACTGGCAATTGGCCTCTTCGAGCGAGTCAGCTATGAGCAGGAAACGATCGATATGCAGTGTGGGGATCTGATCGTTGCTTATACAGATGGTGTATCGGAGGCTCTCAGCCCTACCGGTGAAGAGTTTGGCGAAACACGACTGCGTAGTATTATTGCTTCTTCTGCGCATCTGTCTGCAGAAGAGTTACGTGATAAGATAATTCACAATATTCATGAGTGGTGCCGAGATGCGCCACAACATGATGATATGACACTCGTTATTGTGAAAGTTAAATAAGAATCGGGAATAATATGGGACAGTATGCAAAATTAATAGATATCTCTAAATGTGTTGGCTGCCGGGCCTGTGAGGTTGCCTGTAAAGAATGGAATGAGACTGGTACGGATGATCCTGTCTATCATCCATTTGGTTATCAAAGCCACGAAGATCTTACCTATAGTACTTGGAATGTTGTGAAGTTCTTTGAGCAACATAATACTATTGATAATAGTGTAGAGACGGCTTTACCATCCTGGTCATTCCGTAAGCATGGTTGTATGCACTGTTCTGATGCCGCTTGTGTACAGGCTTGTCCTGTTGATGCGCTAGCACGCAACCAGCAACATGGTTATGTTCACCTAGATGTGGCAGTCTGTACAGGCTGTGGCTATTGTGTTGATGCCTGTCCATTCGATGTACCAAAGCTTGCTCCTGGTGCTGTGCTAGGTTTTGGTACTGTTAGTAAATGCCGCCTCTGTTCTGATCGTATTCAACACGGTATGTCTCCTGCCTGTGTGCAATCTTGTCCACCTAATGCATTAGAATTTGGCGATCGCCTAGAGATGATCGAGCTTGGACATCGTCGTATTGAAGATCTGCAGACACGTGGCTATACGGATGCTTACTTATACGGTGAACATGAATTAGGTGGACTTAATGTACTTACTGTATTACCAGGCAAGCCGGAAAATTTTGATCTTCCTGCCAATCCTGTAGTACCTACCTATCTGAAGACCTGGAAAGAGATTGTTAAGCCGGTTGGCGTATTGGCAATTGCCGGCACAGCACTAGCGCTTGGCTTTGGCTTTATCAACAGTCTCTGGCAAAACTCAAAAACCGAGAAAGGAAAAGTCGCGCATGGCACAGCCAGCTCAACAGCTACAAACCAAGAATGAAGATCGAGTCGAACGTATCAAATTCCATGAGAGGCTCTCACATACGATCAATGCAATCGGTTTCTTACTTGCTGCTGGCACGGGCCTAGTACTTTTCTTCAAGGGTTTGAAAAAATTGAGCGGTGGTACACGTTCACGCCAGTTGCACCGCGTAGGCGCTGCATTGATGATCGTTGCTCCTTTTGTAGTATGGTTAAAGGATTGGAATGGTTGGCGTGAGACCTGGCGCGAGATCAGTCACTTTACCCCTGAAGATCGCGAATTTATTCGTAAAATACCGCTCTATCTGCTCGGTTTCCCGCAGCATATGCCACCGCAAGGGAAGTTCAATGCTGGTCAAAAGCTCAACTTCCTGGTAGTAACCGCTAATGCTTTCGGTTTTACGATCACAGGTGGTTTGCTGATGATGCGCCGACAACTACCTGAACGTCTCTTTCCCTATCTCATCATTGCTCATGATGTTCAGGCAATTATCGGTATTTGTGGCTTTATGGCGCATGCCTATTTGGCATTACTGCATCCTGACACACGCCCATCATTGCGTGCGATCATAGATGGTACGGTACCGACCGAATACGCTCTTAGTCATCACCCACACTGGTACAAACAATTGCCAGCAATAGCAGAGAGAGAAGACAAACTGAATCAATGATTATCTATCTTGTCTGAATGGATCTATTATGTATATGTTTGCAGTAATGCAGTCAAACGTGCTAGATCAATATTTCTGCCGCTAACAATCAGCCCAATATTCATATTTGGCCGGGAAAGTCTCTTTTCCATAAGCACTGCCGCGGTAACAGCGCTTGCTCCTTCTACTACTAGGTGATCATATTTCAAGTAGTTAATAATAGCGCGCTCAATGGCAGATTCATTGGCCAGCAGTATATCGCTAACCAACTCTCGTATGATTGGAAAAGTAACACATTCATCCTCAATATTGCCCATCAATCCATCAGCATAAGTGGGTGTCTCGCTCACTTTGACAAGCTCACCAGCGCGGAATGAGTGATACATTGCAGTAGAATTGGCTGCCTGCACACCGATTACCTCAATATCTCGATCGGCTGCTTTTGCTGCAATCGCTGCCCCTGCTAGTAACCCACCACCGCCAACCGGCACCATCAATAGATCTAATGGCGTTTGAGCAAGCATTTCCAGAACAATTGTACCTTGACCAGCAATTACATCGGCATCATTGTAAGGAGAGACAAACTCTATACCACGCTGATATGCAAGGTCGCGTGCTAACGTTTCCGCTTCATCATAAGTCTCTCCACGGATAATTAACTCAACTCCATAGCGACGAATAGCAGCGACTTTATTCTCGGCCGCACCGGCTGGTACAACGATCGTTGCATGCATGCCAAGCAACTGCGCAGTATAGGCGATGCCTAGGCCATGATTGCCAGCAGAGATTGCCATTACCTGAGTTACTCCCTGCTCTTTAAGCTGGATCATCTTGTTGAGCGCCCCACGTAGCTTGAAGGAACCAGTCTGTTGCAGGTTTTCCCACTTTACTAAGACCGATGTTCCAGCCAATTCCGAAAGCCATTCATTGCGTAGGCAGGGTGTCGAGAGAATATAGGGGGTAATACGTTTTGCCGCTTCTTTTACTTCTTTAATACCAACTGAAAGTGATTGCATAGCTATAGTCCATCATACATTCACAGGTCATGCAATGAGAGTATGCAAAGGAACGCGCAGTTAGTCAAAGACTGCCATTTTTGGCGATCTTATGCCAGCTTTGGCAGGCCACTTACTGTCAAAGCTGGCATACACAGCCACTGGAAAGGCATAAATGGCTCAATTTTAAGCTTGTCAAGATTGGCACAACCGTTGCCAATTGTCGCACTGTAATTCGATTTTAACTATCTATGGGAGGATATTAAGATGATTATTCGTAGTGGCAATAATATTTATGCTGACTTGGCGGCACGTGAGGCATTTCGTAACCAAGATCTCAATGCAACCACCGAGATGAATAAGGAGATGTTTGATAAGTTCCCACCACCAGACAATGTAAAAGATGGCACTCGTGGGATCAATCCGACTGGTGGCGCTAGCGAGAGTGGCGCTAATGCTACTGTTACTATCGCGATCTCCAATACATTGGCCTTTGGTGCTAATGTGCTTGATAGGATAAACAATGGGCGGGCAAATAGAACCTCAGATGCGCCTGTAAGCAGAATCTCTCAGCGTACTGTTATACCTGGTAATGGTGGCAATCCAAGTGGGATAAGATTTCCCGAGATTGCAGTGGCAAACCGATTCATAGGTGCGATTGCTAATCAGAATTCCCAGCAGGCTGCCAATTATCTTATTACCGAGACCAGTACCCCAGAGAAGAAAGAGAATTTCATCAAATTTCTTAAAGTAGCACTCGGTGATCCTAATGGACAGCGGTTGATTGAAGAGTTTAAGAGACTGCTACCAGCCGACAGTGATGCTGCTCAACTATTTGAAACTCTACTAGCAAGTGCTGCTGGGCAAGTACCTGCTGGCTTTCAGAAGCCTAAGATCGATACTGCTGCCAGAGTAAAATTTATTAATGATTTTATTAGGAAAGGCCTGAAAGACGGGACACTGTTCACAATCGCTAACCCTCTTAAAGCTTAAGTTGGCTATATCACAGAGGCTGCCGTAAATCAGCAGGATTGTTACGGGGGACTCTATATATCTGAGGGGGCTTCGGCTTCCCTCAGATATAGATGTATATATAATTGATGCTTTTGATTCTTGAGGGGAATAATGAAATTTGAACTGCTTGCTGAGTCTGATGGCGCACGATTAGGGCGACTAGAAACTGCCCACGGTACGATCGAAACACCGATCTTTATGCCTGTTGGCACGGCCGGTTCGGTAAAGGCGCTTACTCAGGAGATGTTAGAAGAGCTAGATGCCCAGATCATATTAGGCAATACCTATCACCTATATCTGCGTCCTGGTCATGAGTTGATCGCTGCGCTAGGCGGCCTGCACCGTTTTATCAGTTGGCCACGTCCTATCCTTACTGATAGTGGTGGCTTTCAGGTCTATAGCCTTGCCGCTATGCGTAAGACTAATGAGGAAGGGGTCACTTTTCAGTCCCACCTGGATGGTTCACGCCATCTGCTTACCCCAGAAAAATCTATTGAGATTCAACTAGCACTAGGCGCCGATATTGTTATGGCTTTTGATGAGTGTCTCTCATATCCTGCCAGTGAAGCCGATGCGGCTACCTCGCTGGCGCTTACTACACGTTGGGCAATTCGCTCTCTCAAAGAGTTTCAAGATAGAGGTGGGTCTGATAAAGGCTCAGCATTATTTGGAATTATTCAAGGCGGGGTTTATCAAGAGCTAAGGCGGCAGAGTGTTGAGCAGTTAGTAGCGCTAGAGCTGCCCGGCTATGCAATTGGTGGATTAGCAGTAGGTGAGGAGAAGGGTTACACATATGATGTGACTGAATATGTAGCAGCAAGGCTGCCAGCGAAGAAGCCTCGTTATCTGATGGGGGTAGGCACGCCTGAAGATCTGGTAGAGTGTGTAGCGCGTGGTGTAGATATGTTTGATTGTGTAATGCCGACACGTAATGCACGTAATGGCCAGCTTTTTACCAGCGCAGGCAAGCTCAACATTAAAAACGCAAAATATGCTCGTGATGAACGTCCGCCGGACTTGCATTGTCACTGTTGTGTCTGTCGGCGTTATAGTCGCGCATATCTACGTCATCTACATATGATGGGGGAGATCCTCTCGGCAATACTGGCTACCTACCATAATATCTATTTCTATCTTGACACTATGCGAAAAATCAGGCATTCTATTCGTCTTGGCTGCTTCGCGGATTTTCGTCAGATCTTTCTCTTTGAACTAGCTAATCGGGAAAGTGCATGAGCTGTTGTAACAATCCGTATAAGAGCCATTGCGTAGCCTGCACATCTTAGGGGCACGCGAGATTTTAGAGATTCCGCAATAATTAATCAAACGATGGACACCGCAGTGCTTCTCTTCCTCCAAGGCGGAGGCGGATTCGACGGATTGCTCGTTATGCTGCCGCCGCTAATAATGCTTTTTATCCTTTATCAATTTATGATTGTCCGTCCCCAGCGGACACGCCAGCGTGCTCATGACGAGATGCTCAAGAATCTTAAGAACGGCGATAAGATAATTACCACTGGGGGCATTTATGGAACTGTGACCGACATTGGCGACAAGGATGTGGTACAGGTGCGTATTGCCGACTCGGTCAAGATTAATCTCTCACGTAGCGCGATTGCGGCGTTGCAGGAGATCAAGAAAGAGACCTCGAAAGAAAGCGAAAAGAAATAGCGATGCGAAAGAATATTTCTCAGCGGGCAATTGTAATTACAGTTATAACTTTGATTAGTCTTTTATTGATAGTCTATCCGCGTACAACAGACGAGCAGGGGCGCAAACGTAGTGGCGGCGATATGCTTAGAGACTTTACCTCCTGGTCGGCAATTAAGGCCAATGTCGCTTCACATATCAAACTGGGCTTAGATCTAAAGGGTGGTTCGCACTTGGTTATGCAGGTGCAAGCCGATGATGTGATCCGTCAGATTACTGACAATAATGTCCGTATTGCTGAGGAGGAGTTAAAGAAGGCGACTATTCCTATCAAGTCTGTTAATAGTCCTGCCAACGGTGAGGTTGTTGTTGAATTGACCGATCCTGCGCGCAATGATGATGCTCGTGTCAAGCTTGAGACTCAGTTTGGTCCGGATTGGAAGGTACAGCGTGCTAGTGGTACCACGTTAGTCTTTGTAATGACAGATTCAGCTGCTGATGCACGTCGTGATCAGGCCGTTAAGCAGGCGATGGAGATTATTGAAAATCGTGTAAATGAATTTGGTGTTGCCGAACCGACAATACAGACTCATGGTGCTCCTAAGGCTTATCAGATTCTTCTGCAACTTCCTGGTGTGGATGATCCAGAGCGGGTCAAGAATACTATTAAAGCTGAGTCAAAGTTAGAGTTGAAAGCTGTCATCGGCGAAGGCGTTCCTTATCCTACCAAAGAGGCAGCACAGGCAGCGGCAGGTGCCAATGGTGAAGTACTGCCAGTTGCCCCTACCAAAGTCGATACAGAAGCTCGCGGAGGATTTCTGGTCGTTGAGAAGAATCCTATCATCACTGGTCTAGATATGCGCGATGCGACCGGAGTGCCAGCACGTTATGGCACGACTGAGTACGAGATTCATTTCACGCTCAATCCTTCCGGAGCACAACGGTTTGAAGCCTGGACCAGTGCTAATATTGGCAAGTATTTGGCGATTGTACTTAATGGGCAGGTAAAATCCTGGCCTACAATCCGTGATCGTATTAGCGATCGAGGGCAGATTACTGGTGATTTCAGCAAAGAGTCGGCTGAAGATCTCGCGCTGATTCTTCGTTCTGGAGCATTACCAGCCAAGGTTATCTACCTAGAGGAGCGTACGGTTGGTCCATCCTTAGGCGCTGACTCAATTCGCCAAGGTATCTTTGCTTCGGTAGCGGGGTTGGTATTAGTGATGCTCTTTATGGTCTTCTATTATCGCCTCTCAGGTATTAACGCAATCATCGCGTTGATGCTCAACCTGCTGCTATTGATGGCGGCACTATCGCTCTTTAAGGCCACCTTAACTTTGCCTGGCATTGCCGGCATCATCCTTCTTATCGGTATGGCAGTTGATTCAAACGTGTTGATCTTTGAGCGTATACGTGAGGAACTAAAGCTTGGTAAGACGGTTGTCTCTGCAGTAGACGCAGGCTTTAATAAGGCGTTCCTAACTATCATTGATACCCACGTGACAACGATCGTATCGGCCTTCTTCCTCTTCATTTTCGGTACTGGTCCGATCAGAGGTTTTGCGGTTACGCTTATTGCTGGTTTGATTGCCAATCTCTTCACTGCCGTCTATGTATCTAAGACGATGTTTGGTTACTGGTTAGGACGTAGCGGTCGCAAGGCTGAGACGCTGAGCATCTAGTGCACAGCGATTTTGAGTACACATACCTCGGAGGCAATAGTTGGTCTCTGAGTTAGGGAAACTGGATATAGGTTATGATAGAGATTTTTAAGAATCCTAACTATGACTTCATAGGCAAAACAAAATACTTTATTGCCTTTTCATTAATTATCTCCCTGTTGGGTTTTGTCTCATTCTTTGCCAAGGGCTTCAATTTGGGCATCGATTTTGCGGGTGGCACATTAGTAAATATTCGGTTTAAGAAACCGCACGATGACTCACGTATGCGCTCAGCACTCTCAAAGAAGGGCATAGATACAAGTAAAGTGGTTATTCAGCCAATTAGTCAAATTGGTGAGGCACCTAAAAATGAAGTGCTTGTACGTATGCCACAAGCCGAGAAGAGTGAGAATGTTGGGGGCGGAATTGATGCTGACAAGCGCGCAATTATGGAGGCACTGAGCAACTATTACAGTGATACTCCTCCAGAAGCACAGCGCGATAAACTAGACATCAATAATAGTGGCCGCGAGGCGATAAAGAATCAATTCTTTACTCGTGATCCGCTGAGCTACAAAAAGAGTCTGGGAGATGGTGGTGCGGAACAAGAATATGACAAAATTGCCCGTCATATAATTGAGTACCGAGATAATCAACGCGGCGGTATTATTGGTGATGTTTCGGAGATACCGCTAGGAGGTTTTCCCCCACAGTTGGGTGATGCCTTGAAGGCAAACTTCTATGCTGGTGACTTTGCCATTGTCAATGCTGAGGTAGTAGGGCCACAAGTAGGGCGAGATTTACGTAATCGCGCTATTTATGTAACTCTTGCGGCATTGTTAGGTATGCTCATCTATATTGCTTTCCGATTTGAATGGATCTACGGCGTTGCTGCCGTGATTGCTACTTTTCACGATGTCATTGTTACATTGGCCTTCTTCTCGTTGTTTGGTTGGGAGATCAGTCTCAATGTTCTCGCGGCACTGCTTACCCTCATAGGATATTCGATGAATGACACGATTGTGGTCTTTGATCGTATACGCGAAATGCTTAAGGTAAAACGTAAAGAGGATATCAGTAAGCTCTCCAATGATGCTATTAATCAGACACTCTCGCGCACATTAATCACTTCAGGTCTGACCTTCTTATCGGTGCTTGCTCTGGTAGTTTTTGGCGGGCCAGTGTTGCGTGGCTTTTCGCTTACCCTCTTCATTGGCATTCTTATTGGGACATATTCATCGATCGCGATTGCAACACCAGTCATGCTTTGGTGGAAACATTTTGCTGCCGACCGTGCTGCTACAGCAAAGGCTAGTGAAATGGCGGCCAAACAGACCAAGTCGTCTAGTGATAAACCGGCTAGCTCTGCTAAGCCAAAGTCGAGCGGTAGCGACAAGCCCAAAGCCACCAAGGCAAAAGTCTCCTAAGGTAGTAAAAATAGGGTTGGTTGCGAGATGAAAAAAATCTCTCAAAGAGTAGACGGAACGGGAACTTTTCTCGCTTTGTTGGTGTCTTTATTCGCGAAGGTTGCGGAAGAAAAAACACTTGACTTGAGCTAGGCGCGATAGTAGACTTTGCTGCGTTGCTGGCCTACAGTTATATCAATACAAGATGATATGGTCTACTCAGAATACGCAGCTTTGCTTCGCAATGCGGAGCTTAATCGAGGTGCCTTCACAAGGTTTTTCTAAATTTTAATGTGAAAGGTATGCAGTTTTGAATTTAGAGCTGAGTTCTGGGCGGTAGTATATCAACTTTCGTATCGTGCACGTCTTTACAACCAGCTATCTATTCAAAACCTAAATATAGCCTTCGACCCATCGGCAGCGAAGGGAGGTTTAACCCAAATATGTTTGCAACCCTGGTAGAATCATCAAGTGCTAAACGGCAGACCAGAACGGGGACATTTTTTGTTGTCACTGCAGCTATCTGGATCACCGCTTTAGTAGGTGTTATTGTTGGCGGCATAATGCTTTATGACGCAAGATTGGATGAACAGTTACAGATGCTCACGATGCTTGCGCCGCCGCCACCGCCACCGCCACCGCCCCCCCCGCCTCCAGCAGCATCTTCTGTTCCTAAGGTTGTCCCAAAGACTCCTGTGCTATCTGCAAACTTTGCCGTTAAGGAACCACCTAAGGAGATTCCACCTCCGACCAGTTTGGCAAAAGTGGCTGATACCAGTGGTATTGGCGCATTTGAAGGTGGTGTAGAAGGTGGTGTAGAAGGCGGCGTAGTAGGCGGCGTAGTAGGCGGCGTAGTAGGCGGCGTAGTAGGTGGAACTGGTCCTGCTGTGCCACCACCACCGCCACCGCCACCATCAGAACCAAAACCGGAGCCACCGCCACCGTCAATTGTACGACGTAGTGAGGGTGTAATTCGTGGTAATGCATTGGATCGTCCTACTCCAGAGTATCCGCCACTTGCTAAGACAGCTCACGTCGAAGGCGATGTGGTGATTGAGATCACGATTGGCGAAGATGGCGATGTAAACGGTGCACGTGTTCTTAGTGGCCATCCACTATTACAACAAGCCGCGCTCTCGGCTGCTAAGCGCTGGAAATTTAAACCAACATTGCTTAACAACGTGCCTGTGAAGGTATCAGGTGTCCTGACCTTCCGCTTTAAGCTCTAATTATTAGAGAACAACATTTTTGGAGGTTATAGCTCAATGATTCTTTTGACTAAACTCTATCTGGCAAGCTACCAACTTGCCTTCTTCTTTCAGGAAGGCGGCGCTGGTGGAGAAGACTTCACTATGTGGGGCATGATTCAGAAGATGGGATGGACCGCCCGTGCTGTGGCAATTATTCTTGCTGTTATGTCTATGTATTCGATTGCCATCATGGTCGAGCGCTTCCTTACCTATAAGAGTGCCCGTGACCAGTCGCGCGAATTCGCCCCGCGCGTCGCACAGGCGCTGAAAGACAACCGTATTGAAGAGGCGATTAATATTTCTGATCGCCATCGTAAGAGCCATCTGGCCATCGTGGTGAATGCGGGCTTGCAAGAGTTTCAGGCGCATCAGATGAGTCAAGATATTTCTGGAGAGATAGTCGAAGCTTCCAAGCGCGCCTTGCAGCGTGCTACTGCCGTTAAGAGTGCAGAATTTAAACGTGGTCTCTCTGGATTAGCAACAATCGGTTCAACGGCGCCCTTTGTGGGTCTGTTTGGTACCGTGGTTGGCATCATCAACTCTTTCCAAGGTATGAAATCAGCAGAGTCAGCTGGTATCTCGGCTGTTGCCGGTGGTATTTCTGAAGCATTGGTAGAGACAGCTTTTGGTCTTATCGTGGCACTGCCGGCGGTGTGGGCCTACAACTACTTCCAGGGTAAAGTAGAATCCTTCCAGGTTGAGATGGAGAACTCTTCCAGCGAATTGATCGACTACTTTTTGAAGAGAAGAGGAGCGAGGTAAGCCTATGGGAATGTCAACTGGTGGTGGCGGCAGTTACACTTCTGACATCAATGTCACCCCTATGGTTGATGTGATGCTTGTACTGCTCATTATCTTTATGGTGGTGACACCAATGTTACAGTCAGGCATTAGCGTGGTTTTGCCCAGGGGCTATAACCCTGAAGAGGATCAGGCCATTATTAAAGAGACCGCAATGGTCGTGGCCATCCCTGAGAATGGTACTTACTATATAAGTAAAGACAAAGTCGACCGGGATCGCCTCACAGAGAAGATCAAGGCAATGTTGGAAAACCGTAAGTTGGAAGATCGAGTTGTTTATGTGAAAGGCGGCAATGGCGTCAACTATGGTTCAATAGTAGATACTATCTCAGCGATTCGCGAAGCCGGCGTCGATCGTATTGGTTTGGTGACTGAGAAGAAGAAACCGGGCGAATAATAAGCCCACCAAACGCTCTCTGATTTTTGAGAGAGGAGATATGCTATGGGAATGTCAGCAGGAGGCGGCAGTAAGACAGCACCCAATATTAATGTGACTCCACTCATAGATGTGTTGCTGGTGTTGTTGATTATCTTTATGGTGATCACGCCGCTTAAACCGCACAAGTTCGAGACCAAGATACCGGAAAAACCACCTGATACTCTGCCAGAAGATATACAACCAGATCCAGGGTTGTTGGTGGTAACAATCAACAAGGAAAAGAAGATTGAACTCAATACGCAACCGCTTAGTGCCGAGGAACTGGGTACACAACTGAAGGACACTATTGAGAAGCGTCCGCCAGATCGCCGGACGCTCTTTATTAAGGCTCCTAGAGACCTCCCTTACGGCTTTGTTGTCAATATCATCGATATTGTAAAAGGCGCAGGGGCTTCGCCCATCGGTCTACAGATCGATTACCTTGAAGAGCCTGCCCAGTAACTCTGGTGATTAGTGCAGATAAGAGGCAAAATCTCTTCTTTGCCTCTTATTTGTAAAAATTGAATAGGTAAGACAATTAAAACATCATTTGATAATCTGATTGGAGCTCAGGAGGTAGGTAATGAAGACCGTTTTGCGAGTAGCGCTTGTCTTAGCGCTGGCAATCACTTCCGCTGCCAGTCTGGGATGTAACAAGCTGCGGGCCAAGGATCGGCTCAATGAAGGGACGCGTGCATACAATCGCGGCAGCTACCCGGAAGCGGAGAAATTGTTTAAGGAATCGATCGACTTTAATCCAGAATTGATTCAGGCACGTCTCTATTATGCTGCAGCGGTGCGTGCACAGTACCTGCCTGGAGGAGAATCGGCCGAGAATGTCGCGATTGGCAACAAAGCGATCAAAGCTTATACAGAAGTTATTACAACCACCAAGGAACAGAAACATATTGATGCTGCACACGCTTTTATTGCAGAACTTCACAAAGGATTAGGCCAGAAAGAGGAGCATCGTAATTGGGTACTTAAACGTATTCAGTTACCTAATCAGACTGATGAAGTGCGTGCACAGTCATACTATACGCTTTCTGTAGGTTATTGGGAGGATTCTTATACGATCACTCAGAAGTATTTGATACCACGTACTCAACCGCCTGCCTATAAACCTCTCAAGGAATGGGAACAGGGCGATGTTGAGAAGGTGCGAGATTTAGTTATGAAGGGGTTGCAACATATGGAGGAGTCACTCAAGATTGATCCGAAATATGCCAACTCCTATAGCTACCGTGGTCTACTCTATCGCGAGCAGGCCAAGATCGAGACTGATGTTAAAGTTAAGGCTGAGCTAGCTGAGAAGGCTGATAAGGATATAGAAGAGTTCCAACGTCTCAATCGCGAAGCTCAAGCGCAGCAGACCGGTCAGTAAAGGTAGAGAGAAAGAGATAAAGCCACCAAACGTGTGAAGCTGATTTCACACGTTTGGTGGTTCTTATTTTGTTTACTTGTTCTTGTTAATAACACTAGATTACAATAAAGCATGCTAAAGCAGGGTATCATTTTCAGGTTGCGCTACCCTATTTCATGATCAGATTTGAAGATATTCTTAACAAAGTTGAGCAATATTATAAAGGTGACGATTTAGACTTACTACGTCGTGCTTATCTATTCTCTGCAATGGTGCATAAAGGACAAGTACGGCAGTCTGGCGAGCCCTACCTTGCCCATCCTCTTGAAGTTGCCAATATTCTTGCCGAGATGCGTATGGATCTTGTCTGTATTGCTACTGGGCTGCTGCATGATGTAGTTGAAGACACACATGTAACCCTTGATGAGATGGAGCAGCATTTTGGCAAGGAGATCGCTCATCTGGTTGATGGTCTCACTAAGATCTCTCAGATTGGTTATGCCTCACGGGAAGAGAGCCAAGCCGAAACCGTGCGTAAGATGCTGCTGGCAATGGTTGATGATATACGCGTTGTACTGGTCAAACTTGCTGATCGTCTACATAACATGCGCACGCTTGAATATATGTCGGCTGATAAGCGTAAGCGTAAAGCTGAAGAGACGCTAGATATCTATTCTCCTATTGCGCATAGATTGGGAATGGGTAAGATTCGTAGCGAACTTGAGGATCTTGCCTTCAAGTACCTATACCCCGAAGACTACAGCAATATTCAGGCAGTTGTAGAGCGCCGCCGCCCTGAGCTGGAGAAGAACCTTGAAGAGATCAAAAACATTATTCAGCAAAAGATGACGGAAGCAGGGGTGTCGTTAGTACGTGTCGAAGGTCGTCTCAAGCGGCTCTATAGTATCTTTCTTAAGTTGAAGCGGCAGCGTATCACAATCGATCAGGTCTATGATCTAATGGCTGTGCGCCTTATTACTAAAGCGGTGCCAGACTGCTATGCCGCGCTGGGCGTGATTCACAATATGTGGAAGCCGATCCCAGGTCGATTCAAGGACTGGATTGCCATACCTCGTAACAATCTCTATCAATCATTGCACACTTCGGTAGTAAGTGAGACCGGACAAGCTTTCGAAGTGCAGATACGTACCGAAGAGATGCATAGGATCGCTGAAGAAGGTATTGCTGCACACTGGAAATACAAAGAAGGCAAGCTGGGGAAAAAACAGGATGACCAGATGTTTATCTGGCTTAAACGACTAGTGGAATGGCAACAGGATGTCTCTGATTCACGTGAATTCATTGATGGCCTCAAATTAGATCTATATCCACAAGATGTCTATACCTTCACACCAAAAGGCAAAGTGATTGAGCTACCACGTGGTGCTACTCCAGTTGACTTTGCCTATGCCATTCATACCGATGTTGGTTATCATTGTACTGGTGCGAAGGTAAATGGCCGCATCGTCTCACTACGCTATCAATTGCGCAATGGCGATGTTGTTGAGGTGATCACTCATCCTAATTCCCACCCTTCACGTGATTGGTTGAAATTTGTTGTTACAGCAAGGGCACGCAACAAGATCAAAAAGTATCTCACTGAGAGTGAGCGACAGCGTGCTGTTGAGATCGGCAAAAAGCTACTTGAAAAAGAGGCAGAACGCTTCCGTATCAATATTAAGAAGAATGATGAAGAAGTACAAGTAATCGCGCATGATTATGGCTTACAGCGTAGTGAGGATCTCTTTGCCTCAATCGGTTATGGTAAGGTTGCAGCTCGTAGTGTAATTGCTAAACTAGTACCACCTGAGCGATTTGCCGAATTGGAAGAGGCCAAGGAGACGAGACTCGGACAGGTCATCAAGAAAGTCTTTCGGGTTGGTGCCGATTCTATACAAGTCAATGGTGTTGATGACATTATGGTTTATCGTGCACGTTGTTGTAGTCCGATTCGAGGCGAGAAGATTGTTGGTTATATTACTCGCGGCAAGGGTGTCGCAGTGCATGCGAATAGTTGTCCAAATGCCAAGAATCTAATGGTAAACCGAGAGCGCACAGTCGAGGTGGAATGGATGAAAGAGGATATACAGTCCTCTTATGCTGTCACTTTCTCAGTATTGACAGAAAACCGACAGGGTCTCTTAGCCGATCTCACTACGGCAATCTCGAATATCAAGACTGATATTCGAGATGCCCGTGCTTCGGTTGCCCCCGATGGCCATGGTATTATTACCATTACTGCTGAGATCTATGATGTAAAGCATTTAGAGCGAGTGATGAAAGCCGTCAAATCTGTAGAAGGTGTGTTAGAAGTTGAGCGCAATAGTAATCTTCCGCAAACGTGAGAGTGAGGCAGAAATGAAGAAGATAGCAATTAAAACAGAGAAAGCGCCAGCAGCAATCGGTCCCTACTCACAAGCAATAAAATTAGGCGATCATATATTTCTTTCCGGACAGATTCCCCTAGATCCTGCTACTGGCCAATTGGTACAAGGCGATATTGTGGTACAGACTGAGCGGGTGATGGAGAACCTTAAAGCCGTATTAGCGGCTGCTAATAGCAGTTTCGATGAGGTTGTTAGAACAACAATATATCTTGCCGATATGAATGATTTTGCCCAGGTAAATGAGGTCTATGGCCGATATTTTACCGAAACACCGCCCGCCCGTGCAACAGTAGCAGTAGCACGCTTGCCACGCGATGCGCGCATTGAGATTGATGCGATCGCTTATATAGGTAATAAGTGACGGGCAGTTTACGGCCAGTTTTGCTCAAGCAGCTTTGACCACTTTGCCAGCTTTGATGCAGCGGGTACAGACTTTTATATGGCGCACACCATTATTAATAATTGCGCGTACACGTTGCAGGTTTGGGTTAAAGCGCCGCTTGGTACGGTTATTGGCATGACTGACACGATTGCCAAACTGCGGCCCCTTATTACAAAGTTCACATCTCATTGACATGATCTACGACACCTCCTATAAACAACAATGCCTGTGTGCTCTTTACAAGTAAATATATCTTTCTTTTTCAGTGCAATTGCTGGTATGATGTTCAGTTGCAATTCCAAAGCAAAACAATACTTATAGCAAACCGTTATAGTTAAGTCAAATACTTCGGACAGAAAAAAGGAGTGAGGGAAGCAGTGCATAAGATTTCTCAAAGACTCACAATTATTTCAATCGCAACCTTGATTGCCACACTGGCATTCATCACGTTGGCTTGCAAGCGTGACACAGTAGTGGGGCCATCCAGTAACAGTGGCGAGATCGCCGCTCGTGTAGGTAGTGTGGATATTCCCTTAGCAAAGGTGGATCGTTTAATCGAGCAGGGCTTGGGACAAGGCAGCAAGAAACTTTCAGATCTTAATCCTGTCGAACTAGCGGCGGCGCGACTGCAGGCAATTGATACATTGATAACTGAAGAGGTACTTTTTCAACGCGCCCGCCAGGAAAAGATTCAGATCAGTGATGAGGATGTACGTAATCAGATTCAGCGTGGCATACAATCTAGTGGCCTCTCTGAAGATGACTTCCAGAAACAGTTGAAAACGGTTGGGCTAAGTGAAGTGGAATTTCGTGAGGAGCAGCGCCGCAAGATCGCGATCGAGAAATTACAAGAGAAGATGAGTCCAGTAAAACCTCCTACGGATCGAGAGATTTCCGACTATTATAATAACAATCCAGGGCAATTCCGTATTGGTCGTGGTGTGCATTTAAGCGCGATTATCGTTGATCCATCAGACAACAAGGCCAAGAATGATGCCATTGGCGAAGAGCAGGCTAAACAG
>JBFLVQ010000044.1:0-27283 GCA_040758525.1 Acidobacteriota bacterium
ATCTGATGCTGATCAGTATCAGCTCCACGACGAGATAAACCGTTTTGTTGCTGGAATCCAACTAAATTTGGTTTTCCAGAGCAAACGCCCATAAAAGCTATCACGGAAAATGAATAACCATTTGTGTGGACAGGTTACCTTACTCCACTTCTGTTTCCACTCATTATGAATGCCGAATATATCTCCCAACAGATCATAGGCTCTCAACTTACGTGAGATACAATCTTTGATTACTTCGCAATCAAGCAGATAGCTAGGGCTGAATTCTTTGAATGCTTCGTCATAACCGACCTTAGGGGTAAAGTAGACTTCCGAATTTGTTAAGCCATAATGAAAGGCAATTGCCCTACCATTGAGGTTAAGAAAATTAAGAGAGAGGTAGTTATGCTCAGCAGCGACGTGTGCTAACTCTCTGTAAAAATTGTAAGTGTGTTGGTTCTGTGCGATGGCTGTACCATTTCTGCCTTTCCAACCACTCTGTTCAATGGAAAACGCTTTGGATAAATACTTATCCAAATATGTTGCATCTGTCACACATTCTATAGTGACCACACCATGATTCTTCAAATTTCGGCTGTTGCGGCGTAGATAACGTCGGAAATTTTTACTCAAACCCTTTAATACTTCATCAAAGGAAGGTGGAAAAATAATATAGGGAGAGCGCTGTGATTCCCAATCGCCCACTAAAAAACCAGCTCGTTTTGCCGACTCAATTAAATGCCAGGCATTGCCACCATTAGGAACATCTTTAATTGTAATAACGTCCCAATTCTTACTTGCTGCTAAGTATCCAAAGAATGCAATGCCGGCTGTTTCTGCATTTAGGGCAATCACATCGAAACGGCAGGAGTGTGAATTGGAGGTGGAAACTAATTGTCTTGTGGGGAATCCCCCTAAAAATTCAAATCTTTCCATAATCGGGAGGACAGCAACCAATCGACCTGAGCTATTACGTGCTGTCAATATTCTTAACTTTGCATCAGGAGCAAAATTGTGCAGCCAAATGCGAATAAATTCATGCCGATAAAAAGGCTCATTATTCGTTGCCTCCACCAAGGCGTTCCACTCTATTTCCAATGCCAGGAAATCCGCACTGTCAATCACTTCACTGATCTCTAGATCAGTTAATCGATTGGTTAAGAGCATTTCTTCTCTCCTATTACATGAAAGCCGAAGAGTTTGACAATCTATACAAGCATTGTGCCAATTTAAACTAATAATCACTGTTGCGAATGGCATAAAGAATCTATTCGAAAAAAAACTCAGTTGTGAGGAAAAAAGTGGGGAATTTGAAACAATTGAAATAGGCAAAACAGTTGCATTGTTTCTTGGACAGCAAAATAGTAGTGGAACGTCCGTGGCAAAGAAATTGCTTAATGGAGTAGCAGTAAGATTATTATTCAATAAGCAATAATTGTTAAGGAACCCATACCATTAGAATTTATTCGGACCCCAGAGGGAGATTGTTGACATGAGAAGATTATTAGTATTTTTGCTATTTTCTCTCTGTCTTACACCTATTGTGAAAGGGCAGAGTACAGTCGCGTCTACATCAACTATTGAGGATGCTGTCAAAGGTAGCGCTGCAGGCCCTATAGACGACAGCAATTACATTATTGGCCCTGAGGACATATTGACAATATCGGTTTGGAAAGAGCCAGAGTTGACGCAAACCGTAGCGGTTAGGCCAGACGGAATGATCTCATTACCATTGCTTAATGATCTCATGGCCAGCGGGACTACTACCCAGCAGTTGAAAGAGAGCATCAGCAATAGGCTGAAACAGTATATTTCCGAACCGATGGTTACTGTTATTGTGCAATCAGCACGTTCACGAAAAGCCTCTATTTTAGGAGAGATAACTCGTGCTGGCAGCTATTACATTAATGGCCCTACCACGCTAGTACAACTTATATCAATGGCCGGGGGATTTCGTGATTTTGCTGCTACCGACAAGATCGGAGTGATCCGACAAGAGAATGGTAAAACCGTTAAGCTCAAGTTTAATTATCGGGATTTTATCAAAGGCAAGAATCTTGAGCAGAATATCTTGCTCCAGCCTGGCGATGTCGTAGTTGTACCGTAAATGGCCACTCATCTGGTCATGTTGATAAGAATTGGAGGGAGATATGATCAATACGATTCTGCACCTATTGGATAGATGGTATATGCTGTTTATCTTTGTCATCATATTGCTAGCAGCAATCGTAATTACTCCAACGAATGCGCAGAAAGCTGGTAATACTAAAGAAGATGTATCGGCAAGGGCCAGCGAACCCCTCAAGGATATAGTGTCAGACACGGCGCAAGCGCCAAGCGAGACAGACACTAACGATATTATCGCCGACACATCAAACACACCAAGACGTGTTAGGCCAGAACATCCCTACTATTTTATTGCTAATTATACTCAGCGATTTGATGATAACGTGTCGCTCAGTCGTGAAGATTCCAAAAGTGATCTGATATATCTGCCAGAGATAGGGTTTGGTATTGTTCGGGCAAGTGCCCATAGCCTCATGCGTCTAGATTATCTGGGTGGAGCAGAGATTCATCAACGGTTCTCGGATCTTAATGGCGCACTACACGTACTCGATGCCGGTTTGGAGTACGATCTGACCAAGAGATTTCTGATCTTTGCTAACAATCAATATTTGCAGCGTCCACAAACAGCAGGGTTGTCCCCATTCACCACCAGTCCGGTGCTAGGCGCTCCTGCCTTTAATGTACTAACAGCTAGTCGTTCTATACACAATAACTTCAACATAGGATCTACATATCAGCTTAGTAAGTTTTCCAATCTGCGCGCGGCTTATAGTTATACGATCGCACGCTTCCGTGAACAACGCTTGATCGATACCGATGCTCATTCTTTGGAGGTGAGTTATACCAGACAGATGAGTAAGACGCGCAGTTACAGTCTGGAATATCGCACCGATATTTACAACAAAGGCCGTGATCTGATTACCCACACGCTGTTGCCCGGTTTGAGATACAGACGGGCGGGACTTCTCTTACGTATTGGTGTCGGTCCTCAAATTGTTAACTCTGCACGTAATGACGCCAAGTTCTCCTGGGCGGCATTAGCGGAAATAGGGTACCGTAGAGAAAGAATGGCTTATGGGTTGACCTATACCTCTGGCGTAGGTACAAGTGGGGGGCTGGCAGCAGCAACACGTAATCATTCCCTTTACGGTACAGTCGAATACATATTCAGTGAGAGATGGGAAACAGCAATTCGCCTTGGTTATAGCCGTGCGTATAACAGCCAAGCATTAATACCAAGCCCACTGTTGCCTACAGGTTTCACCAATAATGAACTGATCTTTGAGAACAGAACTAGCTATCGTGCTGGAGATAGGTTTACCGTCTTCTTTGATTATCTACATTCAAGGCAATATGGATCAGGAGTGGCGATCGCAGATCTGAATCGTAACCGGTTCTCCATAGGAATACGCTTCGATACTCGGCGTTCAGTGTCACCGATGCGAACCGCACACAAGCGAGTTGGCTCCTGAACTGAGACGAAGATTGAAATTATAGAAGCATTACACACTGGAAAGGTGAGTAGTTATGATCAAGAGAGAACTAACCGTGAGTTATCTGCTACAAGTTGTTCGACGTCGCATAGTGACAATTATTTTAATGACAACTATTTTGACAACTTCAGCAGTTATCTTTGCCCTACTACAGCCTAACGTTTATCTCAGCGATACACTGATCTTGGTCGAGCCACAACAGTCGGTACAGACTACTGCGGGAAAGCCAGCCATTACCATATTGATGGAGAGAGAGGGTATGTCAACAATCTCTCAACAGATCCTTAGTCGCAGTCATCTAGAGCTTATAATTAATGAATTTAACCTCTATGAAGCAGTGCCTATGGAACAGCGTGTGATGACAATGCGCAATAATATACAACTTGAACTTGTAAAGATCGATCGATCCGGTGAGGTTGGTGGCTTCAAGCTCTCCTATCATCACCAAAACCCTCGTACCGCTGCGGAAGTGGCAAACCGCTTGGCCGGGTTGTTTATAGATGAAAATACTACTGCGCGCGAACGCATGCTTGCAGATCGTCTGCAATTTTTGAAGGAGCAGGCGGCTCAATCAAAGTTACGGTTCCGTGAGAAGGAGCAGAACTTACAACAGTTTAAGCAGAAGTATCTGGATCGGATGCCGGAGCAACGGGATCAGAATCTGAAAATGGTTGAGCAATTGAATCTGCAGCTAGCAACCAATAGCGATGCTATCAGCCGTGCCCAGCAGGAGCGTGTTTATGCGGAATCAATGCTAGCTCAATATCAATCTGTCCCTAAATCAGTAGGCAAAACTAAGACTGCTAGTGAACCGACTGTTTTGTCCAAAGAGCCCACACCCTTAGAGAGCCAGTTGCAGGAGACGAGAACACAACTGGCAGAACTACGAAACAAGTATACAGATAGACACCCTGATGTGATTAGGCTCTCTCGCCGTGTGAGCGAATTGGAGCAGAAACAGGTTAGGGAACAGAATAAGTCTACCTTACCAACAGCCAAACCAGCAGAGCCTCAAGATACCGTCTCTCGTGAAACTTTTGAGACATTGGCAGACCTGACCAGTAAATTGAAGGCGGCCAAGTTTGAGATCGAAATGCGCAATGCCGAACAGAATCGTATAAGGGCTCAATTGAGCCTCTATCAATCTCGTCTTGAAACACCTCCCACAATGGAGCCAGAGCTATCTCGATTAACACTCGACTACAATTCTGCAAAAGAGAATTATGACGCCATCTCAAATGAGATGGTCTCTGCACAAATGGCACAGGAACTTGAGCGTAAACAGAAATCGATGCTCTTCCGTATTCTCGATCCGGCCAAACAGCCTGAAAAACCATACAAACCGAATCGCCGTCGTATGGCTCTATTGGGGCTAATGGTTGGATTGGCAGCCGGGTTAGGGCTCGCTTTCTACCGGGAGCTTAGTGACGAGTCATTACATACTAAGAGAGATGCTGAAATGGCGCTAGGAACAGAAGTACTGGCAGTAATTCCCAAAGTTTGATCGCGAGGTGTACTAATGTACTCCAAATTTTTTGGATTAAATGAGAATCCATTCTGTTTGACCCCAGATACCAATTTTCTCCATTTCACTGCCAGCCATAGGGAGGCACTGGCACAACTCTTCTATGGGATCTGGTATCGCAAAGGTTTTATCGTTCTGAGTGCCGAAGTTGGAATGGGAAAGACGCTACTATTAAACCGGTTACTGGAAATGTTAACAGATAATGGTATCCTTTCGGCTTATATATTCAATCCAGTAATGACGACCATGGAGATGTTTGAGTACATAGCAGCGGACTTTGGTTTACCGTGCAGCATTGAATCCAAAAGTAAGTTTTTAGTGCAGCTCAATGATTTGCTGATAGAGCTCTATAGCCAAGGAAAACCAACGGTACTGATTGTTGATGAAGCTCAGAATTTAACTTACGAAATTTTAGAAGAGTTGCGTATGTTAACCAATCTGGAGACTCGTAAAGAGAAACTACTACAGATTATTCTTTGTGGGCAACCAGAACTGATCTTTAAACTCGATCGAACACAAATGCGGCAGCTCAAACAGCGCATTGCATTACGTTGTACACTTAAACCACTCACTTTAGAGGAGACAGAAAGTTACATCTTAGCACGGCTAAGAATTGCTGGGTTGAAAGGCAAGCCACCATTCAATGATGAGGTTATCAAAAGAATTTATCGGTTCTCGGGTGGAATTCCACGCGTTATAAACAACATTTGTGATAACGCCATGCTCACAGCGTTCACTTATGAACGAACCACCATCGATCTATCGATCATAAATGAAGTAAGCGAAAATCTTAAACTTACTACGCCGACCTCAGCATTAACTGCCCACTCAGCACTCTTATCAAAAACATCGGAAGAAGAAGCTGTCCCGGTGATTGTTCCGGTAAAAGCAGGACAGCCACATACAATACCTAGATGGTCAAGTTTGATAAGCCCATTGTCTAGACTAAAGCGTCGTATTATCCGCTCAGTCCAGCATATAACTCACACTGAACTGGTTGATAACCTGAAGTAAGGAAGAGAGTATGAGCAATATTTTTGACGCACTTAAAAAGGTTCATAGCAAACAGGTGGAACAGCTATTTGGTAATTCTGAACCAGCAGAAAACACGAAACGCAAGGCCCATTATTACCCTTTACCACAAACAAGAGAAAATAATTTCGATTTGGTACAACTGGAAAGTTCTCCAGAAGTGGTAAACTTTACACCTTCAAAACCTGGTTCGACCTTAATCGTCTCACCGCCAATACAAACAGCCTCAACAAGTGAAGTTGAGAAATCTATTGCAATCGTGGGTGAAGATCTAGGCAAACAGGTGGTGCTAAATAATATGCCAGCAAGTGAGTCATTCTCATTACTTGCGGCAAAGTTGCTGGTAATTTCCAGAAACCAAGATCTGCATTCTATCTGTATAACCAGTTCAGTAGCAAATGAAGGTAAAACATTTGTGGCAACAAATCTGGCACTGGCACTGTCTGCAGAGAGTGAACGTGGTGTGATCGTTATTGACGGCAATCTGCGCAAACCTTCTGTACGTACAGTACAAGGCGCTATAGGAGTTAGTGGACTAGCGGGTTTTCTCCAATCTGATTGCACCGAAATAGATTCATTGATAGTCCATACCAAGCATCTATCGGCATTCATACCGGCAGGTAGTGGTCCCAACAACCCACTGCCGCTTCTTAATTCTGAAAAGATGAAATGGCTAATGGGTGAGCTTCGCAATCGCTATGATTTTGTGATTATTGATGCGCCCTCAACAGCAACTCTTGCTGATACAGAGAGCCTGGCATCATTAACAGATGGTCTCATTTTGGTAATTAGGGCTGAACAGACACCGCTTAGCCTTGCGCAGCAGTCTCTCAAACTGCTTAGCAAACATACCATTCTCGGTACAGTGCTCAACGGCACAGCGGCTGCCTCTAGCTACTAAAACCTCAATGGAACTAATTAAGAAGAAAACATAACGGTAAAAGTGGGGGGGGGACAATGTTTTTTACCATATATAATGCCAGGACTATTTTTCTCGTAATAAGTGAAATGATATTCATCTGCTTGATCTTTGTTGCCACCTCTATAAACGGCATGTTTGCGCAGTCATCGGGACTGAGTCTCTATCTTGGCAAGGCGCTTTCTGCGGCTGCCATTATCCAGGCTTCATTCTATCTACATGATCTATACGATCTAAACACCTTCAATAATAGGCTAGTACGTCGCACAATAAGTTCGTTACTACTGGCATCAGTGATTATTATACCTGTCTATTGGTTCTTTCCTAGCTTGAAACTTACCCCCGTGCTCTGGTTTTTCTCTGCGGTACTCGTGCTTTCCTTATCATATAGCTGGCGCATTCTGGTCAAGATTTTAGATAAACCTTTCCGTTCCTCAATGCTGATCATTGGTACAAGTGATATGGCGATATCAATAGCTGAAGAAATCCGTAATCGACCTGCATTGGGAATTCAAGTCTATGGTTTCCTTGGCGAAGATAGATCAATGAGCCGTAAGACTATTACCGACATCTCAATATTAGGCACACTGGAAGATTTGGAATCATTGGTTGCGCGTTATAAGATAGATCATATATTGGTAACCTTACAAGATCGGCGTGGACATTTACCAGTAAAGAGGCTGCTCGATTTGAAACTGCAAGGCGTTGCGATTGAAGAGGGCGCCTCTTTTTTTGAAAGAATATTGGGCAAATTGCCGGTCGAGGAGTTGAATCCAAGCTATTTAGTCTTCTCTACAGGTTTCAAAGTTTCACGGTTGAAACTAATTTATAAGCGTATCTTCTCTATTATCTTCTCAATAATAGGTCTGATTATCAGTGCGCCAGTAATGTTATTAACGGCGATTGCCATTAAACTCGAATCGCCGGGGCCCATCCTCTTTTTGCAAGAGCGTGTAGGCGAAGAAGGTCGAATATTCAAATTGATCAAATTTCGCTCCATGTATGTTGATGCTGAAGCCCACACTGGTCCGGTGTGGGCACGGACCAACGATCCACGCATTACACGTGTAGGTCGGTTCATAAGGCGTATGCGCATTGATGAGTTACCACAATTCATCAATGTCCTTAAGGGTGATATGCACTTTGTCGGTCCTCGCCCTGAAAGATCCTACTTTGTTAAACAACTTGAGAAGATAATCCCTTACTATGGGCAGCGCCATACTGTTAAACCTGGTATCACTGGTTGGGCGCAGATTAAATACCCTTATGGAGCAACAATCGAAGAGGCCTGCGAAAAACTGAAATATGACCTCTATTATATCAAGAACTTATCTTTGCCGCTGGATCTCTGGATCATCTTCCAGACGATAAAGATTGTATTAGTAGGCAGAGGTGCAAGGTAAAGGCTGTCTAAAAGAGTATTGATTGAAATGGTAAGAAGAAAAGATTATCTATCACAAAGGGCATAGAGACACAATTATTCTACATTGTTGTTCTCAATGACAGGGAAGCTTTTAAGGAAGGGAGCAAATATGTGCGGTATTGTTGGATATGTGGGGAAACGCAATGCCATCCCAATTCTCTTTGATGGTTTGAAACGGCTTGAGTATCGCGGTTATGATTCTGCTGGAATCATATTTAACTGTAATGGCAAACTTGTATTACGTAAGGCTGAGGGTCGGCTCAACAGACTAGCACAACTACTTGATGATCTCAAACAAGATGTTGGCTTCGGGATTGGACACACTCGCTGGGCAACACATGGACGACCTTCTACTGAGAATGCTCACCCACACCTAGACTGCACCGGAACGCTGGCCGTTGTGCACAATGGTATCATAGAAAATTATCGAGAACTCAAAGATGAGCTTATTGCTGCTGGTCATATCTTCAGGTCAGAAACTGACACGGAAGTGATCGTACATCTGATCGAGAGTTATTATTGTAATAATGATCTGAAAAGTGCTGTACGCCAGGCATTGTCAAAGCTGACTGGTAGTTTTGCAATAGGATTAATTAGCGCTGATAAACCGGATAGGATTATTGCCGCACGTCGCTTCAGTCCATTAGTAGTAGGCCTTGGCGATCATGAATATTTTCTTGCTTCTGATACTCCAGCAATTCTTTCCCACACCAGTAATGAGATCGTGATCGGAGATGAAGAGATGGTGGAGATAAGCTCTAATGGTATTGAAGTTACCGATCTGCGTAGTGGTAATCTTGTTGAGAAACCCGTAGAACAGATCACCTGGTCGGCTGAACAGGTAGAGAAGAGTGGGTTTGACTCTTTCATGCTTAAGGAGATTTACGAACAGCCTACCGCCATTCGTGAGACACTGCTTGGTAAAATATTAGATTTACAAGGCGCCATTGGGATAACCAAACTCGATGTCAAAAAGTTTGACACCGTACATATTGTAGCTTGTGGAACATCCTATCATGCTGGTCTAGCTGGTAAATACATATTAGAATCGCTTGCCGGTATCCCTGTCGAAGTGGAGATGGCATCGGAATATCGTTATCGTACTATCATCTGTAATAAAAAGACTCTTGTGTTGCCAATCAGCCAATCAGGTGAGACTGCCGACACATTGGCTGCTTTAGAACTCGCGCGTGCTAAGGGATGTTCAGTACTTTCTATCTGTAATGTTGCTGGCTCAAATATCACTCGCCTATCAGATGATTGTATCTTCACTAAAGCCGGACCAGAGATCGGAGTTGCTTCTACCAAAGCATTTACCTGCCAACTGGTGGCGTTGTTGCTACTGGCACTGCATTGGGGTAAAACACGTAACCATATAATGCAGGATCAATTGTTAGAATTGATTGGAGCCCTTACTCGCTTACCCAGTGATCTAGAATGCACTCTTCAACTTGAACCGCAGATCCGAGAATTAGCCTTTCGCTACCATAATGTCAATACATTTCTCTTTCTCGGTCGTTGGATCAGTTATCCTGTAGCGCTTGAGGGCGCTCTCAAACTGAAAGAGATCTCTTACATCAATGCCCAAGGTTACGCTGCCGGTGAGATGAAACATGGACCAATTGCCCTAATAGAAAAAGGTGTGCCAGTAGTTGTATTGGCAGCGCATAATCACGTTTATGGCAAAGTTATTGGCAATATTGAGGAGGTGCGTGCCCGCGGTGGCAGTGTGATTGCTATAACTGATGAGAATGATAATCGGCTTGCTCTTGAGCCAACCCAGGTTATTACATTGCCGCGAACTAGATCACTGCTTACACCAATACTGCAAGCAGTGCTATTACAACTTCTTGCCTACCATATAGCAATATTGCGTGGTTGCGATGTAGACAAGCCGCGTAATCTGGCAAAGAGCGTCACAGTAGAATAGGAGAGTGAGAAAAATGAGAGCAGAGGCACAAATAGCTATGCCGCCGATAAGAGTGTACCAGGACTTGTTTGACCGCATTCTCACGCGCAATGCTCGTATGGGAGTTATCGGTCTTGGTTATGTAGGTCTGCCGGAAGCTGTTGAATTTGCCCGTGCCGGTTTCACAGTTGTCGGGATAGATACTGATTTAGGGCGTGTGGAAAGACTCAACAATGGTGACTCATATATTCAAGATGTTGCCGCAAAACAGTTAGAGCCATTGTTGTATACACAAAGGTTGAGAGCAACGTCAGATTTCTCTTGTGTAAGCAGGCTGGATACGATCAACATTTGTGTACCCACGCCGCTAAGAAAAAGTAAAGATCCGGATCTCTCTTTTATTATGGGAGCGGTTGAGCAGATCAAAAAACATATTCGCCGTGGGCAGCTTATCATTCTTGAAAGCACCACTTATCCCGGCACCACGGAAGAGATTCTCTTACCGTTACTATCCGAGAGTGGATTGAAAGTGGGGGAGGATTTCTTTCTAGTCTTCTCGCCGGAGCGAGTCGATCCTGGCAATGCAGAATACCAGACGCACAACATACCAAAAATTGTTGGTGGTATAACACAACAGTGTACCAAGTTGGCGGTTGCGCTCTACCAGCAGGTGGTAGAAACCGTAGTTCCGGTCTCTTCTCCTGCTGTCGCCGAGATGGTGAAATTGTTAGAAAATACTTTTCGAAGTGTGAATATAGGTCTAGTTAACGAGATAGCGCTTATGTGCCACACCCTCAAATTGGATGTCTGGGAGGTGATCGAAGCCGCCGCCACCAAGCCATTTGGTTTCATGCCATTCTACCCAGGTCCTGGTGTAGGGGGACATTGTATACCATTAGATCCTTTCTACCTCTCTTGGAAGGCACGAGTGCATGGTTTTGAACCACGTTTTATCGATCTAGCTGGGCAGATAAATGCCCAGATGCCAGCGCATGTTGTGAATAGGATTGTAGACGCACTAAATAACAATTGTAAATGTCTGCGCAATTCACACGTGCATGTGATGGGGGTAGCTTATAAGCGAGATATTGGCGATGTACGCGAATCTCCGGCGCTAGAAGTTATTCATCTACTTAACAGCAAAGGAACAATTGTTTCTTATTCTGACCCTTATGTCCCTTCCCTGAGAGTCGATGGCGTTACATTAGAATCACTTGAACCTACTGCAGATCTATTGAGCAGTAGTGACTGTGTAGTGATAATCACAGACCATAAGAGCTTTGATTATCAAGCACTGGTCGAATATGCACAAAGTATTGTGGACACACGCAATGCTTTGCGAGGCTTTAATTCAAACAAGATTGTGCGACTATGATATCTATTATTTGGGCAGTAAAAATAATTTTTTGGGGATCAGCACTACTGATAGCATACACTTATGTTGGCTATCCATTACTGATGGCAGGGTTGGTGAAGTTCTGTGCCCGCAGTTATCGACGAGAGCCAATCACGCCGAGGGTCTCTATAATAATTGCTGCCTACAATGAGGAGATTTTTATTGCTAGCAAACTGGAGAACTGTTTTCAACTCGATTATTCGCCACAGTTGATGGAAGTAATTGTGGTTTCGGATGGATCGACCGACCGCACTGCAGAGATCATAGCCAATATGCAGAAAAGTTACAGCAATCTCAAACTGATCAATCTAAAAGAGCATGTCGGCAAAGCAGTAGCGCTCAATAGTGGTGCCAGGATTGCACAAGGAGATATTCTAATCTTTACAGATGCGCGCCAGCAACTGGCTGTCAATGCGGTACGCACACTAGTAGCAAACTTTGCGGATGCGAAAGTCGGTGCTGTGAGTGGAGAGCTAATATTTATTGATGAGCAGCAACATCCACAAATGAGTGGTCTAGGCTTCTATTGGCGTTTTGAGAAATGGTTGCGTCGTACAGAAGCAGCTATTCACTCAACTTGCGGTGCTACCGGAGCTCTCTATGCAATACGTCGCCATCTATTTGCTCCCATCCCAGCAGGACTCGTGCTTGATGATGTTCTTATTCCCATGCGTGCGCCGCTCGCTGGATATCGTACGGTCTTTGACAGCGATGCCCAAGTCTACGATCATATCACAGCAAATTCCGTAGATGAGTTTGCACGCAAAGTACGTACGCTCTATGGCAATTATCAGTTGCTTGCACTTGAGCCAAGATTGTTGTTACCAACCTTTAATCCGATTTTCTGGCAATTCTTCTCGCATAAAGTTTGTCGGTTGATCGTCCCCTTCTGTTTGATCAGTATGTTTATTTCCAATCTCTTTCTGAGCGGTAGTTTTTATCTGTCCATCCTCATACTCCAATCAGGTTGGTATCTGTTAGCGCTGGCGGGCTTTTTGAATGAGGGTAGAGTCAATGCTAAATTGCAGGAGGGATGATAGTGAAAAATAATTTCACTGTGACAGTCATCGAAAGTAACGACGATTTTGCCGCTCTTCGCCAACAATGGCGCGAGCTGTTATTTCATTCCACCGCCAATACTATCTTTCTCACTTGGGAATGGCTCTACACCTGGTGGCAGCATTTCAAACAGGAGCGCAGATTAGCAGTTATGCTAGTCAAAGCTGATCAAGAATTGGTGGGAATCGCACCTTTGTTTCAAGAAAAAGCGCGATTGCGTGGACTAATACCGATAAAAAATCTTCAATGGCTTGGTAGTGGTGAAGTTGGCTCTGATTATCTGAATCTGATCATAAAAGATGGTTATGAAGAACAAGTATGCGCAAGCGTGTACAACAAGATCTGTCGGTACGAAAACCAATGGGATCTGCTACGACTCACTGCACTACCGGAAAGAAGCGCTATTTATAAGAATTTTCTTAACAGTTTTGCAACAGATGGGGAATATCTTTGCAGGCAAGGGCCAGAATATATCTGTCCTTATATCGAGCTAATCGGTCATTCCTGGCAGTCATTCTTAAACAGTCTGAGCACAAACATGCGCTATAACTTGCGGCGGCGCAGCCGACAGGTCTTTCAGCAACTCAATGCCGAGGTGGAACAATGCCAGCGCGCCGAAGATATCACACATTTTCTCGATGCGATCTTTGATCTACATTCGCGTCGATGGCAACTACGTGGTGGCTCGGATGGATTTTCCGGTACGCGAATACGAGCATTTCATCAAGCGGTTGCAGAGCAATTCTTTGCTCAGGGCTGGTTGCGTTTATATCTACTGAAGATTGAAAACCAACCGGTCGCCGGTATCTATGGGTTGCAGTATGGAAATACTTTCTCTTTCTATCAATCGGGCTTTGCGCCTGATTGGGAGCGTTACAGTATCGGTATGGTGCTACTTGCCCAGACAATTAAGGATGCGATCGCGAATAATCTTTCTGTTTATGATTTCTTACATGGCGAGGAAGAGTATAAATTCAAATGGACAAACACTGTACGACGCACCTATTCGTTGATGATCTATCCTCGTGGCAAACTTGTCCCTAGTCTCTACTTCTTTTTGAAGGAATTAAAAGGCAAGTTGTCACAGCGGGTTGATTATAACAGCAATAAGGAGAGATTAAGCACAAAAATACAAAGCGCATAAAGAACCTGTTCTCTTCTTTATGCATTTTGTGTCTTGGTACTTTAATCTCTCGCTGGTTTTTTAGACAGAGGCGGCAACCATGAGTAGTTTGTTAGATGGTATGAAAGTTGGACTGAGGCGAGTAGCAAAAGCATCACTGGCCTATGCCATTTATAGCAGTGGGCTACTCGATCAACTCTCTGCCTATGGCACAAGTATTAAGGGCGGTCGCCGGATTATAATCCTTGGTTATCACCGTATAGTGAAGGATTTTCATAATAGCAGCGAATACGCCATTCCTGCTTTGCTCACATCAGAGAAAATTTTTAAACAGCATATAGATCTGATCTATAAAAAATATAATTTTATCTCTCTGGATGATGCTCTAGAGGCTTTATCAGAAGGCTATCTACCCAAGCGTGATAGTGTGGTACTGACTTTTGATGATGGTTATCAAGACTTCTATACTGTTGCTTTTCCTATATTGCGCCGCTACAGTTTGCCTGCCACACTCTTTGTTCCTACTGGATTGATAGGAAAGACAGAACCATTGGCACATGATCAAATATTTTATCTGCTAATGGAAATGATAAAACGCCATTACTCGGTTATGGCATTACTGGAAAAGTCGAATTTGATCGAGCCGCTAACTGTCGTGCGCAGCGCTTTGGCTGGCCATAGACCAGATTATTATCGGGCGATGCGCGCTCTTTTCGAAATGCCACGAGTACAAGTCAAGAGGCTGATCACAGCCATGAAGAATAAATTGCAATTCTCGGATGATGAGTTTCCTGTTGAATACCGGTTGCTTGATTGGTCTATGCTCGGAGAGATAATCGCTGCTGGCTTAACCATAGGGGCACATACACGCAATCATCCATTGTTGACGGCAGAGCCACAGATGATGGCCGAATGTGAGATCTTCTGTTCAAAGGCAGAACTTGAATATAGGTTAGGTATATCAGTGCGGCATTTTGCCTATCCAGACGGACGTTATAACGCGAATATTGTTGAACTGGTCAAACAGGCAGGATTTCAGAGTGCCTGCACGACCGAAGATCGGCCTAACCTGCCAGGAGAGAACCCCTACCAACTTAAACGCAAGCTTCTGTGGGAAAGGGCTTGTCTGGGCATCTTCAGTAATTTTTCCAGGATTGTAGCAGAGTGTCAGTTACGTGGCCTCTTTTCAAACAAGATTTGCAAGCGGCAATCCGATCCGGTGAACTGCTATGAATAACAACACTACTTCCATTGCATCTGTAACAGTATATGAGCAGAAGAAAGATAGGCCGACACCGCAGCATGGACTGGATTACCTATGCCTGTTAGTATTTCTCTTCTTACTCTGTAGTGCCTTGCAGAGCGTCTTTCCTATGCTTAATGAAGTGAGGCCGGCTTATACACTCGCGATCTGTGCTCTGGTTGTATGGTTAACAAGGAAATTGTCGCACCAAGACCCATTTATATTGCATGCTCCTTCTTATTTGCTGATTGCACTAACCGTAAGCACAATGTTGGGTGTCCCTGTAGCATTATGGCCCCACGAAGCATTCAATACCACTCTGGATGCAATCAAAATTCTTGCCATCTTTCTACTCATCAGTAATATCGTGGACAGTTATGGTAAATTGAACGGTATTATCTGGGCTTTATGTCTAGGCGGGCTCCTTCCCGCTGCCGGTGCGATGAGGAACTATATTAATAGTGAGAATTTGGTAGAGGGATTTCGAACAACCTGGGTCGGAATTTATGCAAACCCAAACGATCTTGCCTATACGATGGCAATGCTGATTCCTCTGGCAATCGCGTTATTCAGTTCATCGCAACGCAAGACCGTAAAACTATTGGCAATCGGTTGCACAAGCATCTATACACTTACAATCATTTTCACGGCTTCACGAATGGGATTTCTCTGTCTGATGGCAATATTATTCTTAACAATCTTATCAGGCCGACAATATATACGTAGCCTAGTGTTAGTGCTAGTAATTCTATTACTCTGTGTACCATTTATATCTTCTGACTATCTGGATCGTATCGAGACGATCACTAGTTATATGAGTGATCGATCATCATCAGGCCGATTGGAAGCCTGGGAAGCGGGTATGCATATGTTTGAGAACAACCCGATCTTAGGTGTGGGAGCAGGATGTTATATTTTAGGCTGGCCAGAGGATCTAAGAGAAAGATATGGTGCAGTTCGTACCGCTCATAACACCTTTATTCAGGCCTTGGCAGAATTGGGGCTTTTGGGCTTTACTTTTTTCTCTATGTTTCTGATAGCTATCTGGAGGCTGATCTGGCGTTTGAAAAATTCGCTACTAGCAAAGCAGCACATGCTTGCCCCAGAGATCTTTAGACAACACTACGGCTCACTTTTGTCTGTTGTCACTGCGCTCAATATCGGGATGTGGGTATTTTTGGTCAGCAGTCTTACTGGGGGGCTGCTTTTTACCTGGTATCCATATATTTTTAGTGCAATGGCAGTGGCAGCACAGCAGATATATCAAAAGCAGTTGGACAATGATGTCTGACTATATGGCAAAGGGTTTATGAATCGCAGGTTAAAGATCCTGATCTACACTTTTGGACTCTGTACAGGTGGTACCGAACGACAGATCATAGAGCTATGTCGCGGGTTGTCCAGTAATCGATTCGATCTTTCCATCGCGGTTGCGCGTCCAGGGGGCGAATGGGAAAGTCTATTGGCGCAAGCTGGCATAGTTATCAAATATTTCCCTCTCAATAATCTGCACAATTTTAATGCTATTCGCCAACTGCAACGACTGCGCACTTATCTGGTCGAGAACAGCATCGATCTGCTGCACACTTTCAGCCTGTTAGGTAATACGTTTGGAGTATTAGCCGGTCTGTGGGCGCGTGTTCCTATTATCATTACTAGTCGGCGAGACCTATATGAACCACATGGTTTACCGTATCACGAGTGGTTGCAGGCGCTCCTGTCACACAGTGTTGATAACATTGTCACAAATGCTGCTGCTATCAAGCAGATGCTTGTCAGGCAAGAGCATATACGATCCTGTAAGATCTCGATAATTCACAATGGTATCGATCTAACCCAGTTTATCGATCGTAGTTTTGGTGCTCAAGTGCGATACGAACTAGGTATTGAAGAAGGTACCCCAGTTATTGGTGTGGTAGCTGAATTGAAGCAGGTAAAAGGCCATATTTATCTATTACAAGCAGCCCGACAACTGATTAACCATTGGCCCAATCTGCGCCTACTGTTAGTTGGCAGCAGTATCAATGAGCCAGAGACTAAAACCAATTTAGCGGCGGTTGCCAGAGAATTAGGTATAGAGAAGAATACTATCTTTCTAGGGCGTTCACAGGAGGTGCCACGACTATTCACGGCAATGGATGTGAGCGTGTTGCCAAGTCTCAGCGAAGGGCTATCGAACACAATCTTGGAGTCTATGGCAGCAGGTGTTCCTGTTATTGCCACGAATGTGGGAGGTAACTCTGAGCTGATCAAAGAGAACAAAACCGGCCTGCTTGTTCCCCCTAAAGATCCGATGGCATTGGCCTATGCACTCAGGCAGTTGTTAAAAGATCCGCTACACCGTGCACTGTTGGCTGAGAATGCGCAGAGAATGGTAAGAGAAAGATTCACTAATAAACAGATGAGCTACGAGATGGAAGCATTATATCTGAAAATTGTGGAGTCAAAGGCCACTATTACTGGATTATCTACTCGGCTAGGGTTGCGCCGCCGTGTAGCAACATAGGTTTAAGCTCCTCTTTTTCCAGGAGGGTAGAATGATTGCTGTGAAACCACAATCATTATGTGATGTTGTAGAAATAAACGATTGGGTCTCATTTAATGCTTTAGAAAGAGAATGGAACGCGTTAGTAAACCGCACCGATGATGAACCTTTCTATCGACAAGAGTTTTTTCGCGCCTGGATAGAGAGTTTCTCATCAAAAGCAAAACTTAAGATCCTTACCCAAAGAACACGAGAGGGAAGACTGACAGCAATATTGCCATTGGTAGAAGAGCGCGGAGCAATCTGTTGGATTCCTGCACGGCAATTGATATCGCCATCAAATGATTATTCTAGCCGATTTGATCTTATTGCTGAGAATGCTGGGGAGGCGGGGCGAATATTCTTCTCATATTTGGCTACGCACAATAGTTGGGACGTGTTGCTCTTTCGCCACGTGCCTGACGAAGGAAAAGCTTGGCAACTCTATCGCGCCGCGCAGGCAGCCGGTTTTCCTACTGCATCTTGGGAGGCACAACAGAGTCCATATATTGCCTTGCCGGTAACATTTGATGAGTTATTTAATAGTTTGAGTTCAAAATTTAGAAATAATTTGCGTCGTTACCGCAAACGGTTTGAGAGTAAAGGTAGGGTAAGTACCGAACATTTAACGCAAGGCGAGGCTCTTCAACAAGTATTGGCAGAATGTTATGAAATAGAAATGCGCGGATGGAAAGGAAAGAATGGTACGGCTCTTCTACATAACCAGCAGGTTTATGGGTTCTACCACGAGTTGGCCCAATACGCCTCCAGCAGAGGTTATCTCTCTCTCTACCTATTGAAATTAAATGGCAGGATAGTAGCTTTTAGTTATGGTCTTATCTGTCGTAATAGTTATTATCTGATCCTCAATAGTTATGACGAATCTTTTAAAGACTGTGCGCCTGGCCACCTCTTGTTGGAGGAGGTAGCAAAATATTGTATTTCTCAAGGATTGACTAGACTGGATTTTTTGGGCTGTGCACTTGAGTGGAAACTAGCTTGGAGTGCACTAGTAAGAACTCATAGTTGGTTATTTATCTTTGGTAACAACTTCTTTGGTCAAGCCTTATATCAAACTAAATTTAAAATTATCCCGACTATTAAAAGAATTATTGGCCACTGGCAATAAGAAGAGTTGATCAGGTTATGAATAGACATTTTCCATCGGACATCTTTATTCCTGCCTCTCCCACGATATCGCCGATGATGCTGATTAAGCCTAGTAAATCGATCGGCTATCTACCTTTTTGTTCGCAGAAGGCTCACTATTTTTACTTTGCTCGCAATGCAATATGGCAGATGGTAAAATTTCTCGGTCTAGATCGCGGTGAGGTTCTTGTTCCTGCCTATCATCATGGTGTTGAGATTGAAGCATTGATGGATGCTGGCGCAAAAGTGAAGTTCTATCGGATAGGTAGTAAATGGGAGGTAGATCTCAATGATGTCACTGCTAAAATTGGTCCTCAGACCACCGCTCTCTATTTAACACACTTCGCTGGTTTTCCTGGGCCAGTGCGTGAGATGAAAAGGCTGGCCGAGGAGCATAATATTCCTCTGATTGAAGACTGTGCGCTGTCGCTCTTATCCAAGGATGGTGACATACCGTTAGGAGTAACAGGTGATGTTGCCATTTTCTGTTTGTATAAGATGTTAGCACTGCCAAATGGTGGAGCGATGATTATCAATAATTCAACACAATACAATTTTCCTGAGCCTGCAAAGCCGCCAATTAGCTCCATTTTTAGTGTCGTCTCTGCATCCATACTTCGTAATCTTGCATTGCGTGGCGGCAGGATAGGGCAACAATTACGTAGTATAGCATTAAAAATAGGGAAGTCTGTCTTGAGAAGATCGGAGATAGAGCCGGTGATGGTTGGGACAGAACACTTTAATCGCAAACACTTAAACCTGGGTATTGGTTGGATTACTAAACAGATCGCTTTTGCCCAAGATATAGAAAGCATCATCAATAGTCGTCGATACAATTACCTTTATGCACTGGAAAATCTTCGTGATATTTCACCGCCATTATTTGAGAACCTGCCACAGGGCGTGGTGCCGCTCTGTTATCCATTGGTGGTAGATAATAACAGAACTATCATGCAGCGGCTGCTTGCTAGAGGAGTTGAAGCGGTAGATTTCTGGCGCGCATTTCATCCCGCTTGTAACCCGGCGGAATTTCCTGAAGTTGCCAAACTGCGTCTAACGATTTTAGAGGTGCCCAATCATCAAGATATTACTGCTGAGATGATGGCCAGGATCGTAGCTATTATTCGAGAAGAGCTGATGAAACGGTAGCAAGCGGGATTATTACCTCCTTACAGATATTTATGGAACCATTCTGTGGACAGACGTGCGATATTCTCAAGCCGGTTAGGTTCCTCAAATTGATGATTGATGCCGGGAACAAATTTTGACTCTTTCACACACTCCATTTGTTGATAGGCTACTCTGGTAATGTTAATTATTGGCTTATCATATCCATCAACAATAAACAGAGTGGGAGCTTTAACCAGAGATACGAGATTACCAGCAAGATCTGGTCTACCGTCATGAGAAACAACTGCCCTGATACGATCGCCCACTTTGGCAGCAGCCATAAGAGCTGTGCCGCCACCGGCACTAGTCCCAAAATAGCCTATATGCAGACGGGATGTCTCTGTCAGCGTATTGATAAAGTTTGTTATATACACAAGCCTTTTTACTAAAAGCATAATATTGAAACGCAGAAAATTGGTTAGCAAATATTGCACTTCTTCCTCTTTTGTTAACAGATTAAAAGTTAATGTGCCAATTCCTGCTTCACGAATAGATTTAGCAATAAACTGATTGTAGGGATTGTAGTAATTGCTGCTTTGCACAAAGATCACCATTCCGGTAGCACCATTAGGAATAAATAGTTCACCTTCAAGTTTTGCCTTATCACTTGGTAATAAGATCTGATGTGGTATCGAAATCGGTTTCAAAACCTGCAGCCTATTCATTGTCCCCCTACTCCTCTTACCACTTCTATGCTACTACAATAAAGCTCTCTCTTTAAGTTTTGCAACAATCATTCCATCTAGTTAAGAGTATACTGCAGAGATCACAAAATACTTACTGGTATATGTATTGCAAGAGTTCTTACGATAAGAATACAAAGGAGCTTAATAGTTGTGATTAATAGCAAGGTATTGAAAGCTTTTATTAATAGCGATATACAAACAATACAAGCTATTAATGAAGATTGTGAAGATATCAACGAACGGTTACCGGATGGCAAAACATTATTGATGCTTGCTGCTATTCATAATCGCGCTGATGTTGCCAACAATTTGTTAACGAGAGGTGCAGAAGTAAATGCTGAACAGAATAATGGTTGGACTCCATTGATGTGGGCAGCATATTTTGGTAACTCTGAATTAATCCACATTCTCTTGAGCAGAGGTGCGAATATTGACACACAAGATCAAGATGGAATGAGTGCCCTAATGCATGCTGCGATTAGAGGCCAACAAGTTACTGTCAATGAGTTAGTCACTTATGGTGCCGATATCAATACTCACAACCACTGTTACCAAACGGCGCTAATGCTAGCTGCCAGTCAAGGTTATCTGAATACTGTGAAGATATTGCTTAGTAAAGGTGCTGCTATCGGAGCTAAAGATATCTATGGAGAAACCAGTTTGATGAAAGCAGCGGCAAAAGGATTTGATGCCCTCACCAGTGTTCTTATTGAACATGGTGCAAGTGCTGAAGATAGTGACTATAATGGTGAAACGGTATTGATGAAAGCTGCTGCTTGTAGCTCGCCCCCCATTGTCCGTCTGTTATTAAACCTGGGAGTTAATGTCAATGCCAGAGATAGTTCCGGCATGACCGCATTGATGAGAGCAGTAATAAAAGGTGATTTGGCTACAGTCCAGTTGCTGCTTGAACAAGGAGCCGACACGAATGCAAAAGTGGAGACTTCCTCCAATGGTGAGAAAGGCTGGACAGCCATAATGTATGCAGCATTTCATGGCTATACAGATATTATTAACTTACTAATTGTGTTTGGGGCAGAGGTCAATATCAAGGCTATAGAATTGCTTATACACAGAAAGTAAGAGTGCTAGACTGTGAATTTTTACTGATCAGTGCGAAAAAATCAGGGATATTTTCCTATATTGATGAAGCCCAAGAGGTAACCAAGTGAAATTAGCCTATACAAACTTTTTAGAGAAAGGGGCGCGCTCATTCTCCTCGATAGCGGCAGCAATAAGGAGGGAGATCTATTTCAATTATTTAAGTCTGCGTGGTAGCTCAATACCGCGATACTACCAGCAAGCGCTCAAAGCAGACGCTCATGGTACTCCGATAAATTGCACACAACAATTGTTGATAAGACTGCTTAGCCATTGTCAAAGAGCCGTACCATACTATAGTCCTATCATCGATAAATTAGGGGATAGGTTTCAAGAGGATCCATTCCGTTATCTGTTACAATTTCCTATTCTGACCAAAGCGGTAATTCGCAAATACTTCGATCAATTGAAATCGGCCGATCTTGCTACACGCAAATGGCACTTCAACACCTCAGGAGGATCGACTGGTGAACCGATCCTGTTGATTCAGGATCGGGAGTATCTCGATCGTACAATCGCTATCTCCAGGCTCTATTCGAAGTGGGCAGGTTGCGATGTGGGTGATGCAGAGGTTTATATCTGGGGTTCGGAACAAGAGATCTTAGCAGGGCAAAAAGGATGGAAAGCTTATTTGATGGAGTGGCTTATTAATTCCAAATGCCTTAACGCATTCTGTATGACACCGGAGAAGATGCAGGCCTTCATCAATCTTCTCAATACTAAACCACCCAAGCTGATTGTTGCCTATGCACAAGCTATCTATGAGTTGGCGAGATTTGCGGAACGAGAACGCTTGCCAGTGCGCAAGCAGGGAGCGATACAGACTTCCGCTGGCACACTCTATCCGTTTATGCGCGAGAAGATCGAAGCAGTCTTCAAATGTAAGGTCTTCAATCGCTATGGCTCTCGAGAGGTAAGCCTGATTGCTGGCCAGTGTTGTGAATCTGCTGGATTGCATGTTCCTCCACAGGGCAATTACGTTGAAGTTGTTGATGAAGAAGGTAGGCCTCTTCCTCCTGGAGAGGATGGAAATATTCTTGTTACCTGCTTGACCAATTTCGCGATGCCACTGATACGCTATCAAATAGGTGATCGTGGCAAGCTTGCCACTCAAGCTTGCCATTGTGGCCGACAAGGTCAGATTCTGGAAAAAGTAATGGGTAGAAATGTCGATGCTTTTCAACGCAAAGATGGTACGCTGGTTGACGGGGAGTACTTCACACATCTGTTATATTTCAAGGATTGGATCTGGAAATTTCAGGTGATTCAAAAAGATCTCTCGTTGATTATCTATAAGATCATCAAATCCGATCTAGACTACAAAGAGGCTGAATTGGTAGAGATTGCCGCAAAAACAAGACTGCTGATGGGTAGCGACTGTCGTGTTCTCTTTGAGTTTGTTAATCAATTACCACCCAGTCGATCAGGAAAATATCGCTACACGATCTCTGAAGTTAGCGGAGATATTAGCAAAGCAGTTTATGTTTAAAGGAAGAGTTAATATGGAGAGTTTCCTTGATGATACCAGAGTAGCGCTTGTCAAAGAGTCACATCATTACTGTCGAACTCCTCCTTTTCACCCTTCAGAAAAACTACCAGAATGGCCACATAGTTCTACATCGCATGAAGATAATCCTGTCTATCGTGCACTGCGACAACTTTTTTACAACCTAAAACTTGATATCGCACACTATGGCGATCAGGATTGGAATCCTTTGAGTGAGATAGTACAGCCAGGAGATGTTGTGGTGCTCAAACCCAATCTGGTAACACATTACAATCACGGCCCAGAACGGGATACTAGCAGCCTGGTAACACATGGTTCAGTGATCCGCGCGGTTCTTGACTATACTGCCAAAGCCCTCAAAGGGTACGGTAAAATAGTCATTGGTGACTGTCCATTGCAGGGAACCGATTGGCAGAAATTATCTGAACTGGTTGGTCTTGAGCAGATCGAGAGTTATTTTCGTGTTGCCTTTCCCAAGATTGAGTTGGTGATTAAAGATTATAGGTTAGGTCGTGCGGTGCTACAGTCCGAGAGAGTGGTGGAGCGTATTGCCAGTGATAGATTAATAGATGAATACTTGGAGATCGATCTCAAACAGGAGAGTTTATTAATGCCATTGATAGCTCAAGGCTGTAAGTTTGGTGTCTCACAATACTCGCGACGACGCATGTCTGTCGCACATACGCTCAAGACAAATAAGTATCTTATGCCTAGAGATTTCGTCTATGCTGATGTAATGATCAATCTACCTAAAATGAAATCACATATTAAGGCAGGGATAACTTGTGCACTGAAGAATTTTGTTGGCATCAATGGTCATAAGGACTATCTACCACATTTCTGTTTTGGTAGCCCCAAGATGGGTGGCGATGAATATCCTGATGGCAATCTATTATCGGATCTGATGTGGTACTGTTACCACTGTGACTGGGAGCTAGATCGTGGCAAGCTCAAAACTCTCTTTAACTTGTCGGGACGTGTATGTGAGAAATTCCTCAAACTATTTTGTGGACACAATAATACTGCGTTATTAGGTGCAGGTAGTTGGTATGGCAATGATACTATCTGGCGTACGATTATTGATATCAATAAAGCTTACTACTACTTTGATCGCAACAACAAGATAGTTACTAAACACCCTTCACGAGATGTAAAATATCTTGCGATTCTCGATGGATTAGTAGGAGGAGAGAAAGAAGGTCCCCTTTCGCCCTCCCCGATCAAGAGCGGTATAATGATGGCAGCACACAATCCACTCGCCCTGGATACGGTTGCAACTGCATTTATGGGTTTCGACATTACCAAGATCAAACAGGTTTGGCAAGCTTTCTCACTCTCAACTCTACCATTGGCAAACTTCTATCCTGAAGATATCGTGATCTGTAGTGCACTTCCAACAAAATCAATAGTAGACATCTACCAACAAAAGGTCTATAGCTGCTTCGAACCACCGTATGGGTTTAAGAATAAAGTGGAATACAGACAGGAAAAGAGCAATAACCTTCCTTCAACTGCAACGTTGCCCTTTCTACAAAGATATGGTAAATTGCCTCTCAATAAGCAGCAATCTTAGTGATATCAGAAAAAATTTAACACTTCGGTATATAATCACCATAAATACTCACGATTAACCTTGGCATTAACTTTGCTTGAGAAACTTACTATCTAGTGATGATTGACATAGAATCAGATCGATTGCACAAATCGACCGATTTCTGTGCAACCGAAATAGATTAAGTAAGAATACGTTACACTAGCGATACCAAGCACCGTTTAAAAATTATTCTACGTTTGCGATGAATGAATAGTTATGCTTGCTAGTAATCACAAACCGATTGAGATATTAGTGGTTGATGATGATCCTGATATATGTTTACTTGTTAAAATCTTCTTACAGAAAGAAGGATTTGCTGCTATAACCACAAATTCCATAACAGAGGCGTTATCTGCACTTACCAAAGGTATGCCTGATGGTATTATTACAGATATTGTATTGCCTGACGGCACAGGTTATCAGTTAGTAGAGCTAGTACGTAAATTGTTGGGTGGGGAGAGACCAGTCATATTAATGATCAGTTCACTAAACGGGTTTTTGGATAAAGTAGAAGCTATTCGTTGTGGTGCAGATGGATATTTTGAGAAACCATTAGATTGGGAAGTATTGTTGCGCAGACTCCTCTACCTGTTGGAAAGGAAGGAGGTTGATCCATCGCGTATTATAGTTGTGTCAGATGATGAAAGCATTTTTTACAAGTCATTACTAGAATCAGCAGGCTATCAGGTTTACCTATCTACAGATTCTCGAAATTTTGAGACCGATTTGAAGACCTACCAACCGGATCTAGTCATCGTAGAGAAATTACAACATGGTTTATCAGAGGCAGATCTAATCAATTTTCTTCGACAAGATGAACGATATGCTACTTTACCGGTATTAGTGTTGCTTGAAATAGGAAATGAGCAGGTTGAAAACAACCTTAAAAATATAAACAGTAATGGTATACTGATAAAACCTTTTCCACCAGGGATACTACTTTCAATGGTAGCGTCTCGAATTGAACAAGCTCAGCTTGTGAAGAATTTACTAGTTCGTGACGGCTTAACAAGATTACTGACCCATCGCGCATTTGAGGAGCGAGCTAGCGCCTTATTAGCACGACGTCGCCGCTATCCTCAAATTTCATCTGCATTTGTTATGATCGATCTGGATCACTTTAAATCAGTAAATGATCGCTATGGACACCCTGTAGGAGATATTGTGTTGATATCTCTTGCCAAGCTTTTTCAACGTCGATTACGACGTTCAGATATTATTGGCCGTTATGGTGGTGAGGAGTTTGCTGTTATAATTGACGATCTACAAGAAAATGATGTTATACGACTGCTCTCTCTCTTACTGGATGAGTTTAGGAATATTCGACATAAAGCCACAGATGGTTCTCTTTTTCAAGCTAGCTTTAGTGTTGGCATTGCCATGTGGGAACCAGCAATGACACTAGAAAGTTGGAAGCAAGCTGCCGATAATGCTCTCTATGCAGCTAAAGCAGCCGGGCGAAATTGCATCCGGACGTACCAAAAGTCACATGCTATTACCAGCTAGCCATGCTGGCCATTAAGAGCTCTTATTAAGGCATCTTCAATTGTTGTTATTAGTTCTTGTACTGTAAAAGGTTTTGGTAAAAACGCCTTTATCATTCCTATAAGACTGGTTAGTTCAAAATTTACCTCCCTGTAACTGAGGTTACAGCAGATGATTCGACAGAAAAGATATCTGCTCCATTGCCGATAATAATGAGGTGGTCCTGCTTGTAGATGATGAAGCCTTTATTCGGGAACTCACAACGCAGGCTCTTAAAAATCATGGCTATGAAGTTGTAACGGCCAATAATGGTGCAGAAGCTGTGTGGATCTATGCTAAAAATATGGAGAGAATTAAGGTTGTATTAATAGATATAGTCATTCCTTTATTGGATGGTCCTAATATTATCCGAGCATTGAAAAGACTCAATCCCAAGATTAAAGATTATTGCTACCAGCGGATTAATAATGGATAGCGATTTAATAGCTGACGGAAGCATACAAAATTTCCTGTCGAAGCCTTATTCTGTAGAGAATCTGATGATGGCAATTTCGGTAGTGCTCAATGAGGAGATCGCCCAAATTTGAATATTGAATTGGGTTTGCAGTAGTTGCGGAGCATTGTATCGCCATCCGTTAAAAGATGTACTCTATTGCTATTATGATAAATATCTATGCTTAAAGAGAACTAGCTATTGTGCAAAATTCCGCAGAAAATTACACGCTGTTGGTGTTTTTCCCCGTTCTCTTACTAGAGGCTCTCCTTCCTCATTGCTAAGTAACGTCAATTCGAGATAAGCTCGCAGGAGGAAAGAGCTTTAGCTTGGCACGTGAGGTGCCAAGAGTTGTTAGAAGTAGCAGATAAAGCCCGCAACGGGCAGCATTATTAAGAGAAATAAT
>JBFLVQ010000045.1:0-27071 GCA_040758525.1 Acidobacteriota bacterium
GCAAACTTAGCGATCTCGTGGCCAGCACGCCCATTGATGATATGAATTTCACTGGCGATCTCTGGACCTTCCGTCTTTCTCAGTAGTAGCCCCATCTCTTTCTTTGCTTCTGTTTTGATTGCTTGGATCATATTGGTGGTAAAGAATCCTTCTAGTGCATAAAAGGCAGGGTAGATAGGCTCCTCGACAACGTGCAATAGCTGCAACTGTGCGCCATAGAAAGCTGCTAGCTCCTTGGCATAGACAAGGGCTTTATGTGAATATGAAGAAAAATCGATTGGCGCAAGAATTTTAGAGAATGGCTGAGCAGGCTTGGACTCACTGCTTTCACGAATCGTTAATACAGGACAGGTCGCCTGTCGTACTACCTGTTCTGTAATACTACCAAGAAAGAGGTGACCCAAACCATGTCGGCCATGTGTTCCCATCACAATCAGATCAATTTCACTTGCTTGTGCATATTCTAGAATCCTAGTACTTACTGAAGTGCTAGGGGAAGAAAGCATAGTAATCTTTAAATCAATCGCATTATGCTCAACAATAGCAGCACGCATGTGATCGAGCGCATGATCCTTCAGTTCTGCGTAGATATCTTTTACATCACCAATAAAGTCCATAGCGTAGAGCACGGAGACATTAAGCATATAGATCTCCGCCTCGTGCTTTCTCGCTAGATAGACTGCCTGCGCCATTGCTTGATCAGCACAACGAGAAAAATCTGTCGGTAGCAATATTCTTTTTAACTTAAACATATCTCTATCTTCTTCTCTTTGTTAATTTGGTCGTCTATATGAAGAGCAACATTTATGCCAAGCAAATTTTCTACCTGTGCGGATGAGATCTTGAGCCACGCAGCGGCAGTAGATCTCATCCGCATAGGTAGAAAATTTTTTTCACACACAATAAATATCTAGGCTTTTTTCCTAATAGCAGCGAGATTTTTCCCACAACATAAGGGAATAATCCCCATTTAATTGGATAAGTAGGCCATTATTTGAGGTAATTGTACGCGGCATAGGGGTTGCAATTTCACTGACTCGTAATCCCCAATTATAAGGAGAAACTTATGAGTATGAGTGCAGAGACAGGACTATTAGAAGTTACTAAGCAGGATACACGCCCAAAGACCGAAGCGCCTAGCCAGCTATCACAACAATCATCATCATTGCCACAAGCTATTAATGAGGATGCTAATACAGAAGCATTTGAGATTGGCAGAGGTCTGATGGCAGTAGTAGGGGGTGGTGTTACACTAGTTTATCTGTTGTTTTTGGCCTGTATATATTTTGCTCCTTACCTAATTGAAATTCCTGTTCCGCTCTTTGTGCTAAGTGTCTTTGCCGTAATTGCGCTAGGAGCGTTTATCACGATCAAATGGGTGGACTATTCATTTAAGGGTTAAAAAGTTCCAGGGTTAATTGCTCTCTATTGGCAGGCAGTATTTTTTCTAGAGCCAGGGGTTATAGGAATATTCTTTCCTGAACTCGTGGCTCTTTTTGTTAATAGTATTGTGCTATCAAAACTTTATTCCAATGAAAAATATTCTAGGCCAATCTGCAATTTCTCGGTTGACAGCAAGCGTTGCTCAACTGCCAGCCCATGAACAAGAGATCCAGCCATTGGCAGCTATCCAGATCTTTGCCAAGATCTTCGAGACCACTCAAGAAGGAATAATGATTACCGATAAGAACAGAACTATTGTAGCAGTCAATCCTGCCTTTACTATTGTTACTGGCTATTGTGCTGAAGAGGTTATTGGCAAGAATCCCCGTTTACTACAATCAGGTCGGCATAGCAAAGAATTTTACCAGAACTTCTGGCAGACACTGGTGAGCACAGGCAGTTGGCAGGGTGAGATTTGGAACCGTCGTAAGAATGGCGAGGTCTATCCAGAGTGGCTTACCATTAGCACTATCAAAGATAGTAAGGATGCCATTATTAACTATGTGGGAGTCTTTTCAGATATAACTGTGATCAAAAGATCAGAGTATCAGCTAGCCTATTTGGCACATCATGACGCGCTCACAGGGCTACCTAATCGTATCCTATTTAACGATCGCCTCAATATAGCACTAGCCAATGCTGATCGTAACAATAGTAAGGTAGCTTTGATCTTTGTTGACTTAGATCGGTTCAAACAGATAAACGACTCGTTAGGTCATCATATAGGTGATCTATTATTACAAACGGTAGCAGAGCGTTTGCGCAGTTGTGTACGTGAGGGTGATACAGTCGCTCGTCTAGGTGGAGATGAATTTACGGTGATTCTTCCCAATATTCCTAGTCGTCAAGATGCTACTAGAGTAACGCAAAAGATCCTTGATGCGATATCCCAACCATTTATGTTAGCAGGGCATAAACTTACCATAGGGGCAAGCATTGGGATAAGCTTATACCCAGTTGATAATCTTGATGCAAATAGCCTATTACAATATGCCGATGCAGCAATGTATCAGGCTAAGCAATGTGGTGGTAACAGATACTCTTTTTTTGATAAAGAGCATAGAAAGTAGCGCGCCTTTCTATGCTCTTTATTGCAGCTCAATTGACCTTAATTGTGCCTGCCATTCCTGGTCCCGCCGCAGTACAATTGCCGGCCGCGCCATGGAAGCGACAATAATAATAGATGATTGTGCCAGAGTTAGTATTAGCAGGAACAGTAAAGCTAAATTTCTGATCACGTGTTAAACCTGAAGGGAATTGGCCATCAGAGCTAACAGCAACTATACTGCAGGGCGAAGGTGTGACTGTATGTGGGTGCGCGCCACGGTTGGTCCAAGTTACTACCGTACCAGGCGAGACAGTGAGATCTTTAGGCGCAAAGAAATTATCCATCATATCCACACTAGCAGTATTAGCTGCTTGCACAGTGGTCTGTGCAGTGGCAGAGAGCTTCTTCACTCCTTTAGCCTTTGCTGAAGCAGTATCAGTAATAACAGTACCATTGGCCAGACCGTCTACTACTGTTGCCTGGAAACTGACACTACAGCAACCATCGCTACCACCTGAGGCTGCTGGCAAGGTGCCTTTCTTCCATAGTACCTGGCCTTTATCGCCTGCTTCGACTACTTGCAAGCCACAACTGGTTGTTGCGCTGCCCCGTACAAGGCGTAATGCTTTAGGAATTTTGTTGTCAATCTTGAGCTTTGTTATATCTTTATTATCCTTGTTGCAGACTGTGATCGTGTAGGTTAATTTGTCACCTGCCATCGCATTTGTCTTATCGACTTTTACTTCTAAAGTGGCATTAGCTAAATTAGCGCCTACATCGATATGGGCAGGTGCACTAATACGTAGTTGTGGGTTGCTGGCTTCCATTAGCGCTTCTGCATTGATCTGATAGCCAGTGCGGACACTATCACGTATACGTGCGTTGAACATCAATGCCATCCATTCACCTGGCAACAGTCTCTCCAATTTGACCTGCAATGTACCAGCATCAGGATCATAAGAGAGATAAGGTGCGCTTGAATTAGCAAAGTTGCTTAGATGTGGATGTATATGCTCGCTGAGTAACTCTAATTCTCGCGGTAGACGTTCATTGACTACGATCTCTTCGGCAGCAGCCTGTCCATCATTATGTACGATGATATGAAAGACTACCGTTTCGCCGGGACGCGCTTGTTGGGGATCGACTGTCTGAAACGTTATCAGTTGTGCACGTGCATCTTTTGGTGATGGGCTAACTCGTGTCTTGATCTTGCCTCCCATCAATTCACTCTGTTCATTGCTACGCACAAACATTTGTACAGCCAATTCCTCACCAATGCTGGCAGTGGTATTTAACCGACCCATAAAACTGACGGTTACCGAGTGCCCAGCGGCAAGATCACCAATCGACCAATGTGCGGTCGAAGATTGAGAGTTAAAAGTTCCATCTGTGACATGCAGTACTTGTAGATTTCGATCGACTGTAGCACGTACTTGAATATTAGTAGCGCGTAAAGTTCCTGAGTTAGTTACTTTGAGTGAATAACTCTGCATCATTCCCGCTGCCAGTTCTTTTTCCGGAAAGGCGGCTATGTTCATCGTAAGTGTTGGTGCTGTAGAGTAGGCACTTCCTAGCAACACACTTCCTGCGATTGTAGCTACGAGAAACAAGGTGAGCGCAAAAATTTTCCGGTGGCCCATACTAATCCTCCTGCTGAGTTCTCAGTTATGGCGGCATTATAACGCCAAGGCTATCAGAATCTACCTATATTGGCAGGATTGTTCTGTACCAGCACTTCTGTCTGTATGTTGTAGGTGAGATCTTCGCTTGCTAAGCTAGGCCTACGGCGACCATAGATTGCTGTAATGGTTAAACGAATCTTACAGACCTTAACAGCATTAGTAGCAGAGAGGGGGGCAGGCAATAGTTGTTCTAACTCGTCTAGGTATTCTATGTTTAGAGACTTGATCTGTTTGGCAACTATTTGCGGTAGTTGTGCACCTGTTAATGTACCTCCTATATGATAATCTGCGTCATAGGCATCGTAGCGGGTGATTTCGCCTTTGCTGGCATCAAAACTATATTTGATATCTTCATTAGGTAGACTAAGGGCGCCATCTGCAGTCGGGTCAGGGCCAGCATATTCGTCATAAGGAGAGCGTCCCAGATCAGCCTGAACCTGCACAACGGTAGCGCTAGAACCAGCAACCACACCGCCTAGATCATTTGCTCCGGCCAATGCTAGATCGCGGGCAATAAATTCCAGCACACGACGCATATCAGCCTGTGCCTGTGTTGAGCCAAGCTGTTGTTGGTATCTTAGCTGTACATTGGAAACGATCCCAAAGATTGCTGTAAGTACGACTAGCAGTACCAGCATAGCGATCATCATTTCAGCAAGCGAAAAACCGCTACAGCCATTTACTACACATCTATACAGTTTGGTTGGCGGTTTACTCATATCTACTCACCTTAAGGAGTAGTAGCAGTCGGGTTGAAATATGGACCCGATTGCAGGTTAGTACGGTAATTGGTTAGACGTTGCAGTTCTCGTGCAGCAAACCCCTGGCTAGCTGCTTGTACAATGATAACAATCTGGCGCAGATCAGCATTACTTGCCCCAGTAGGATTCCATATGTAGGTCCAACGTCGATAGAGCAGTCCTGATGCACTGGTAACCATTTCTGGCGTATCGGTTGGTAGTACACCAGTCAATGGCGCCGCTTTACCATAAACGTCAGTGAAATTTGCTGGCGGTCCTAGATCAGAGAATTGTTTACTACGTACCTGATGCATACGCTGATCAGCAAGTTGCGCCATCTCTATACGTATACGACTGCGTAGATCATTGGCTGAGCTATAAGCGACAAATTGTGCTAATGCGACCAATCCAACCGTGAGGATAAGTATCGCTACCAATGTCTCTAGCAAAGTTGTTCCGCTCTGATCGCGCAGCATAATCTCCTCCTACTGCACGCTGATGTTGCCTGCCACTGTGAGCGTAATAATACGCTTGAGTCGTGTGTCTCGCGTATGCTCGATCGTAATAGCCGGTAACATTGCTAGTCGTTGTGCTGGATTATATTCCAGATTCCCATAAGCAAGGGCCTTGCCGCGAGGATTAAAAGTATAGGTTACCGTAGCAGGCGTTACTTGAAAGCGGTAATTCTTCAATGGTAGATAATTGTAATCAACATGAACTACCTTCTTGGCAACATTATCATAGTAGTAGTATTGAACAGCATATTTGTTATCTGCTGTAGCAACCATCAACGCCGCGGCTGGAAAGCCATCATTCTGTTTGATACATTCAGCACGCACGGTCTCTAGTTGACCAATTACTTCTGAGGTTAGACGTGTTAAATCATAATGATTAACTACACGATTGAGGTAGATCAGCGCAGCCGTGGCAAAGGCTAGTAGCATCAGCAGTACGACTAATATCTCAAGTAAAGAAAAGGCTTGTTCATTACTGCGGCTGTCTAAAGAGGATTGACAGGATTGTGCATTTACCAAGAGACCGCAGGGGGCGGTTTCGCCACGGTTGATATTTTTATTGTCCTTATTCCCCACCATCTCTTTCCTTCGACGTCTGCTACCGGAGTCGATCGGTTGATTATTTAACCGCTCCCATCAAGCAGTTCCTGATCGACTAGGTATAGATGCACACCCTGGCAGCGCTCATTACCAATGATACAGCAGAAGCGCAGCCAAAAAATATATAAATTATTACTATTGGTTGATAACCGTTGAGTCATCTGATTGAGGGTAGTATCCCAAGCATCAAAGATGACTTCTGGCGCGGTCAGACGCGGCCGCACGGCACGCTGTAGCATTATCGCAATACCCTCAAAATAGGTAAGCGAGAAGTTCTCGCCAATACGTTTAAGAACTAATTGTGGGGTGAAGGCTGATAGTGAGACGGGTCGGTCTGGCTTAGCGCCAGTTGCCCCAGCAATAATACGTAGTGCATTATCGCGGGGAATAAGTACAAAGCTTGTGCCTGGTAGCACACCTAATACTTGTGTGAAGATCCCTGTAGCCATTACATCTTTAAAACTAAAACGAGAAATAATCTCACTACGTGCAATCAGCTCTACTTTGCTCTCTTCTGCTTCCAGATTAAGATTCAGGCTCAGGCCAACACGGCGCACACCTTGGCGGCCTGCCTCTTCGGCCAAACCTGACAGTAGGCTTATTTGTCTATCGATAGTGCCATCTCTCTTTTCCAACATAGTGAATCTATCAGTATGCTTCTCCTTATCCATAGACACGGCGTAATACAGCACGAATACGCGCGACCAGCTCTTCGGGAGCAAACGGCTTATCCAAATAATCGTCGATACCAAGGGTAAAGCCAAGTAGTTTATCTTCCACATTATCTTTGGCAGAAAGAATGATAATGGGAATAAAAGTAGTAGAGATATCTTGGCGTAGAGCACGTATAAATTCGTAGCCATCCATACGCATCGTCATAATATCGATCACAGCAAGTTGTGGCTTAAAGGCAAGCACCTGTTCCAGCGCCTGAAAACCATCTCGCGCCACTTGCACATTAAAGTTCTCTTTGCTTAGATAAGAGTGTAGTCCAATAAGAAGAATCTCATCGTTCTCAAGAAGTAGTATATTAGCTGATAATTCTTCATAATTAGCTACCATCTGCTGCAATTTATAAGCAGGATCGGCAGGCAATACTGTTACCTGTCCAGTCGGTGCAGTCTGTGGAGGCATAGGCGTAACAGATGGTATAGCATTATTAAATTGACCATCATCTGATGGCAATGGTGTTGATGCCGCTGGCAAAGAGCGTTGTGCACTTACTTGTGGAGTAGAGCCAGCCGAAATCATACGTGGTGGAGACATATTGCCAGTTGATAGCGTACGTGGTGGAGGCGCCGGCGCGGGCAAAAACGCATTGGGTGGTGGCGGGGAAAGCTCAGGGTAGCTAGGTCGGCGTGTCGTACCCACTTCGGTGCGACAGTAAGGGCAGATTGTCCACTCTGAATCTAGATCCTTTCCACAAGTAGCACAGATGTGTGAGAGCACAAAACTACAGTATGGACAAATAGTAAATTCAGGATTTAATAACCGTTCACAATTGGGACATTTTTCGGTAAGTTGATCTTCTAGTACAAAGACACGCTCTAACTCTTCTAGTGTAGTGATGCCATAACGTACCTTGTCAATACAATCCATTGCCATTGTTACCATGCCTGTCTCAATTGCCTTTTCACGTAACTGTACATCAGGAGCATCAGCAACAATAAGGCTCTGCAGGCTATTGTCGATGGCAAGGACTTCATAAACGCCTAAGCGATTACGGTAACCAGTCTTGGCGCACTTATCACAACCTTTACCACGATAGAAGATATGTGGGAAATCACCACCTAACTTGCCCTGTAGCTTATTGAGCAGTTGTGGAGAAGGCTCGTATTGCTCTTTGCAATTTGAGCAGATGGTACGTACCAGTCGTTGAGCAACAACACCACAGAGACCAGCAGAAAGTTGAAAACCTTCCGCGCCTAAATGCTTAAGACGCGAAACCGTGGTTACAGCATCATTGGTGTGCACAGTAGAGAGCACTAAATGGCCGGTAATACCGGCTTGCAAAGCGATCTCAAGCGTCTCTCGGTCTCGTATCTCTCCTACCATAATCACATCTGGATCTTGACGTAGCGCAGAGCGTAACCCTTGTGCAAAAGTGAGGCCGGCTTTCTCATTTATCTGTACCTGATTAACGCCTGCAATCATGTATTCGATAGGATCTTCAAAGGTGATGATGTTAAGCTTGCGCCGCAAGACCTCTTTAATAAAGGCATAGAGCGTAGTGGTTTTACCTGAACCGGTTGGTCCCGTAATTAATACCAGACCTTGTTTTAGCTCGCTAAAGGCAAGCATAGTACGCATTGCTGCCGGTAGCAGGCCAATCTCATCAAGCGAGACCATAGGGTTGGAAGTATTAAGCAGACGCATCACCACTTTCTCACCAAATTTAGTGGGCAGAGTAGAGATACGTACATCGTAGGTGCGCCCCTCAAACTTCATCTTGATCTTGCCATCTTGAGGCAGACGGCGCTCAGCAATATCAAGCGAAGCCATTATCTTAATGCGCGAGACTGTACCACCTAACAGCCATTTGGGAAGCTGCATAATGTGATGCATAATACCATCAATACGATAACGTATGTTGACGATACGCTCCTGTGGCTCGATATGGATATCACTGGCATTCATACGCGCCGCTTTCTGCATAACCATATTCACGATGCGTACAATGGGGGGAGTCTGGCTTTTCTTTTTTAGATCAATGGTCGATTCATCTATCTCCTCACCATCGATCAGCTCGACTCCTTTGTTATAGCGTACATTCTTGATAATCTCCTCGATATCCTCATCAAGCTGGTAATAGCGCTCGATCGCATTTCGTATATCATTAGCCGCCGCCACTACCGGACTGATCTGACAATTGACCTTAAACTGGACAAACTGTATAGCTTCTAAATCGAGGGGATCGGCCATTGCCAGGCGTAGGGTTTTGCCTACTTGCTCAACCGCAAAGACAGTATATTTATTGGCCAATTTGGCTGGTATCAACTGAATAAGGGCAGGATCGATGGTAAGTGTAGAAAGATCGACAAATTGCATACCAAGCTGTGCCGAGAGTGCCATCGCTACCTCTTTATCGGTAGCGAAATTGAGCATAACTAGGATCTCGCCGAGGCGCAGCGTCGGTGTCTTATCTTTCTCCTTGAGTGCTGTCTCTAGCTCTTTTTCGGTGATGAGCCCAGCTTTGATGAAGATCTCGCCAAGTTTGTTCATTATCCCGCCCCCTTGCTGGCCTAGTTGCTTCGCTGGTGAAGATAGGATAGATGATAGGCGCTTATTTGTCCATCTCCCGCTTGAGCCAGCCTAATAACGTAGCGAGAAGTTGGTGAGTGCTCATCAGTTTTTGTCGAGTGGCGGCTAAATTCTGGGCTTTTGTATACTCGCCAGCATCACGTTCCCGGTGCGAATTGGTCTCTAGACTGCCAGCAACAGATTTGGCCTGCTCAAGGAAATATTCTGCTGTCGCGAGTGCCAAAGAAGCCTCAACACGCTGGCCGGCTGAGAGCAGTTCGCGGCAAGTGATACCTATCTCTTGCATCTCTGCAAGTAGCGCAATAGCACGACGGATCATCTGGTTCTGCTTGCTTACGGTGGGTTCTGCGGGATCATCCTCACTAGCCAATAGAGCTTCCACCTCCCAAGAGGCAATAGCTAGCTGTGAACGTTTCAATTGCAGCACCTTCACAGGTACATTGCGTAGCTTAGTGGCAAGTAAGATACATATTTCTGCTAGCCGGCTCTGTAGCTTGGCCTCGATCTGTTCATTAGCAGGACCACGCACACCACTATTATCTGTGGGGCTGGTAGCTGCCTCGGCAGCGGTTTGATCGGTTGGAACATTAACGAAGAGTTTAGGGATTGGATAATTACCCGAGGCCGTCTCCTGACGTTGTGCAGACAAATTAGGTAGTTGTGAAGTAGATGGTGTGGTAAGTGGCGCAGTTGGCAATGCCTTATGTGTACCAGTGATCTCTGGCGGCAAACGCTTTGCTGGTGGAGCGGGTTCTGTTTCTCTGAAAGGGCTTGCCAGTTCTGGAGAGCCAGCCATAAGTATACGTTGCTCTTGCAGATGTGTACGCAAGAGGCGTCCCACCTCGGCCAACATCATCAACCCAGATCGATTACTTTCATAGTTAGTGCTAAGCAGATCTTTGGCGCGTTCAATCATACGGCGAGCAGCTTCAATATCTAGGGCGCCTGCTTGGCCACGCCGCGGGATCATCTTCACCCCTTCTTTAAGCAGCCTTTCACAGATTGCCCCAATCTCACGTTGCTCTTGTTCCAACAATTCTTTGAATCGTAGGTCTAGTTTAAGATCGATCTCGATAATGACAGCAAGAATCTGTGGGTGCCAGAAAAGCTGCCCTAACTCACTCTTAACCTGCCGTAATCGTTGTGTCATATCGCTTGCGATCAGATCTGAGTAGTTAGCGATATTCTCGATCTCGACTAACATCGATTCTATCTGTCGTAACTGAGGATGATCGGGCAGTAGCTGGGTAAATACCAACTCAGGTGGAAAGAGACCGTTGATAATCTGATGACGATCGACTTCTAGTTCTAGGGCGCGTGTCAGTAGTAGTTCCAGTTTACCTTTATCATCAGATGATTCAGACTGGACCAATACCATAAAGCGGGCTAATTGTAGCATCTCCTCTGGGTATAGGAGACCTTGATCTAAGTATTGACGAATCGTGTAGGGTGGCAGCATATCGTTAATCTGCTGCAACCAACGCTGGTATTCCTGCAATTGCTTCTCAATAAGTGAGAGTTGGCTATTGACAGCAATCGGATCAGTATTATTGATACGTCCTTTAAGCTGCTTTAAGCCACCAAAGATCAGGCCAACTACACGCGGAGGATCAAGTTGCGATTTAGAGAGTTTGTTAAGAATCTCATTAGTGCCATGCAGTTGCTTGAACCAGAGCGCATACTGCTTAAAGATCTCTTGTGGTGATTCCACCACCTCTATAACCCTTGAAGCCCTATCTTGGGGTGTTGAAGACTCACACACCTGTGCGTCCATACTAGGAAATGAGCCGCTCTGACGCTCTGAGACCGATTTCTCGATCTTTATCTCCAGTTCTGAAAGTAGCAGTGCCATTTCTGCGCGTGTGCCTGCCAACTGTTCCTGTTGATCTTGTGAACTGTTCTTAATCAAATATTCCAGTGTAGCAATACCGTTCTGCAAAAGGGTAACGGCGGCTTGTGGATGGCCTAACTCTACCTCACAACGTGCTGCACCATATGAGGCTAGTGCGCGTAGTTGGAATGCACTCAGTGTATTGGCCAAATTAAGCGCTTGTGTATAGGCTTCTAGTGCCTCTGTAAAAGAGGAGTTATGTTTAAGGCATTCGGCGATCAGTAATAAGACCTCTGCCTCTTTCTGTTGTTCTCCTACTTCTCGGCAGACCGCTTGAGCACGTCGTAATAGCTCTACTGCTGCCTCGTATTCACCGAGCGCATTATGCAACTGACCATAGATAAAGTAGTACTTGGCAAGCAACTGAGAGGAGGGGGATTGATTGGCCTGTTCCAGTGTCTGCAGCGATTTTGCTGCCCAGTCAAAGAATTTCTTAGCGCGATCAAAGGCAAAACGCTGACAAGCTACGGTGGCCGCCTCTACAGACCATTGGAAAGCGCGCCCCATTTCGCCAGCATGGAAGTAGTGATAAGCGAGATCGCTACTACTACGCTCAGCACTACGACGCTCATTGGCCGATTCCAGCAGGTGTGCCGCTTTCAAATGGATAATACGTCGCTGTCTTGATGTAAGCCGCTCGTAGAGCACCTTGCGAGTAGTGTTGTAATAGAAGGTATAGCGCTCTGAAGCATCTGAAAGGCTACGCGGCTCTTCCCGTATAAGGAATTCACGTACACCTTTTTCAATCGCATTAAGCAATACTTCTTCACTTAGATCTGTTACTGATTGTAGTAACGTAAAGGAGAACTCATCACCAATTACGGCAGCTTGTTCGAAGATCTCTAATACCTGTTCATCAAGATGCGATAGATGTAATTCCGTCAAATCAACGAGTGATTTGGGTAGCCGTACTTCATCGAGTGGCAATGACTCCCAACGCTCACCATTCCAGAAGATCTTGCGATCCTCAATAAGCTGTTTGATGATCTCTAGCAGGTAATAAGGATTACCGCCGGTCTCTCTACGTAAGAGGGAGACAAGATTATCAATAAAAGCATGTTGCACAAACAGTGAATCGATCAACGCTTCGATCTCATCTTCGCTTAAAGGCTGCATCTTGAGCTGCTCATAAGCATTGTAGCGGCTCATACGACGCATCCAGATACGTAGTGGATTCTGCTCGATATTAATCTCATGTTCGCGTACTGTGCAGACAATAAAGAAGCGCTCACCTTGCACAGTGCGTATAAGATAGGCAAGAAACTCTAAACTTAGTTCATCCGCCCATTGCAAATCATCAAGGAAGAGTATGACCGGCAGCCAATGTGCCAGCAGTCGATAACTACGTGTTAACAGCTCGAAGGTATTGTATTTGATCCTTTCACCATCTGTGCCTTGTACTACTGGATTGACAGAGATGTTATGAATCTCTTTTAGATAAGACTGTAATGCTGCTAATTCAGAGGCTTGAAAAGGGCTCTGTTCATGCGCGAAAGTCTGTTCCAAATGGCGCACTAAATCATGCAGGCTATCAAGAAAGACTTTATAAGGGGCGCCACTGGCAATATCAAAATAACGGCCTGTCAGACTGATTTTGGCAATGTCTTTGAGGCGTAAGAAGAACTGACGCACTAGTTCTGTCTTACCTATGCCTGGGTCGCCAATAATAAATACAGGTTTGCCATGGCCAGCAAGTGCTTGATCAAACCAGCGCTTTAGCTTGGCCAGTTCATCAGCGCGGCCAACAAAACGTTCTGAGATATTCTCCGCCTTATAGAGGCGTGCTAGCGTGAAGGACTGCAGATCCATAGATGAGTTACCAGAGAGGGTAGTGGACTCATTGTCCCGGACCAGCCGCAGTTTACTGGGCTCGTCCTTAGAAGCAATACGCTTCGACATTTGGTCTCCTGTATTTTCGTTGCTCAAGCTCTGGATATCACCATTAGTAAAATCGCAAAATGTTACTTATGACAGGATGTCAGCCCTATCGTAACATTTGTACATATAAGGAACTCTCACCGCAAGGATAGCTCTTAGTGCGGTTTGCTGAAAAATCTGCCCCTAACACGGCAAGCCATCTGGAAACCGACAGTTACGAATGTGTAGCTGCTACCACCCTCAATTGCCCTAGTATAGCATAAATCTTTCAAGCAACAATATTACTAGTAATTAATGGCCTCTCTGAGAGCATCACGGCCAGCCTCTTTAGGCACCACCATGAGGTGATTGTGGTGGCACTGACACGTCTGTCTCTATACGCCTAAGCAGAGTATTAGCCCAGTCCTGATTATAGAGTTTCAATATTTTATACTGTTCTAGGGCATGAACTTGATCGCCGGACAGTAGGTAGGCTAATCCTAAGTTGTAATGGGCATTGAGAAAATTGGCCTTTATTGCAATGGCACGTTGGAAAACTAGAATCGCTTCCTGGTAGCGGGCCAGTTTGGCATAGGCAGTGCCAAGATTAAAATAGGCTTCGGCAAAATTTGGATCAAGTTGTAGTGCTTTTTGATAGTAATCTATTGCTTCCGTGACCTTGCCTTCTTTGGTCAATAATGTCGCTAGGTTGTTATAAGTAGTGGCAAAGTTAGGATCTAGTTCCAATGCTCGGGTATAATGCAGCCTTGCTTCAACAGTATTTCCTTGCATCATTAGAGCATTACCTAAACTGCTATGGGCAGGGGGAAAGTTGGGAGCAATACGCAGGGCAGTGTGGAACTGCTCAATGGCTTGGCCTAGATTTCCTTGCTTAATAAAAGCATCACCCAGACAGGTGTAGGCAATATAATTGCCTGGCACCACATCTGCTGCATTACCAAAGAGTGTATAGGTATTCTGCCAATGCTCTAATTGTAGTTTGCTAAAAAGCAGACAGCCGCAAATTATCAACAATGCAGAGCAGGCGAGTACCCATTTACGATAAGGCCAGACGGTGAGCAACTTGAGTAAAATAACTAGCAGAATTATATGTATGCCTATCTGAGGTAGGTAGGAAAAACGGTCTGCCATCGCTTGCAGACCAGCCTGTGTTATTCCAATTACTGGTACAAGCGTGCCCAGATACCAGAACCATCCTACCGCAAACCAGGGATAACGACGTAGCCACCAGAGCGCCAATAGCGTTAACAAAGAGAGTAGCAGAGCAGCAGTAATAATCTCCCAGTTAGCTAGACCATCTATCGAGTATGGGTAGATAACTGCTAGCCGGGTCGGCCAGATCATTTTACCTAGATAGCTTACATAAGAGATTATGGCATTGGCGATACGTGTCTTAAGAGGGATCGCTTGGAACGAGACCATCAGTCCCCCTTGCCTATACCACTGCGTGGTAATTATGCTCATACCTAGAGTAATTATTAGTAATGGGATCTTTTCCAATATTGCCCAACCCAATGCACGGAACTGACCAGGCTGTTTGTTAAACGATAGTTGAAAGCGGCCTAGTGGCCAGTAATCAAGTAATAGTAAGACACAGGGCAGGGTCACTACCATAGGTTTAGCCATCAGCCCTAAAAGCAGACAGAGCACAATTACTAGGTAACGTAACAGACTAGCAGACCGTACATAACGTAGGTGGGCAAGCAGGGCAAGCATCCAAAAGAGGCCACTAAGCACATCTTTTCGTTCTGTCGCCCAGGCGACCGATTCCACTCGCAATGGGTGCAAGGCAAAGAGTGCGGCCATGAATGCGCTTACCCAGAGAGCTTGGTTTGTTTCTTGTTGATAAAGTGAATATGCCAGTCTTTTTAATATCAGAAAGAGCAATATACTGGTCAGCCCATGCAGTATGGCATTATGCAGGTGATAAGCGGAAGCATTCAGGCCAAAAAATTGATAGTCGAACATAAATGAGATCCAGGTAAGGGGAATCCATAGATAAATATAGGTATGAGTAAAAACCCATTTGATCTCTCGCCACGCCAGCCCCTGCTGAATATGAGGATTATCTACGATATATAGGTAATCATCGTAGTTAACAAATTCACGTCCATATGCCTGTCCATAGAGTAAAATAACTACTATAAACAGAGTCAGGCAGATAATTTTGCTAAGATTGTCCTGGATGAATCCGCTGGCTACCATAAAAGACTGTAGTTGCTGTTGAACCGATCTAGAGAACAGACTGAAACAGCAATAATATTAGCAGGGCAGAGATAGACTGAGAAGCTGAAAAAAGTTATCCAGGAGTTTGATAATACTTATACTCAAAATCTCTGGTAGCATAACGATCGACAACGTTGCCCAGCAATACGGCTTTAGGTTAAACTTTACAATCTTTCGAGGCGTAGGGAATAAGATGAAAGAGTGTCCGGCTTGTAACTATTGCTATCCTGACAATATCAACTACTGTTCACGAGATGGCTCGCCGGTTGTGCAATCAATCTCCTGTGCACCGTTGCTGGCAGAGCGCTATGAACTCAAGCGGCAGATCGGTCAAGGACGGCTAGGGACAGTCTATTATGCTTGGGACCATCAGGCTAAACGGGAGATCTCTATACGCCTGTTGCCACCTAGGTTCTTTCCTAATCGGCAGGTATTAGAGCAGTTTGCCCGCCAGTTTGAGCCCCTCATATTAATAAAAAGCCCTTATGTTGTGCAGGTCTTTGCTTGGGGAGAACTCGACACGGGGCATATTTTCATTGTCAGCGATTTTGTGCGTGGGAGAAGTCTACGCGAAGAGCTTAAGAAAGGACGTCCAATTCCTGTCGATCAGGCGGTTGAGATCATCTGTCAGGTCTGTCAGGGGGTTGCTAGTGCACACAGAGTCAATGTATTGCACCGTGACCTCAAACCAGACAATATCTTTTTTGAGCTTTGTGAAACAGAGATGCGTACTCGTGTCGCCGATTTTGCTATTGCGACAATGGTGGCAAATCAGGCTGGCTCAGCTACTACTGATACCGGCTCAGTAATTATGCGTGTACCTCTCTACAGCTCTCCAGAAGAGTGTTCGGCACAGCCGCTCGACCAACGTTCGGATATCTATTCTTTAGGGGTGATACTTTATGAGATGTTAACAGCAAAGGTGCCCTTTCAGGCACCCACTCCTATGGCGATGGCAATAAAGCATGTTTCTGAAAGACCCCGCCCCCCTCGTGAGCTTAATAGTGATATTCCTGAAGCGCTTGAGGCTGTACTACTACAGGCACTGGAAAAGAATCCTCAGCGTCGTCCTGCTACTGCCGAAGCTTTTGCTGAAGCATTGCAAAAGGCAATGGCAGGCAGTGGCACACTTCTTCCTACTAATAAATTACAGGTAGGCGCTAGCGGTGCATTGCCTAATACCAATTTCCATAGCGCTCCCCTTTCTGAGAGCGGGTCAGTAGAACGACCATTGCCGCCCGAGGCCGGCTTACCAGTGCGACTCGCAATTATTGATGCTGATAACGAAGGCAACCAATCACATACTATTAATGGTAAAGTGATCGATCTTAGCCTACAGGGTATGCATATACAGACGAGCGCAGTGGAGAGCGATTCGCTCAATATTATTAAAGACCATACTGTCGCCTTCAAGAACCGACTCAACATAGAGATCGATTTGCCAGTCGGCACAGTACATATAGAAGGATTTGCCGTATGGTACAAACCTGCTCCAGATGGACGCAACTGGAATGTCGGCATATATATTAAAGAGATGCCACGTGTGGACCGCGAACTCTACGAAGAGTATTTGGGTGGCGCCACACAGGAAGAATGAGACTTAATTTAACACTCGAAGATTACAGTTGCTACTGCGTACTCACGCGAATGTGATATAGATAAGTGTATATTGGTGACACCAAGCTTTTCACTGCGCACAAGTGCTGCACCCGCCAGTTTCAATCGTGGTGGGCCGTTTATTGCCGCCTCAACCTCTACATCTATCCATTTGATATTGCCCGACCATCCTGTGCCGAGTGCCTTAAAGGCTGCTTCTTTGGCAGCAAAACGACCAGCAAAATGGGTTGCGCAAGCCTGGCGAGCCTCGCAATAGGCACGCTCAGCAGGCGTGAATACACGCATAATAAAACGCTCGCCATTACGTTCAATGGCAGCCTTAATACGTGTTATTTCGATGATGTCGATACCTGTTCCGACTATCATAACTGCTATTTTGACAATACTCCTTATGTAGGTTTTGCTCATGGATCATTTTAGAATTAGAACACATGATACGGTTAAAGTAATCGAATGCGTACCACTTGCTGAAGCCGGCTTTATCAACGGCTTTAGTACTCGTTTAGGAGGGGTAAGCCCCTTTCCTGCGGGGGCACTCAACCTGGGCTATTTTTCTGGAGACAAACCTGAAAATGTAGGCGAGAATCGCCGCCGCTTTCTTAGCGCACTAGAATTGGATCAGCATAAACCTCTTTATCATATTGTCACTGCCAAACAGATACATTCTGCAGAAAGCCATATAGTGATTGAGCCAGAACAGACTGAACATGCACGTGTGAGTTGTGATGCATTACTTACTGATCAGCCCTATGTCTTGCTGGGTATACAGACAGCCGATTGTCTTCCGGTGCTGATCGTTGATCCGGTACGTCGCGCTATTGCTGGTATACATGCAGGTTGGCGCGGTACATTGGCGCGGATTGTCGAACGTACCTTGGATAGGATGCAAGAAAGTTTTGGTAGCAATGCCACACACTGTTTAGCAGCATTGGGACCGGCAATTGGACCATGCTGTTTTGAAGTTGGCCCAGATGTGCATAAGCCATTTGCAGCAGAGTTTGCCTATGTAGAGAGGCTTTTTTCGCGACATCAGCCGAACGGTAAAGCTTATCTAGATCTGCCTGCTGCCAATCGAGAACAACTGCTTAATGCTGGCCTAGCATCAGATAATATCTTCATTTGGCAAGATTGCACACGCTGCCATATGGAGAACTATTTCTCTTATCGTGGTGAAAATCATGGCGGCGCTGTCGGCAGATTGCTTGCCGTCGTAGGGCTTGCCTAATGGTAGTTCAGTTCGTCAAATGGTGATCAATTAAGCTAACTGAGTTATACTTATTACGGTTTGGCAAATCGTCGTAAAATAGCTTGTGGAGTACAATTACTGCACTCTGCAAGCTATTCCCACACACTTTTTACAACTACTGGCACGGGCCGTGCATTTACTCTCATTAAATACTGAAACGAATATTAGGGAGGTAAGCCTTATGTTAGGCCTTTTTTCTCGTCACCACACTCGGCTAGCTGTCCTAATACTACTTGTGATATTGGGTGTTGCTATTCCTGCTCAGGCGCAATCATATTACTACGGCGGCTTCAACAACGCGGCTTCCTACAATGGTTATCAGTTGGGCTACGGTGCTGGTTCCAATGATCGAGCTTATGGGGCGTCGTTTGATATAGGTCGCCATAAAGCATATCGCGATGGAGATAGTGGTTTTCGTAACAGTGGCTTTGGCGATAAAGATGAGTACGAGAGCGTCTTTCGCAGTGCCTTCCAGATTGGCTACCGAGATGGGTATTACGGTGCAGCGCGGCAAGGCTATTACTACGACAACAACTATCCGACCTACTACTACCGTGTACCACGTCGCCACCAACGTGACTATTGGTACAGAAACAGATACAGAGATAGAGATAGAGACAGAGACAGATACTGGTACTGGCGTCATCGCTAAAATTTAGCTGATAGTTGGCCGTATCGATAAACAGCTAGAGACAGAGTACACAACTCTGTCTCTGCTGAACTTTATTACTGCATTCGATCTTTTATGCGTCGTAGTAGAGGGTAAATTCCATAGGATGTGGGCGCATATTAACTGGATGGATCTCTTTCTCGTATTTCCATCGTACCCAACGTGAGATTAACCCTTCACTAAAGACATCGCCTTTTAACAAGAATTCACAATCATTCTCTAGTGCTGATAAAGAGAGTTGTAATGAACCAGGTAGGCTAGGCACACTCTTGAGTTCTTCAGGAGGAAGATCATAGATGTCTTTATCAAGCGGCTGACCAGGATCAATCTTGTTCTGAATCCCATCAATACCCGCCATCAACATGGCAGCAAAAGCCAGATAAGGATTGCAGCTAGGGTCAGGAGGACGAAACTCTAAACGCTTAGCTTTGGGACTCTGTGAATACATCGGTATACGTACCGCAGCAGAACGATTACGTCTGGAATAGGCAAGATTGACAGGAGCTTCAAAGCCTGGCACTAGTCTCTTGTAGGAGTTGGTAGTAGGAGCAGCAAAGGCAGCAATGGCAGGAGCATGTTTAAGTAGCCCACCAATGTAGTAGAGTGCAGGTTTAGATAGACCAGCATACTCATCACCGGCAAAGAGAGGTTTTTCGCCTTTCCAGAGGCTCTGATGGCAATGCATGCCACTACCATTATCTCCATACAATGGTTTCGGCATAAAGGTCGCGGTTTTGCCAAATTTGACAGCAGTATTCTTGACGGTATATTTGAAGAGCATCAAGTTATCTGCGGTGCGTGTCAGTGTGTCATAGCGGAAATCGATCTCACATTGTCCTGCAGTAGCAACTTCATGGTGATGGCATTCCACATTTATACCTACTAGTTTGAGCAAAGCCGCTACCTCGGCGCGGAAATCTACTAGCGTATCAAGCGGAGCAAGCGGAACATATCCTTCTTTATGACGAATATGGTAACCATGTGTGGCCGCGGAGCTACTAGAATTCCAGGGACCTTCACTACTATCAAGTAGGTAGGATGCAGAGTTGGCACTAGTATGGAAGTTAGCGCGATCAAAAACAAAGAATTCTGCTTCTGGTCCAAAGTTGACTGTATCAGCAATGCCTGTCGAGGATAAGAAACTCTCTGCGCGTTGTGCAATCGCACGTGGATCAAGCCAGTAGCTCTGCTTTGTGATGGGATCCAGTACATTGCAGATAAAACATAACATTTTACGCGCAGCAAAAGGATCTATCCAATGGCGCGAGATATCTGGCACGAGCAACATATCTGATTCATTGATTGCCGCCCAGCCCCGCAGACTTGAAGCATCAAACCCTATACCTTCAACAAGCGTGTCTTCCTTCACCTCAGCAAATGGTACCGTTAAGTGATGCCAGGCACCGAAAAGATCGGTAAAACGGAAATCAACAAATTCGACACCTTCTGTACGTGCATATTCGAGAATAGCCTTGGTGTTCATCCATTCCTCCTAAGTAATTTGAGCGGTTGCGCCTGAGCTAATAGCGCATCCATTTACAACATCATTAGCAAAAATCACTGATTCTGCCGAATAGTCGTATGACCATCCTGCTAGCAAGACCAGTGCCAGTAATCCCAGCTACTTAATCATGTGATTGAACGGCAACGGCTAATATTTCCTGACCAGCAGCCAGGACATATTTATTCTCTAGATGATAACTACAGTTTTGTAGCTATCTTTATAATCAACTACAAATTTGTCATTCTATTACTACTGGAGCGGCTAGCTCATTATATGTTTATTGATATTAGGCGGTGATAAGACACAGGTACGTTTTTTTAGCAAATGGTCAACAAGCAGTAAGATCTTGTTAGACTAGCTTAGGCAAAAATGCCCAATGAGATCCTGAAGATCTCACTGATCTCTAGTAGAGTTAAGAGTTTGCGTAGCTTGCTAGCAAGCTTTTGAAGGCGGTTAGGCTAGCTAACAAAATTGTCGTGTCAGCTTAAAATCAGTACAATTTTGTAGGGAATCTCTTATTTTTAACTAGGTGTTCCAGTCTAAGCCATCGAACTCTTCATCAGCGGGTGAAGTATCGGCAGTAGCGGATTGAGCACGGCCACGCTTGAAATCATTGATCGAGCAACTTACCGCTTTAGGAGTGACAAGCGCAGCTACCTGTTCAAAGATACTACGGTCAAGGGCTGCTAATAATGGTGTGAGTACTTGCACAAAATCTTGCCAACTCAATGAATCTGGTTGATCAGGTAGGTGAGAAGCACAGTAATAGATCGCGCGCAGTTCCAATAGCTCTTCGGCGGTAAGTGCAATACGTATCTGCCCGTTCTTGCCATCTTGAGTATTACGTTGGATAAGTTCGTCAAATTTAGGCAGCAATGCTTCCAAACAAGCGATCATATGTAAGGCGTGCTCATCAGCTTCAACCTGTTCGCGAGCAGCTTGCTCACTCCAATAATTGCTCAGGCGTTGTCGGTAATCGGGCAGTTCTTGATGTACGACTGTCAGCAACGTAGCCAGTCGTGTGACCTCTTGTTGCTCCAACGCTATACGCCAACGTTTCTCTTTCAAGCTAAATTTTCCTCTCAAATTTATCGTCGCTTTATGAGGCAAAAAATTTCACATAGACCTCACTATCGGCGATACCAAATTATGCAGAACAGTATTGGTTGTGCATATGCGCCGCACCTACTATTTTGACATATTGTCTCAGTAACGCATATAACAATTTCTCATTTCAGTTTGAGAAGATTGTGAGAAGAATGAGAAGCCCCAAGCAACCGCGAACGATTTCTCCAAGCATTTCGCCTGATGCGTTTCGCAGCTTCTTGGGGCTTTAAGTGCTGGGCTAGTCTAACCCAACTCAGTTTTAATTTAACACCTGTGGTGATAACAGTCAATTTCGAAGCGGAGAAAGCTAGCATGCTATTGTTAGGTAATGTGTTGAGCGAGCTGCTTGATTGTTGCAATTAAAAGATCGATAATCAAATTCTCTATATCAATTATTTTAGGCCCGCAAGTGGCGGGCCATTGTTAATCTTGCAGAAACAACTAAAGACCATTTGGCAAACTATAGTGAAGCCCAGAGAGGCTGATCATGGCAGATAATGCAAGAAATAGAACGGCACAAGGAGAAGACGCAAAGCAGGTTGATGAGCTATGGCGGGCACAAGATCTACGTGGTTTAACGGGCAGCCTGTTAGCCAATAGATATCTACTTGGCGAGCCTCGCTCAGAATGGCCATTAGGGGCAGTCTTGTTTTGCCATGACAGGCAAAACAACGAGCCGCTAATTGCCAAAATTCTCTTACATCAACGTGCCACTACACAATTGATCCTACGCTTTCAGGATGAAGCGGAACGGCTTTGTCGCGCTTGCCAAGACTTTACTACGGTCTACCATGACGCAGGAGTAGTTGCCGATCAATACTCTTTTGTGATTGTGCGCGAACCTGTGCAAAAAGTGCTGAGCACGTTTGTGCGTAAAGGCACGCTACTCTCTGTAGGACAGTGTTTGGCAATTGGAATGACAGTCGCGGCGCGCCTAGAGCGGGCGCATCAGGTAGGTGTATTACATACCAATCTCAGTCCTGACAAGATCTGGTTTGAATTTGGCGAACGTGGAGAGGTCGATAATGCTCTACAGATTACTGGCTTTGGTATGCTTGATACCGCGCCTTGCGATTATCGTCAGATGTCCCCTTATTATGCCAGCCCCGAGCAATTACTGGGGCGGCAGCTAGATAGTAGAAGTGATATCTACAGTCTGGGAGTAATTCTTTACGAACTCTTTACTGGGCGATTGCCGTTTGAGGGTGAGACCCCTGCCGATGTTGTTAAGAAGCACTTAACGCGGCAGCCGATTCCATTACGTGTTAAACGTAAAGAGATTGCCGAAGATATCGAACGGATCATTGCCTGCGCCCTCTCTAAGGATTACCGACATCGATATGAGAGTGCTGCTGATATGGTGACTATCCTTGCTCAGGTACGCGAGCGCTATGAACGTTGTCCCACCACCGAGCTAACTTGGCCGCCTAACTGGTTCACTGAGACACAGGATAGTAGTCAGCTTATCATAGATGTGACAGCACAAGAGCCTGATGATCTACCGGCAAATGTAACAGCAACAACTTCGATAAGCGAACCATATGTATATGAATCTGTATATGAAGATGATGAGGAGGAGCTATCGCAGTCAGCATTTGGTGAGACACTAGTACAAGCTACTATCAGTTTCAAACAAGGTATTGTGAGTCTGGTTTCTGATAAGAAAGAATGGCTAGCACGTTCTCTGGCACAAACCTGCAAATATCTTTATCGCGAATTTAATACATTATTATTAGATACTAAGTCTATCTGGAAAGCCTTAAATGACCGTGGCAGCGTCGCGATGGCAATGATAATAAAATTACGTGTGCGTTTGCGTGAAACGATTGCAGAAGAACTGGTCAATCTTTGGCAGCCAGCAGTATTGGGGATCTTAATTGCTATCACGATCGTGGCAAGCAGCTTTTACTACCTTAAGTGGCAAAATGGTCTACACGAACCCGTAGATCTATTATTGACAGCAAGCACAGTTGCTGTTGATCAGCCGGTTGCAGTACCGATTGCGCCAGAGTTGCCGGTTACTGATTCGACATCTGTCACAGCAACAAAGGAGGTTCTTGCCGATGCTCACCAAAGTGTAGAAGCACCGCCAGCAGAAAGAAAGATTATTATTGGTTCATCTCTACCAGAAGATATTAGTAAGGAATGGGTAGACACACTGCCCAGCAGTATACCAAAGCTTAATGATATAGTACGGCAAGAGGATTTAAACAGCAGTATCAACAGCACAGTGAAGCTATGGATGCAAGGTGCTTCTCTGGATATGCCACTTGCTTCTACTCGGCAGATAACAGATACAGAAGCAGAAATGGTGATGCAATTGGCGACCAAGAAGTTTAATCTAGGCGAATATCGTCAGGCCGTAGAATTGTTAAAACCTTTCGCTGAACGTGCCAATGGCAATGCAAAATTGCATATGATGTTGGGACAGGCCTATATGTTAGGTCATCTGGGATCTACTCGTGCTTTTCAACATATACGTGCTGCCGTGCGTATCGGCGCGACCGCACACTTCAAGCTCTTTCATATGCACAATGGATTAGACACAGGTTATTGTGATGGTGATTTGAGTATCAGCACAGGCGCGATTATTTTCCAGAGCAAACAGCATACACTGCCAATCCAGCGTGGTACATTAGGTACGCTCGATAACAATTTCCTTATATTGGATAATGAGCATTTCTCGGCTCGCAATGAGCTTGAATGGAGCGTTATTATCCCACTAATTAAGCTTCCTTAATTTTGCTGAAAGGACTGGTCAAAAGTAATTATTTAACAAAGAAATCTCCTGTAGGCAGGCCTAATGAGTGAAAGAGTTTGGCTAGTACAGCAAGGATAAAAAATACTGCGGCAAGAACTATCACACTGTTTTTAAACAGGTTGAAAAGCAGTAGTGCTCGTTGCTTGTAAGAAGTTATCGAGAGCGGCGACATTATTATTGGATCAAGGGGCTGTTGGGCAGTTGAATTAATCTCTTCATTGCTTGCCTGGCAGGCCTTCTGATAGAGCAGAAAGAAGGCAATGGCGAAACGTGAATGAGAGATACTGGCAATTAGCGGACTGACCAAGATAAGCACTGTGCCAAAGAGAAATCCTAGACCTTGAGCCTGCAGTTTCTCGATGACGGTAGTAAGCGTGTAGGTTTTACCAATAAACCAGTAGATGTTAAAGACTGTAGAGAGAAATAGCGCCATTAGAATTAGACCAATAAAAAAATCATAGATCTGTAAGGCAAACGCGAGATGACGAAATCTTTCAACCAACTTGTGCGAACGTGTTAATGCCGCCTGTCCCTGTATTCCTTCTAACATTACTACTGGAGCATAGAGCGCATGTCCAGCATATGTTTTAATACCAGGCCAGATAAACCGTAGTAATCCCATAAACACTCTCATGCTATTGGCGAGCATAGTGTAGAAGAGGGCTGGCAGTCGGTCTTTAAGACGCAGAAATGTTGAGCGTAGATCTGGAAAGTCGCCACGTATTAAATATAACCTCTCCATAACAATTACACAGGCAGCCGTATTAACGGTATTGGCAAACAGTATGATTGGTAATGAGAGGAGAAAAAAGAGGTTGTGTAGTAGCGGTAGCAATAATGCGAGTATTATTAAAGGAAAGTGGCAACATAGCGAGAGTCGCAGGAAATGCGTGCGCATTCTATTGTGAATATTATTAGCCTGGTTTAGTAGAGGTATTTCTCCTTCAGCATTTACCCGTAATGCAACTGCCAAGGCGGTGGCGCTGGCCGGTCGATCTTGAGGATTTTTAGCTAGCGTCGATCTAATTAATGCTGCTACAGGTTTGGGAATATCATGACGCTTCTCTAAGATCTGAGGGACAGAACTCTGCATATGTTGCTTTAACAATGCTGGTAGGTTACCTGAGAAAGGGGGTTCGCCAGTAAGCATCTGATAGACGATCACGCCCAGGCTATAGATATCCGAACGTGCATCTACCTGTGCGCCAGCACACTGTTCGGGCGACATATAGAGTGGTGTGCCGATCACTGTGCCAATACGTGTAAGCAGTTGTAGACTTGAGTGTGGAGATGTTGGGATATCGCGATTCTGTTCAGTCAAGATCTTTTCAAATTTGTCGGTAATACGTGTCTGCTCTGTGTCTGGTTTTAATTGTGTATCTGCTTGGGATGACGAACTATTCTCAAGTCGCAATGTCGGTAAGACCGAGTTGGTTCTAAGATCTGTTGTACGCGGCTCATTGGTCGATATCGCAGTAGCTGTGGAGATGGCAATCTCCCCCAATGTACCATCGCGTAGCTTGGCAAGACCAAAATCGAGTACCTTAACATTATAACCACCACGCCCATTCGGCTCCAGCCAGATATTATCTGGTTTCAGATCGCGATGTATAATCCCTTGTCTATGTGCCTCTGCTACTGCTAAACAGATCTGCTCAACAAGATCAGTAACAAGACCAAGTGGTAAGGCAGTCACCTTTTTAATAAACTGGCCTAGGGTTAATCCATCAAGATATTCCATTACCAGATAAGCAATCGGTTGTGATCCTATCTGAGCAAAGCCAAAGTCAGTTACATTGACAACATTGGGGTGGCGCAAACAGCCAGTAGCAGCAGCCTCACGTTTGAAGCGCTCAACAAATTCGGTATTGGCCATAAATTTCGGCGCAATCACTTTCAGAGCAACTAGTCGTGTTGTACCCAAATGGGTAGCAAGATAGACCATACCCATTCCGCCCTGGCCTAGTTGCTTATCGATCCTATACTTGTCATCCAACACCAATCCCAATAGTTCTGGTTGTATTTCGGCAACTTTCCCCGCAAGTGGAAAAGGAGGGTTAAGAAAACCACCAGATTTAACCTCTTCATCAGAAGCGATAAGAGATTCAAGCTCTTTAAATAATGTAATATCATCAGCACAGATCTCTTTTAGCAGGAGGTCTCTTTCCTTTGGTGTGCATTCGAGCAGCTTGTGAAAGAGCTCTTCCAACCGTTGCCAGTGCTCAAACGTTGTCATTATTACTATCCTTCTTTATTTCACGATTGAGCCAGGCTCTTGCCAGTCGCCAATCGCGCTTGGCAGTAGCTACAGAGATGTCTAGTACTTCTGCGGCTTCTTCAAGGGAAAGACCACTAAAGAAACGTAGCTCGATCAATTCGCTCTTACGAGGGTCTTTCTCGGCCAGTTTATCGAGCGCATCATTGAGTGCCAGCAGATCAAAATCCGGCTCTTCATTAAGTTCCGCAGCTTTGCTAAGTGAGACTTTGTAGATACCGCCGCCACGCTTGGCAGCTTTCTGATCACGGGCATAGTTGATCAGAATACGGCGCATCAACTTTGCCGCAATGCCAAAGAAATGTTGACGGTTCTGCCACTTAACCTGTCGTTGGTTGATCAGTCTGAGATATGCCTCATGAACAAGCGCAGTAGCTTGGATAGTATGATTTGGATCTTCGTGGCGCAAATAGCGATCGGCAAGTTGGTGAAGGGCGTCATAGACCAGCGGTATCAGTTTGTCTAATGCGGTTTGGTCGCCATTGCCCCAATCTTCAAGCAGTCTGGTGAGATCGGTTGGTGGATTCATGGTCACAAACAGACTCCTAATGGAATAAGGCTTTGCGCAAATCTTTTCTACTCTACTGACAAAATTGCTGCCTATGCG
>JBFLVQ010000046.1:0-27060 GCA_040758525.1 Acidobacteriota bacterium
GATTAACGCCTATTCCTACACAATTGCAGGAGTCGCTCAATTATATTACCAAAAAGATGGCACTCACACGTGCGATCCAGGTCTATCAGTCTATTATTGTTGAAGTGCCAACTGTAATAGGCTTTTTAAGACCGATTATTCTAATTCCTACCAGTGCGCTTACAGGACTCAGTCTACCACAACTAGAAGCTGTGCTTTGTCATGAACTAGCTCATATAAAGCGTCATGACTACATAATTAATTTATTGCAATCGATAGTTGAAACATTAATGTTCTATCATCCTGCGATCTGGTGGATAGGTGCTCAGATTCGTAGGGAGCGTGAGAACATCTGTGATGATCTTGCCGTAGCGGCTGCTGGCGATACGCTTCTCTACGCCCGTGCGCTTGTCAGATTGGAAGAGCTTCGTGGCAGTTTGCTACCTGCGCTTGCACTGGGCGCTAATGGCGGACAACTACTTTCGCGTGTGCTGAGACTTACTAAGCCGAAGTTATCACGCCCTAGCAAAGCAAGTTCTTGGATTGCTATAGCTACTTTGCTTATTCCATTATTCGGTATACTGACTGCTTCGCAGGCAGGTATATACAGAACTAGCAGCAATTCAAACTTGAGAGAAGCGGCTCAAACAGAGCGCAAAGTAGCGATTATATTCGTTGGTCTGCCAATCTTTCGTAGCAGTAATCACACCCTAGAAGAGATGCAAGAGATAACAGAAAAACTGTTGAAAACAATAAGCACACATAAAATACCTGCAGTCGGATTTGTTGGTGAAATAGGCCTTCATAAAGAAGGTGAAGAAAAGAGAAGGATTGCTCTCTTGCGTGCTTGGTTAAATGCTGGTCTAGAATTAGGAAATCAGACCTATTCACATCTAAGCTTATATCGTACCGACTTAGCAGAGTATCAGGCAGATGTCATACGAGGAGAACAAGTCACTCGTAGACTACTAGAGGAACAAGGAAAGCCACTTAAATACTTTCTCTACCCTTATCTTAATACAGGCTCTAGCCTGGAAAAGAAGACCACGTTTGAACAATTCTTGGCGCAAAACAACTATATAGCTGCTCCAGTTACTATAGATAATATGGATTGGCTTTTTGCCAATGTTTACTGTCATGCCATGATGAGAAAAGATTATGACATGATGTTACAACTATCACAGGATTATGTACCATATATGGAGCGTATGTTCGAATTTTATGAACAGATGTCTCGTGATCTATTCCAACGTGAAGTACCGCAAGTTTTGATGTTAATGGCCAGCTCCCTTAATGCTGATCAGCTTGATAGATTGTTGATTATGCTCAAGAGCAGAGGTTATAAATTTATCTCACTAGATCAAGCCTTAGCTGATCCTGCTTATACACATCCAGATAACTATGTTGGTCCGGTGGGAATCTCCTGGTTGCAACGCTGGTCAATTACTAGAGGAAACGAGTTTCGCAAAGAGCCATCTCCTCCCTACTACTTAAGGCAGTCTGATAGCAATGATGCCAGCGGTTGGAGTTTTAAATCTCAGATAAACTAGCCAACCAGTGAATCTGGTTTCTCTCTCAATAATGCTGGGCTAATCAATATTTGTGTCCCTAAATAGCGTTTTATTTATGTCCATTGTTTAGGAGGTAATAATGAAGGTTAAGGTCCTATGGTTTAGCTTAATGTTTATTCTCATCATGAGTCTGTTGGGAGTAAACTTTGTTACACAAGCACAAAATATGTCTACTGCTGCTAAAAAAAGCCTGGCTAGGAGTGTTGCAGTAACTTTTGATGATCTGCCTATTACACAAGATGGTGGCTTAACAGATCTGGCGGAATTGAAAGTGATAACAGAAAAACTGTTAAGCAGTTTAAAAACACATAAGGTTCCTGTAATAGGGTTTGTCAATGAAAGCAAGCTACAGAAGAATAATGAAGTAGAACAACGCACTGCGATCTTACGCTTGTGGTTGGATGCAGGGTTTGAACTAGGTAACCATACATTCTCACATAAAAGTCTATTTACCACTCCACTTAAACAGTTCCAAGAAGATCTGTTACAGGGAGAGAAGATAACTCGTGTATTGATGCAAGAACGTGGAAAGAAGCTAAGATACTTCCGTCATCCTTTCCTTAATACTGGCCCTGATCTAAAAACCAAAACTGAGTTCGAGAAATTCCTTACTCAATATGGATACAAAGTTGCGCCTGTAACAATTGATAACCACGAATGGATATTTGCACGAGCCTATAGTGAGGCAAAACATCGTGGCGATAATGCATCAGCACAACGTATTGCCGATCTATATGTTCCCTATCTTGAAGAGACATTTGAATTTTACGAAAAGTACTCGGTTACTCTGTTTGGACGTGAAATACCGCAGATATTACTATTGCATGCCAATCAGCTCAATGCGGATCGCTTTGATGAGTTAGCACAAATGCTAAAACGTAGAGGGTATAGCTTTATCAATATTGATCAAGCGCTAGCGGACTCAGCATATGCTCACCAGGATACTTATACTGGTCCAGTCGGTATTTCCTGGCTACAACGTTGGGCAATTACTAAAGGTGAGCAATTCAAGAAAGAGCCTTATCTGCCTGAATATATGAGACAATTTGACAATACATCAGCCAGTGGCTCCAATTACAAGAATGGCAAGCATTAACAAAAGGGGGCATCTCCCCCTTTTCTGTTAATATGACAATTAACCTGCCTGCGCACGGAATCGCATTGCTGCAATCAATAACAGTAGTATACCCATTATCAATAGTATTAAGCCATTGAGCCAAAGGTGTTCAATACTGGCGCCACGCAGTACAATGCCTCGCAAGGTTTCTATAAAATAGGTAGTAGGAATAATCTTGCTGATCAACCGGAATACCAATGGCAGGTTATCCGTTGAGAAAATATAACCAGAAAGAAAGATCGATGGCAGCAGTGTGCTCATTGCTAACTGTATTGCCTCGGTTTGTGAGTGTGCACGAGTAGAGATAATCAGACCTAATCCAAGTATCGTCAATATAAATGGGATGGCAAAGAAGAGTAGCAGTAGTGGGCTGCCATGTATAGGTACATCAAAGATAAACCGCATTATTAGCATGACAAAACATACTTCAATAAAAGCAAGTATGCCATAGGGAAGCATTTTTCCTACCATTAGACCCAAAGGGCTGATCGGTGACAGGTAAAGCTGTTCTAATGTACCCTTCTCACGTTCGCGTACAACTGAAAAGGAGACTAAGATAATTATCAGTTGTTGTAATAATACCGCGATCAGACCAGGAATAAAGAAGTTTGCTGAGCGTGTGCTAGGATTGAAAAGTACTGTGTGACGCGTTTCTACAGGCATATTCTGTGTGCCTCCTTTTGACAGTATCCTCTGTAAGGATTCTTGTAGCGTCACTCCATTTGATACATTAACCGCTTCACTAGTAACTGAAGATTCCGAACCATCTACTAACACCAGCACAGAAGCTGTTGAGCCATCTATCAGTAATCGCGAATAATCGGCAGGGATCTTAATACCTACCTTGGCATTGCCTCCTACTATTGTGTCATAAAGCTCTCGGTCAGAATGTGCGACTTTAACAATCTTAAAGTCATCAGTATTGATAAATCGGTCGAGCAGTTCCCGACTTTCCCTAGTCATTGATAGATCATAGACAACCGTTTTGATCTGCCTAACATTGGTATCAACTGCCACACCTAACAGTAACATTTGTATAGTTGGCATAAGCAATGCCAGGAAGAGCGCCATTGGGTCGCGCAATATCTGGATCAACTCTTTTCTAAAGATCGGCCAGAGACCAGCAAGAAACTCGCTATCGTATGATTCACTACGCATTTTTACCCTCCGCTCTGTTTTGCCTGATGATATTGTTGGTCAGTGTTACAAAGATATCTTCTAGTGAAGGTGTGAGGGATTGAATGATAGGTTGACCAAACCCTGCCTGGTTTAAATCCTGTCTGAGTCGCTCTGCTTGCTCAGTCTCAGCCAGTAGATGAATAGATCGGCCAAAGATGGTTGATTCCAATACATAAGGAAGTTGCTTAACAAATGCTAATGCATTAGATGGTGATTCACAGATCAGTTCTAGCCGTGCTGCTCCGCTGGGGGTGACTTGTGGAAGCAGCCTTAACTCTTCGACTGAGCCTACTGCTATGAGATTGGCAAGATAGATATAACCGACCCGCGCACAACGTTCCGCCTCATCCATATAATGTGTCGTGACAAAAAAAGTGACTCCTTCACTGGAGAGCTTAAAGAGCAGATCCCAAAGCTCGCGCCTGGCGACAGGATCTATCCCTGCGGTTGGCTCATCGAGAAAAACTACTTCCGGCTCATGTATGATCGCACTGGCAAGCGCAAGTCGTTGTTTCCATCCACCAGAGAGCTGACCTGCACGTCTATTTAAGTAAGGAGCAAGCCCTGTTAGATTGATCACCTCGTCTTTACGAGCCTTGAGTGTTCCCCCTGTTAATTTGTATATACCTCCATAAAAATCTAGATTCTCGCTTACTGTAAGCTCCTCGTAAAGGCTGAACTTTTGTGACATATAGCCAATACGCCGTTTTATCTTCTGTGCATCTTTACGTATATCTAAACCTAATACACTACCATATCCACTCGCCTGTTTGAGCAAACCACAAAGCGCTTTAATGATAGTTGTCTTACCTGAACCATTAGGACCAAGCAGACCAAAAATTTCACCCGTTGCAACTGTGAAGCTGACATTATTGACAGCCGTGAAATTGCCATATTTCACCGTTAAACCTTCTGTAATAATTGTGGCTTCCATAAACTAGTCCTTGATCTCTATTCTCACATCAGCAGCCATACCAGGTTTAAGCATATGTGCATTCTCTACACGAATCTTCATACCAAAAACTTGATGATTGCGCTCACTGCGGTTCTGTACATTACGTGGTGTAAATTCAGCTTTTGAGGATATCTGTTCTATATAACCAGAGAATGGTTTATCTGGAAAACTATCGACCGTTACTGTTACTCTCTGCCCGATATTAATCTGACCCAGATATGGCTCAGGTACATATATACGTACCCAGGTCTGATCGTATTCAAGCAGTTTAGCTACTGGTGCTCCGGCGGCAAGCAGATCGCCAGGACGAATACTCATAACCGTGATGACACTCTTGGCTGGCGCCACTACTTCACCCTCATCAATCATTGTTTTCATCTCATCCAGTGCTGCTTTTGCTTCTAATAGTTGTGCGCGTGCTTGCTCGATCTCTTCTGCACGATAGCCAGCTCGCAACATATTTGCATAAGCTTTCGCTTGCCGGAGACGCTGTTCACCAGCTTTAATCTCTTCACGGCGTGGGCCTTCTTCAAGCAGTAACTGCTTTTGCTTCAATGCTTCAACACGCGCACGTGCCTGCTTCAACCTAGCACTAGCATCGTCACGAACCTGTTTCGAAATGTAACCACTGGTATAAATCTCTTCTAGCCTTTCTAGATGTACCCGAGCATTCTCATAATCGGCCATTGCTGCAGCTAGATCATCTTTTGCCTGGGCAATCTCTTGTGGACGCGAACCATTGCGTAATGCTTCTAATCCTGCTAACTCTCTATCGGCGGCGGCTTCTGCTTGTGTAATCTCCTCTGGTCGATAACCATGCTCAAGTTTGTTTAACTGCGCCTGTGCTTGTGCAACGCGTGCCTCTTGCTGCCGATATTGTTGCATTAGGGTGGCAATATCAAAGCGAATCAGGGATTGACCAGCCGCTACCTCTTGACCCTCACTAACCAATACCTCCTTTACACGACCAGCCAATTTCGAGCCCACCTGAATCTCATCTGACTCTACTGTACCAGAGAGTAGTAACTGATTTTTGTCGCTACTTCTTGTCTTCAGATATATGCCACTAGCAATTGTCAATAACACTAGTAGTAGAGAGATAATTGCTACCTTTCTCTTATTCATTAGCGCCCTCCTGCTTAGAAGTGAGAATTCCCTCTGCAGCCAGTTGTAAACGTATACGCAGCTTATTAAGCAACCAGCCTTTGGGAGTGTGATCGAGTGCGGCCCATTCTAAAACTGTGGCAAAGTAGATCGAGGTCAGTAACTCGGCCATATCAACAACCTTAAAGCGTGTGTTAAGCTGCTTCTCTTGACGCTGGAATTTACGTAACAGCCCGATTAATGCTTCTTCCAATTCCTTACGAGTCGCCATTACATATTCACGACAGATTGGTCGTTGTAGACATTGCAACATTACATACTTGACACGGTCACCTTCCTGTTCATTGAGTTCTGCTACCTTGAGAAAAAGCTCTTTCAAATGCTGGAAGTTGCAGCCTCTGGACTCTTGTGCATGTTGGCTAAGCAGTTCCCGTACAAAGTTGTAACGGTCTTGTGACAATGTTGTGAAGATCAATTCTTTCTGAGGAAAATAGTTGAAAAAAGTCGCCCTTGATACCCCCGCCTGCTCACATATCATCTCAACAGGAACATTATCGAATCCACGCTCCTGAAATAGCCTTAATGCACAGGCTACGATCTCACGCCGCGTTCGCTCCCGGTTACGTTCCCTTAAACTCATCTCGGTTAAACTAGACTCATGCTTCATAATTAGACTATAGTCTAATTATTAGACCAAAGTCAATCTTTTCCTTGAGAAGAGCAGCCATTGGGTAAATATTATTGCCAGAGATAGAATTGGATTAGCGTATGCGAATAGGTAGGGATGTTAATTGATACTAATTTTCTTAGCTATATGAATATTAGCCATAAGTGCGGAATTGGCGTTCCAGGCCATAGCGTATCAGCACTGTCAGATAATCGTGTAGGGTCGGACAACTGATACCACTACCAGCCAGTGCTGCTGTGGTGCGAGAGTCATCAAAGATCTTATAGGAGACGGCATAGGGCATATGCCGCTGCATCTGCTGCCAAGCTTGATCAAAGAAAGTACGATATCTTTCTCCTTTTTTCTGCTCAAATTTTTCCAGCATCTCGGGAGTAACTATCTGTGGTTTTGATACTGGTGGTTTGCCAATCTCATTGTTGTAATCATTAAATGCTTTAACACAAAGCTCCACCATTTCACTCAGGTCTACACTGCGATCGGGGCCCGAGGTGATATGATAAGTATTACCTACACTATCATCTTGACGACCTATAGCAATCATTGCAGTACACACATAATCCACCGGTACAATATCTAGTTTCACTTCTGGACGGCAAGGCAGGAAGCTCAACTGTCCCTGATAAACCCACTTCATAGGCTCATAGATCACATGGAAATGAGCAGTACGACCTGTACGCGAATCACCGACAATAATACTAGGACGATAGATTGTAATGGGCAGTTGAGTGCGCGCTTCGGCTAACATTATCTCAGTTTCGAACTTCGATTGCTCATAAGTATTGAAGAAATCTTGCCCGCAGTTTAGCTCATCCTCTTTAATCACTCCGGTGCGATTTCCTGATACATAAGCAGTCGAGACATGATGCAGACGTGTAAAACGGCCTAAATCCTGAGCACGGCGAGCAAATTGTAGAATATTTTTAGTACCATTAAGATTTGATTCACGCGCTTGCACCAGATTAAGATCAAATCGAGTCGTGGCAGCACTATGGTAGATCTCATTTATTGTTGCTGCCCACTTATCATAATCGGTTGCTAATCCTAAATCGGTCTGTTCAATATTCCCGGCGATTGCTATTATACGTTGTGCAGAAACACTATCGATAGAACAACGCTCGATAATAAAATCTCGACGCTTTGCCAATTGATCTGCGCTGTCTGCGCGTAAAAGAAGATAGAGAGTTGATTCGGTATAGAGATTTAATAGCGGCTTGATCAATTCACCAGCAAGAAACCCGCTTGCTCCCGTCAATAAGATTGCATCAGCATTTTTCTTAGTTGTCATCTATATAGGCCTGACCCACCAATTTGATTGTTTAAGTGACCGATAGCATAAAAGTTTGTTGTAATTGCTGTCAACCTGATGATGCGAAGTGTAACTGCTTCTATCCTACGTTTTAGCGCTATTTAGTCAAAGATTGAGTTGCGATCTCAAGCTTGGTGCCATACTATTTCACAAATATAGCTGGCCTGAATTTTTTCACTATCTGAGGTGCTACTATGTCAATCGACGCCGAGAAGAAGAGACCAAAGAGATTATTTCCGGTAATGTGCGGATTAATGATTGGTGCAATGCCAACTATGTTATGGCTGCCAATTATGAATGGATTGATGCGGTGGTTGTTAGGTAATATCTATTTTCTGTTATTTTACCTCTTTATGAATTATCTACCATTGATAATTGGCAGCCTTATTGGCCGTATGATTGGTCTGCCGATCTTTGTTCCACTAGTATTTTGTCTTGCTTACTGGCTGTTTTTAGGAGCCTGTGTGGGCAATCCAGAGTATAAGAAACCAGCGCTCTTTTACATATTTATTGCGCACATACTTGTCCCACTAGTACTGCTTCTTAATGTTATTAAGGGCAACAATAGCCTCGATTTTCTCTCTTATCAAATAATGGAGTTCGTAACCAATTTCCAATAGCAACTACGCCTTTATGCAAGAAGGTTTCATTAACGTTGCCGGTGGGAGAGTCTGGTATAAAAAAGTTGGTACTGGCAAGGACGTACCGCTTTTGATAGCACATGGCGGACCTGGTATGCCGCATGACTATCTTGAGCCGCTGGTCGGTCTAGCAACAGAGCGTAGTGTTATTTTTTGGGATCAGCTAGGTTGTGGCCGTTCAGATAGGCCAACCGACATCTCCCTCTGGAACTTACCCCGTTTTATCGATGAATTAAACATAGTCATTCAGGCGCTAGATTTAACCGAGCTAATTATTCTTGGTCACTCTTGGGGTACCATTCTAGCAGTAGAGTATGCATTGACTAATGCTCAAGGTCTACAAGGACTTATTCTCGCCAGCCCTTGTCTCAATCTGCGACGCTGGATGCAAGATGCTATATATTACCGAAGTAAACTTCTGATCAAAACTCAACAGGTACTTGAACGCAATGAAGCCGCTGGCACAACCGAATCAGCAGAATATCAAGAGGCAGTATTTGAATTTTATCGACGCCATGTTTGTCGTATGAACCCCTGGCCTGAGCCGGTTATGCGTGCGATAGAAAATAGTAATGAAGTTATTTATGAAATACTCTGGGGACAAGCTGAATTTCTTGTAACTGGAGAGTTAGCCGATTATGACTGCACTGAGCGTTTGCCTCAAATAACGGTACCGGTACTGCTCACCGCTGGTCTATATGATGAGGCTACACCAGATGCTGTATTTACATACGCAAAACTTCTTTCTAATGCCTCTGTAGCTATTTTTGATAATAGTGCGCACCTGCCTCATCTGGAAGAAACCATAGATTATCTTAATGTTGTGCAAGAGTTTCTTAATAAGCTAAAAGCGACCTAAGAACGATCTTGCTTACTTGCCAAAGGGAGTGAGCCGATCATCAATCCTATTAATAATCCGGCCAATAAGACTCGACTACGAAATAGCCAAAGATAGGTTAATGCCAGCTCCATACCGCCTTCCTTTACTAACCTGATAAGCAATTCAGCTAGTGCACGAGAGATAATTCCCACAACTAATCCAACCAGGCTACGCATCAGTCTGCCTGGTATTCTCCCTGTTGCCAATCCCACAGACAGGCCCGCTATTAGACCGCCTAATCCACCCAAATAAGCGATTGTGTAAAAGATTGGGCTGATAAAGCGCATTATGCTATCAACCTGGTTAAATATTCCGCCCGTATTAAAAGCGAAACGGCCAATATAAAAGACTACCTCAGCAATTACTCCAGTGATTCCGCCCACTATCACACTTGTCGGTGTCCTACCAATTGTATCAATCAACTTCTGATCTAGGCTTTTAGCACCTTTAGTCATAACTGTCTCCACATTCTTGTAACTAAATTAAGCCGTCGTGAGGATAAAACTGTACCATTAACAGAATCGAGTATAAACTAATTGTCATGAAGATGAGATAATACTATTCAATTAATCCGATCCAGGAAGGGTTTAACATATATGGTTATGGCGAACAAGCAGGTAGGGGCAATAGACGCAAGGCTGGCACCGGGTCCACAGGGTAATTACTTTCTTGGCTCTCTCCCAGAATTAAAGCGAAAAGGACCATTAAAATTGTACCTTGAAGGTTGGCAAAAGTATGGAGATATTGTGCGTTTTAGAATGGGCCCACTAGTACAGCATCTGATCGTACGGCCAGAACATGTACGACAGGTTTTGGTATCAAACAAAGAGAACTATTGTAAGGGAATAGGCTACTCAAAAGTAAAACTGCTACTAGGTACAGGACTATTTGTCAGTGAAGGTACACTATGGCGTCAACAAAGACGTCTAATGCAACCACCTTTCACTGCTAAGGCTGTACCTCAGTTTGCTGAAGCAATAACTGCTTCTACACAACAACTGCTACAACGTTGGCACCATTATGCAGAAAAAGGCGAATCGATCGGCCTTAATCAGGAGATGATGAGATTAGCAATGAATATCATTGCACGAGTGATGTTCAGTATTGATGTTGATAGCAGTGCTATCGCCGTAGGTAGAGCCATTACCGAAGCGCTGGCATTTATCAGCGCACGGCCTACTACAATCTTTGATGTCCCTCTCTTTATTCCTACCACCAAGAACCGACGCTTCAAAGCGGCATTACGTATACTTGATCAGTTTTTAACAGAAACGATCGAACATCACCGTAAAGACCAACATCGTGATCTACTCTCGCTGCTGCTCAGCGCACGTGATGAAGAGAGAGGACAAACAATGACAGAAGAGCAGCTACGTTATGAGATAATGACTATATTTCTGGCTGGACATGAAACTACCGCACAAGCACTTACCTGGGCTTGGTATCTGCTCTCTTGCCATCCTGAATCAGAAAATAGACTACATACAGAATTGGATACTAATGTAAGCGGACGTGATGTAACCGTTGCTGATCTACCCTCAATTCCTTACACTCGTATGGTAATGGAGGAGACTATGCGTCTTTATCCTCCTGTATGGATCTTTCCTAGAGATGCTGTCGCTGATGAAGAGATCGGTGGTTACCATATACCGAAAGGATCTATGGTGCTACTTTGCCAATACATCACACATCGTCATCCAGAATTCTGGAAAGATCCAGAGATTTTTGAACCAATGCGCTTTCAAGCAGAGCTCTCTAAGGATCGCCCTGATCAAGCCTATTATCCTTTTGGAGCTGGAACACGTACCTGTTTAGGTAACCACTTTGCAATGCTGGAAAGTCAACTAGTGCTTGCCACCATTGCGCAACATTATCGGTTATCTATGCTCCCTGGACAGCAAGTGCAGCCCAAAGTCGTAGGTACATTACGTCCAGCACAAGAGATACGAATGATGTTACATACTAGGTAAACAATCGCTAATCTTACTCGTCGATACTAGCAAATTTAATATCGAGTATGACAAAAGTATTGTTCTCCTGTAGATCATCTTCGTTAATCTGATAGTTGAGCGCTCGTGCAGCAGCCATTACATCGCTTGCTACGCTCTTGAGCCTATCTACTGTTAAGCGATTGGCAGAAATTGTCAAATGCTCTACTTCACGACCAATCGAGACATCAGATTCGCTCTTACGTTTGTTAATACTATCCCAACAAGCTACTGCAGTAGTGAAAACTTCGGTATCTAGGGGAGCTTCGATATTTTCAAAATCGGCAGCGCTAGGCCAGGGAGCAGAATGTATACTGCGATGTCCAGTCTCGTTAGCAAATATCCAGGACCAGACCTCTTCTGTGATATATGGCAGAAATGGCGCAAAGAGCCGCAATAATATATTCAATCCCAACCGTAATGTCATTATTGCCGAGCCAGACCCAGCCCTATTCTCGCTATCGCGAGCACGCAACTTTACCAATTCCAGATAACTATCAGTGAGACTATTCCAGAAAAACCGCTCTGTTTCGTAAAGCGCTCCCGCATAATCGAACTTTTCCAAAGCATCGCTAGCCTCAGCGACTAATAGTTGTAACCTAGCTAGAAAAGCTCGATCCAACTGATAACTGATTGGCTCTGCATAACCAACCTGCGAGAGTACAAATTTGCTGGCATTGTAGATCTTAGTTACCAGCCGCCGACCGATCTTGAAGACTTTCTCGTCGAAAGCGGTATCTGTGCCTAGGCGAGCATTCCCTGCCCAGTAACGAACTGAATCGGCGCCATACTCTTCGATCAGATGCATAGGTGTCACAACATTACCACGACTCTTTGACATCTTTTTGCGATCTGGATCGAGTATCCAACCAGAAATTAGCGCATTCTTCCAGGGCTCCTGATTCTCATGTAGTAACGCTTTAACAATAGTGTAAAAAGCCCAGGTACGTATAATTTCGTGACTCTGTGGGCGAACATCCATAGGAAAGAGCTTACTATGCCGCACAGGATCAAGTAGCCAGTGAGAACCAATCTGAGGCGACATAGAACTGGTGAACCAAGTATCAAAGACATCTGGCTCACCAGTAAATCCGTTCGGTTTGTCACGCTGCGATTCCTCAAAACCAGGTGGCGCTATGTTCATGGGATCTATTGGCAGACTCTTATCATCTGCCAAAATAGGATTGTCCATATCAGGGTTGCCAACTTCATCTAAGCGATACCATACAGGAAAAGAGACCCCAAAATATCTTTGCCTACTAATACACCAATCGAGTTGTAGATTTTCAGTCCAATTACGATAACGAGAGCGCATAAAATCGGGCCACCAATCGATCTTGTTACCCAAAGCAATAAGTTGTTCTTTCTTGTCTAGCAATCGTACAAACCATTGTCGAGTTGTGATAAATTCGAGTGGCTTGTCACCTTTCTCAAAGAACTTAACAGAGTGCTCAATCGGTTTGGGCTCTGCTACTAGTATAGACTCACCGCTTGTGTTATTGCGTAGCATTTCAGCAATCAGCTTTTGTGCGGTTTTTACGGTCTTTCCTGTCAATTGTTGGTAGTATCTATTGGCAGATTCACTGTCTAGACTCTGCCAACCTTCACTACCAAAAGTGATTGGCAACAGACGACCATCGCGACCAATGATCTGACGTAAAACCAGCCCACGTTCGCGCCACCAAGCTATATCGGTAGCATCACCAAAAGTGCAGACCATCAGTATGCCAGTACCTTTTTCAGGATCAACCAGTTCACTAGCAAAGATCGGCACCGGTACTTGGAAAAGTGGTGTGATCGCGCGTTTACCAAAAAGCTGTTGATATCTATCATCATTTGGATGCGCAGTAATACCAACACAAGCAGGCAATAGCTCTGGTCGAGTAGTGGCAATAACAAAACCCTGGTCAGTATTTTCTATACCAAACCTTATATGGAAGAAGTGCCCGGAAAGTTTACGATCTTCCACTTCAGCCTGTGCCACTGCAGTTTGGAAATCAACATCCCACATAGTGGGAGCTTCTCTACTGTAGACATGTCCTTTATGGTATAGATCTAGAAAGCTCAATTGGGCAATACGCCGACTCATATCATCTATTGTCGAATATTCCTGCTGCCAATCGACGGAAAGTCCTGCACGTCGCCAAAGCGCTTTGAATGCGATCTCATCCTCATGTGTTAATTGTAAACATAGTTCAATAAAATTTGGTCTGGAAACTATCCTGGGTGGCTGTTTCAACTCTTCTGCAGTAGCAGCAGTCAATGTTAAACCAGGTTGATAGTGGGTATGCGGATCACAACGTACCTGAAAATAGTTCTGTACACGCCTCTCTGTCGGTAGTCCATTATCATCCCAACCCATAGGATAAAAAATATTGCGCCCCAGCATACGTTGGTAACGTACCACAACATCCGTCTGGGTATAACTAAACACATGACCTATATGCAAAGAACCAGAAACAGTGGGCGGTGGTGTATCTACAACAAAAGTCTCTTCCCGTGACTTTGATTCGTCATAACGATAGATTCCCCACTCCTCCCATTGGCGATCCCATTGAAGCTCTAAGCGCGTAGCTTCAAAATGTTTGGGAAGCGTATCTGTATTGATTGTAGTCAATCTCCTCTGATCTTCTTGCATTCAATAGATCCTCACGGCAAATATTGTTTATTGCCGACTATTATGCCATAGAGACTCTTTTATCCTTCTATAAATTACCTATTGACTTTTTATTATAAAGTACTTTATATTTCAGATTACTTAATGGAGGTAAGATATGTATAGCAAGATATTCGAGGATCTTTTTACCTACAGACCAAAGAGAAGGCATTGGGATGCAATGAAAGTAGCGCCAGAGTTGCCACCAGTGCGACCGGGAAATCAGCAACCCTACACAATCTTACTAATCAATCCTTTTTACCCTAAAGATGAGCATGCCAGTTATGGCAAACATGTATTAACACCCTCACTCTCTTTAACGAGTCTAGCAGGAGTAACTCCAAAAGAATGGAGAGTAAGTTTTTGGGATGAGAATCTGTTACAAGGGCCTCCTCCGATTGAGCCATTACCACAGGTGGTTGGTATTACTGTACATCTTACCTTTGCCCAGCGTGCCTACCAACTATCTGACTGGTATAGAGCGCATGGCAGTACAGTAATTTTAGGCGGTCTACATACGCTCTCCTGTCCTGATGAGGTTGCGGCTCATGCTGATGCGATTGCAATTGGCAATGGTGTACCGCTATGGCCAGAGATTTTGCGGGATATTGAGAAGAACCGGCTTAAACCTCGCTATTATGCTGAATATACTAATTACGCAGCAGATCCGGCACCCAATCGTACTATTCTACCCTCTTGGGGTTTCCTTACAAATGCCAGTCTTATTGCTACACAGGGTTGTCACAATCGTTGTGATTTCTGTTACCTTGCTACTGGAGATATGCGCATACGTTATCAGATGCGTAAGGTAGAACAGGTGGCCGAAGAGTTTCGTGCTACTGGTGCGCCATATGGGGTATTTATTGACAATAATCTTGGTTCTAGCCGCAGTTATTTGCGTCAGCTTTGTCGAGCACTAGCAGAGCTTAAAAAGATCTGGAGTGCTGCCGTTACTTTAGATATCACTGATGAGCCATCATTAGTACGTGAGATGGCGTTGGCTGGCTGTACAGGAGTTTTTGTAGGTTTTGAGACATTGAATGATGAGAATCTACAAGCAGCCGGCAAACATAGTCCTAAAGCTGAAGATTATGCTCGTCGTGTAGAGATATTCCATCGTAATGGTATTCAAGTTAATGGCAGTTTTGTCGTCGGCTTTGACGCAGACAGACCAGATGTATTTGAACGTACAGTAGCTTGGGTAGAGAAACAACGCCTGGAATGTGCCACCTTCCATATTATGACTCCCTATCCAAATACACCGTTGTTTAGACGGCTAGAACAGGAAGGGCGTATACTGCATCGTGATTGGAATCTCTATGATACTGCACATGCTGTCTTCCAGCCCAAACATATGAGTCCGCAAGAATTGGAAGCAGGTTATGCCTGGATGTATAAAAACCTCTTCTCTTTACGCTCTATATGGGCACGTAGACCTACACAACAGGCTGCTGTTCTTCCTTATTTAGCAATGTCGCTGCTCTACAAACGTGCTAATCCATTATGGGAATTTCTTATTAAACATCGTTTGATTCATACAGTCTGGAGTCCATTAGTAGAGATCACACGTCTGCGGCATGTACGTTTTCGTAGTAAACTGGCAGCACAACAAGAAGAAGAGGGGTTTGTCGAGAAGGCTTTTCCCCATACGATAAGACCAGGAGTATGATCTATTGGCCAACTAACCTTTATGTACAGCACTGAGTGGTAGACCACTGTCGAGTTCGACGCGGTCATCTTCATCCCAAGGTGCAGGACAATCGACAGGCAATGCAGTAAAGTTGCCACGACGATCACGTGTGCGACAACGATCTGCGGAAAGGCAACAGATGAACTCACCATCTTCAGTATATTTCCAAGTCACCATCTGCGGTGGTTTGATCACTTGGCAGACAGTGGCTTGTAGCTTGGTGTTAGACATATAACTAAATACTTGTAAAACTCTTTAAGGTATTTCCACTTCCGCAGGCGCAACAATAAGGCGATTTTCCGGCAAGGCCGGCAATTCTACTTTACTAGCACGCCAACCATGATGACGCAATGTGCCTTTCAGTGGTGGTTTGCCAGTGACATTTCCTATCAATTTGATATTAGCAGGATCAAAACCATCTGGCACTGTTACGGTCTCGCCTTCCGGCGAGCTGATAATTGGCTCAAGTTGTATATAACGATCAAGCACCTGTTGGCAACTCTCGTGCAGGCTACGTACAGCAGCGCCTACTTGTGCATCCTGATAAGGTCTAATGTCTTCACGTAGGAAATCTATTAAGCGAGCATCACGCTGAAAGAGTGATAGTAACTGTATGGCACGTGCTTGCGCCTCCTCTTCACGTTCACGTGCCTCTTGCTCTTTACTTTTCGTAGGCGCGATTTCGCGCTTCTCTTCACTAGGCAATTGGGCAGGACGTAGATTGAGCTGTGTTAATAGTTCGTTACTCAATGTACCGGTAGTCAAGATGGCAAAAAAAGATTTGATCGCTAAGCCAATTCGCATAGTCTTTTCCTCACTTCAACAGAGCACTTTTTGCCGATTTGAACAAAGCGTAATGTTACAAGAGAGTATAGACAACTGACAACCCACGCTGGTTAATACGCCCAGTCTGCTTTGATCTTTGCTAGACGAGATATCAGAAAGTGGCGAGAAAATAATAAAAGGGCAACCGTTGAGGCTGCCCAGTTCAATAGCGCATACGGGACTCGAACCCGTGGTCTCGGCCTTGAGAGGGCCGCGTGTTAACCAACTACACCAATGCGCCAGAGTTTAGCGAAAATTAGAATTTAACGAAGCTCGCCTATATGTGTCAAGTGCTCGCTGCTGTTAGATAATACGCGACCGACTTGTCAGTACTGCAGAATCGCGCGACAATTAGGGCGATGCGCCTTCCGCGCCAATAAATATTTACCGTACCAAAATTGAATCATGAAAAAACGCTCTATACTTTGCCTGCTTCTACTGCTTATGTATGCGCCAGGGATCTTTTCACAGGCGCCCGTCGATCAAAAAGACTTGAAGAAGAGTACGCAGACACCGCTACTACATCGCGACAACTCTGCCCAACAACTCTACCTGCGTATGCTGAAATGGGAAGATCAGCGTATTGTAGAGAAGGAGCTATTGAGCTTCTTAGATACTACCCATGCAGGTGTACGTCGGCGTGCTGCGCTTACCCTAGGTCGTATTGGCGACAAGTCGGCTACTATGCGCCTTAGCGAGAGTGTTACCGATGATGCTAATCCAAAGGTGCGTGAATATGCTGCCTTTGCACTAGGTGAACTAGAGGATGTACGTGCTACCAAAGCACTCATCTCAGCACTACTCAATACTGGTGAGACTATGGAGGTGCGTGCTCGTGCTGCCGAGGCACTTGGCAAGATTGTTGGTCTAGCCAATAATGCCGATCAGCTTACTGCTGAAGCCGCCGAACGTATTAACAATATCTTAATTGGAATATTGCCTAAGCCTGCCAATGCGCAACTAAAGCCTGGTGAAGATCAACTGATCAACTTAACGCTTACAGCGCTAATGCGTATACATAATCCAAGCGCAATCGATGCGATTGCCGCTCAACTCACCTCACCTAATCCACAAATCCGCTTTACCGCTGCCAATAGCCTGGCTCGTACACTGGCAGCCAACCCTGGTAAAGCAACCCCAGGATCAAATCAAGCTGCTATTGCAGCACTCAAAGATCAGAGTCCACTGGTGCGCGCTACCGCCACACGTGTGCTTGGTGCGGCAAAGAGTCTTGATGCAACTGAACCGCTTATTGCTCTGCTCAATGATAGTAATGAGCAGGTACAGGTTAATGTGATTCGTGTACTAGGTGCTCTTGAGGACAAGCGTGCAGTAGCTCCTCTTATTGCACTAGGAGAGAAATTATTAGCAAACTATCAGGCAAGTAAAGAGCCATATAATTCAGAATTGAATCGTCTGCTGCTAATTGCCACTGCACTCGGCCAGCTTAAGGACACTAGTGCCTTGCCACTACTTAAGTCACTACGTACACAGCCTGGTGGCAGAATAGGCGCCCATGTCGAGACGGAAATTGCCATTGCTCATTTTGGTGTTGAAGCATTCTTCAATTTTGAAACCGCAAAAGATCTTAAGACAGGAGATTGGCAAGCTGCGGCAAACTTTGCTAATGGCTTAGCAGAGTTAGGTGGTGAGCGTGCAATTAAAACACTCAATGAACTGCTTGCTGGTACACGCATTGGCGCACTCGACCCACGTGCTGTACCTGAAGTTCTACGTGCGCTTGCTAAGGTTAAACACCCTAATCTATCTATGATTCTACGCGACTACCTGAGTCGATCCGATGATGTGATTGTGCGTGCTACTGCTGCCGATCTACTTAGCGAGAGCAAGAGTGAAGAAGATTTCACAGCACTCAGCAATGCCTATGCAAAAACAGCAGGCGATACCATGAATGATGCTAAACTAGAGCTTCTTTCTGCACTTAAGAAATTCTCACGACCACAGGCTAATACAATACTGCTTAGCGCGCTTAAGGATAATGACTATTTGGTACGGCGACATGCTGCTGATCTACTACGTATGCTTGGTGCTGGCAATTTCGAAACTAGTATAGGCTCAGTACAAACGGATAAAGACCGTAATACTTATAAAGAGATAGCTGATCAGCTCAACAATCCCAAGCGTCAAACCGCTCAAATCCTTACCTCCAAAGGCACAATCCGTATGGATCTACTCTGGGAAGAAGCTCCTATAACGGTCTATAACTTCATCACACTGGCACGCAAAGGTTTCTTTAATAATCTCAGTTTCCATAGGGTCGTGCCTAACTTTGTTATTCAAGGTGGCGATCCACGTGGTGATGGTAATGGTGGACCAGGTTATCAAATACGTTGTGAAGTAAATTTACGCCCCTATTTACGAGGCACAGTTGGTATGGCGCTCTCCGGCAAAGACACTGGTGGTAGTCAATTCTTTATCTGTCATTCACCACAACCCCATCTTGATGGCGGTTATACAGTTTTCGGCCAGGTGATCGAAGGTATGGACGTAGTCGATAAGATCGTACGCGGGGATATCATCGAAAAGATAATCATAGACGAGTAGGGGTCAGGCGCGGCCAGATAATGACTGGGCGCGGGCCCAGCCATTATCCTGGCGGCCATCCCAATGTACGCCCGCCTAACACATGTACATGCAAGTGATCAACACTCTGACCAGCACTGCGACCAGTGTTGATCACCACACGGAAACCGTCTTCAGCAATGCCTAATTGATTGGCGACGCGGGCGGCAACACGTAGCAGATAGCCTAGCAGCACCTCATCATTACGTGTGGCGTCGTTAAGTGAGTCCATGTGTTCGCGTGGAATCACAAGAATATGTTTGGGCGCCTGTGGATTGACATCATGTAGAGCCAAGCACCGATCGTCCTGAAAAACTATTTTAGCGGGCTGATCGCCAGCGGCAATTTGGCAAAAAACACAATTATCAGACATTTTTTCCTCTTTTCCCATATTTCAACAAGTACCTCAAGAACAACTAATCATCACGTAAGGCCGCTGAGAAGCGGCGGGCGGCAGGTAACGATTAACGAGCGACCTATTGACTACGCTCGTCACTCCTCACCCGTCGCCCGTCGCAGTCGCGTATTAGCCTACAACTATACCGCTTTTATTGTAACGCGGTCGCGCTAACAGGGAAACGCGTCTGCGCTAGGGTTATTCACGGAAACGCTCGATTGATGCTCCTAGGCTACGCAGTTTCTCCTCAATTTTGTCATAACCACGATCAATATGATAGACACGATCAATAATTGTCTCACCCTCGGCAACAAGCGCTGCTAACACTAGTGAGGCACTGGCACGTAAATCTGAAGCAAGTACTTTGGCACCAGTAAGGGAGCGTTTACCGGTAATCGTCGCTTGATTACCACGTATGATAATACTGGCACCCATACGCATCAACTCGCTTGCATGCATGAAACGGTTCTCAAAGATCGTCTCAGTAATCACCGCACAACCCTCAGCTTGGGTCATCAGGGTAAGATATTGTGCCTGCATATCAGTAGGAAAATCAGGAAAAGGTTGTGTAGTAACATTACGACTCTGAAGGTGATTATTACCCTCTACACGTAATGTGACATCACTGAGCCGCTCAATCCCTACACCTGCTTCTTGTAATTTGTTGATCACGGCGACTAGATGATCAGGATTACAGTCAGTAATCTCCAGTGCGCCATGGGTAATCGCCGCCGCTACTAGAAAAGTGCCTGTCTCAATACGATCAGGGATAATCGTATGCTCAGCGCCACGCAGTTTAGTAACACCCTCAATACGTATTTGTGGTGTGCCTGCGCCAGTAATACGTGCACCCATACGGTTTAGCAGTACTGCCAGATCAATCACTTCTGGCTCACAAGCAGCATTTTCAAGTATTGTGATACCTTCGGCAAGCACCGCTGCCATCATTAGATTCTCTGTGCCAGTTACTGTCACCTTGTCAAAGACAATCCTACTGCCACGCAATCGTTCAGCTCGTGCTACAACATTCCCCCCTACCAATTCAATACGTGCCCCCAACTTCTCCAACCCAGCTAGATGTAGATCAATAGGGCGCTGGCCAATTGCACAACCTCCTGGCAGCGAGACCTGCGCTTGCCCAAAACGGGCTACTAATGGACCAAGTGCTAGCACCGAAGCACGCATTGTCTTGACTAGTTCATAAGGTGCTTCGAAGGTTTCAATACGGGCAGCATTGATCTTTAGCGTATTGCGCTCTGGCATCAGAACCATACAACCCACATCTTCAAGCAATCGCCGCATCGTAATAATATCGCGCACATAAGGAAGATTATGTAACACTACTAGTTCATCAGTGAGCAATGCTGCTGCCATACAGGGGAGGGCAGAGTTTTTTGCACCACTGATATTGATTCTTCCTTCTAAACGTGAGCCGCCAATCATTCGGAACTTATCCATAAAATTAACTCCATGCCTGTGCGTCTTAAGAATCGATTCGGCAACGTCCTCACGGAAGAAACGGGGCTAAAATATTAGATGCTAATAAAGCGACCAGTGACTAGTGCCAGGAGACAAAAATCTATCTTCTATCTGTCACCTGCTACTAGTCACTGGCCACTTGCAAGCATATTATTTTTCGATGTTAACATACCTATATTTGCATTCCTAGGTTAAAAAGCTGCCTGTTTAGATAGCAAATTATCTTTTGTGAAAGGAAAATTGATGCAAGACTGATGCTAGCTCACGTTCATCATTTAACGCGACTTTCGCGTAGATAATTTGCGCTCTATGCGCTTTCGGGAGGCCATCATGCTCCATAAATTTCTTCGTCTTTTTATTCTTCTCTCTCTTATTGCAACTATTGTGACCATCTACTCCCTTACTACGCATCGTGCCACCGATGCTGCTGTTGAGTTTACTGACCTAACAGCAATTCAGATAGACAATCAACTACATGTAACAATACCTTACGAATCGGCTGTGCCAGCGCAAAGCAGCACGCTAGCAGTGGAAATCATCGATGCTGAAGATCGTGTAGTTGCTCGTCAACTGCTCTCAGATAATGCACGCTCTGCCCATGCTTGGCGCGCTAAATTGATTATGCCTGCTGAAGTGAAACGTGAAGATCTAGTCTGGTATAGACTGCGCTATCGCTTTATCTCTCAAAATAGCAATAACAGTGCAAACGCAACTATTCATCCAATTGGTGAACTGCTACGCTATCCGGTATTGCGAGTATTAGGCCAACAAGATTTTGCTGCTGGTGCTCCCAACTCTCTACGAATCATTGCCGTTGATGGCCGTTCTGGTGACCCTATCACTGGCAACCTACAAATCGATCTGCAGATCCCTGGTCGTAATTCCCAATCCTTGCGTACACAACTCGATGAACGAGGTACTGTTGAACCACGCCTACAAGCACCTAATGATTTTGCTGGTCAAGCAGAACTCAAACTTAAGCTCTCAACACCACTAGGCACTCAACAACTTGTTCAACCTGTCAATATTGTAAGACGTGAAAATATCCTTCTTACTACCGATAAGCCTATCTATCAACCTGGTCACCTTATCTATATTCGTAGTCTGGCGCTGGATCGCTTTTCACGTCGCGCTGTTGCCAATCAACCTCTCACATTTGAAATAGAGGATGCTAAGGGTAACAAGGTATTTAAATCTCGTACTACTACAGACGAGTTTGGTGTTGCCTCAACACAATTCCAATTGGCTGAAGAGGTCAATATGGGGACTTTCAAGCTTAGAGCGATCTTAGGCGAAGCCGGTTCTTCACAAGCCAATGTACAAGAAAAGAGCTTCACAGTAGATCGTTATGTGCTACCTAAGTTTAAAATTGATATTAAACTTAAGGGTGGTGAAGACGAACGTCAGCAGAAGAAATATTACTCTCCTGGCGAGACGGTAAGCGGTCAAATTAGTGCCAAATACCTGTTTGGTAAACCGATCAGCAAAGGTCACGTCAATATTAAGTTAATGACTTTTGATGTTGAAACTGTTGAGATCGGAAAAGCAGAGGCTTTCACCGATGATACCGGCCAATACAATTTTGCTTTGAAACTACCTACGGCATTTGCCGGACGTAGCTTTGAACAAGGGGCAGCGCCCATCGCACTACAAGTAGAAGTGACCGATAGTGCTAATCACAGCGAAACACGCGCTGAGAATCTCTTAGTAGCAAGCAATCCTATCCTGATTACTGCCATACCAGAGAGTGGTGAGGTAGTATCACGTCTTAGTAATAAGGTCTACTTGTTAACCGCTTATCCAGATGGTACACCCGCACGTACCCGCATTAGTGGGAATATTCAACCAGCTCTACTCACCACAGACAAGGATGGTATTGTCACCATTGAATTAGATGGCACAGCTACTAGCTCACTACAGTTACGAGCTGAGGATGAACAGGGACGTATTGGTATCGCCAATGTAGCGCTAAAGAAACGAGCAGCAGGCGACGAGAGCTTGATACTACGTACAGACCGAGCGCTCTATCGAGTAGGTGAGAGTATGGAGATCACTGCGATCTCAACAAAGACAAAAGGAGCCATATATATAGATGTGATCAAGGATCGCCAGACCATTCTTACTAAAGCGCTTGATCTAGAGAAAGGGCGAGCCAAAATGGCGCTAGATTTGAGTCCAGATCTATTTGGGACAATAGAAGTACGCGCTTATGTATTTGGACGTAATGCCGATCCAATTAGCGACCGACGAATAGTCTTTATAGATCCAGCCGATGACTTACAAGTAGAGGCAGCCGTTACTCATGAAAGTTACCGTCCTGGAGAAGAAGCGCAAGTAAACCTAAGTGTAAAGGATAAATTTGGACAGCCTAAGCAGGCGGTACTGGATGTACAGGTAGTAGATGAAGCCGTGTTTGCATTGAGTGAGAAACAACCAGGATTTGAAAAAGTATTCTTCTATTTGGAGCAGGAACTATTAAAGCCAAGGTACGAAATACATTCAGTAGGAGCAGCAGATATCTTGCCTGTTGTACAAGAAGATCAAGAAGCACAGCAGCACCGCCAGCGTGCCGCGCAAGTGTTACTGGCTGCTGCTAGTGAAGTCAATGCTTATACACTACGTGGTAATTATGGACAAGACAGCCTAAAAACTAAAGAGAACGAATACTACCAGAAGTACACTCAATTATCTTCTACCAAGCTTGAAAGAGCTGTAAAAGGCTTGAATCAGTACTACACCAATTCACGTGCAGAATTTAGTGATCTAAACAGAGATTTAATTAAAGCCGTCGAAGCTGGTTATGTTACCCATAGCGATAGCGTTGACCCTTGGGGACACCAGATTAAATTCGAAGGTCAGGTAAATGGTGATCAAGCCTATTACACCGCAATCATCGATATACCTGGTGATGCCAATCAGAAGATCTATCATCAGATCTCAGGAACTAAGACTCGCTTACCAGCTACCCAACAGACACAGAAGCCTTTCAATGGTAAGGTGATAATAAATAATGGTGTGGGTGCAAATACCAATTATGCACGGATTGCTGGCCATGTTTCGAAAACAAACAATCAGCCGCTTGCCAATGCCATTGTCAAAGTAAGGTCAAAGAGTAGCAAGAAAGGCTTCACTGTACGCACCAATCAGCAAGGGGTATTTCAGTTTGATGCACTTGCAGCCGGTAGCTATGAAATTACTATTGAAGCCTCAGGATACTACACCACCACACATCGTTGGATAGAGTTGACTCCACGTGATCAAGCATTTGTTGAAGTCGCACTGGAAGAGAGCCATGCTGGCGCAATAATGAAACTAGAGTTCTATTCCTATGAGAAACAAATGAGAGTAAGACGTCGAGCAGAGTTTAACCTTGGTGATGTAGCAAAAGCAGAAATGGCGCCTGTAATGGCACAAGCAGCACCAAAACCATCACTAGATGCACCTAGAAACAAACGCGCAGATAAAGAAGGCCGCGATCTATCTGTACAAGAAGAGGAGAAATCGACAACTGGCGCATCTGGACAAGATGATCAAGGTAGTGAAGGCACGCGTGTACGATCATATTTTCCTGAAACACTCTATGTAAACCCCAAGATCGTCACTGACCAACAGGGCCGTGCGTTATTGCGTATCCCACTGGCTGATTCGATCACTACTTGGCGGCTCTCTATGTTCGCCTCTACTAAAGCCGGTGCGCTCGGCTCTGCTACCGCTGGTATTCGTGTCTTTCAAGATTTCTTTATCGACCTAGATCTACCTGTCTCACTTACTCAAGATGATACTGCTACTATTCCTGTTGCTATCTACAACTATCTTTCTGATGCTCAAGAGGTCGAACTCTCCTTACAATCCGATGAATGGTTCTCGCTTGTTGATGATCAGCCGATCAAACGTATCAACATTGCTGCTGGTGAAGTTAGCGCAATCTCTTACCGCATTCGTGCGGCTCGAATTGGTACTCATAAGCTCACGGTCTCAGCACGCCTGACATCTCGTAACTCTGCCGCTAATGGTGATGCAATTGCCCGTCAAATTGAAGTTCTACCCAATGGTGAACAACAAAACATTACTGTTAATGATCGGCTGGAGAGTAGTGCCAGCAAGGAACTGACCATTCCTGCTGATGCTATCACCGACGCTAGCAAAATTCTGGTCAAGTTCTATCCTGGTCCACTCTCACAAGTAGTTGAGGGGCTCGATTCGATTCTACGTATGCCGAATGGATGCTTTGAACAGTCCTCTTCTGCCACTTATCCCAATATATTAGTGCTAGACTATATGAAGACCACTAAGCGTATTACTCCAGAGATCCAGGCTAAAGCGGAAGGCTTCATTTCACTCGGCTATCAACGTCTAGTGACATTTGAAGTGCCTGGTGGTGGTTTCTCCTGGTTTGGACAAGCGCCTGCCAATAAGATCCTTACTGCTTATGGACTGATGGAATTCTTTGATATGTCCAAAGTCCATGAAGTAGATCCACGCCTCATTCAACGTACACAGACCTGGTTGGCACAGCAACAACAAGCGGATGGTAGTTGGCAACCTGATACTCAATTCATTGATGAAGGCACAACCAACAACTTCCATAATGATCGTGTAAGAATCGCCGCTTACCTAGGTTGGGCGCTTGCTTATAGTGGCTATCGTGGCGAAGCTATCGAGCGCGCTAAGCAGTTTATCCAACAACAGGTCAATGGACAGGAAGATGCTTACACTCTTGCCATTCTCGCCAATTTTGCCGCTGATTATCAGCAAGATCCAGCCTGGACTGAACGTGTGATGGGTACACTGATAAACAAAGCTACAGAACGCGACAAGACCGCCTTCTGGTCAATATCAAACCAGACACCTACACATGCCTATGGTGATATGGCTGAGATCGAGACAACAGCGCTAGCAGCACAAGCACTTATTAAATGGGGACGTGCCTCTACAATGGCAAGCAAGGCATTACAATATCTAACTGAGAAGAAAGACGCTTATGGTAACTGGCAGTCTACTCAAGCTACTATTCTAGCGTTAAAAGCCTTCTTACTATCACAACAGAAAGGATCGGCTGGCGACACCGAAGGAACGATCAGTGTGATTATCAATGGACAGCAAGTACGAGAACTTAACATCACACGTGATAACAATGATCTGTTACATCAACTAGATCTCAAGCAGTATACACAGGTAGGACGTAATCAGGTGGAGTTGCGTATGCGTGGCAAAGGGAGTCTGCTCTATCAGATCGTCGCACGCTACTACCGACCTTGGGGACAAACTGTGCAACAGCAGCGTGTTGAACCACTCGGTATTGAACTGAAGTATGATCGCACTAGGCTGGCGCAAGACGATATTGCTACTGCCACGGTAACAATTCGCAATAATCTTACTAAGAGCGCCAAGATGATAATGGTGGACTTAGGGATACCGCCAGGTTTTGAGGTACAGTCAGAAGACTTTCAGCAATTGATTGGGCGGGGAGAAGGAAAGGCAGGCCATTTAACCAAATTTTCTGTGACAGCTAAACAGGTGATACTCTATTTTGATGGCTTGCAAGCGCGACAAGTGTTGACGCTCAAATACCGTCTACGAGCGAAATATCCGATCAAAGCAAAGACTTTTGCTTCGAGAGTATACGAATACTACAATCCAGCCGTTGGCGCGACCGCTCAGCCTATTGATATTGCTGTGGTTGAAAAGGGTAAAAAGTAAAACCTTTTTGACTCTATTAAGAAAAGTGGCGCAGTAGTGATATTTTTCCTACTGCGCCATTTTCTCTTGAGCCAAACTAGCTTGCTCAATAACTTATCTACGTTATCATGTAGAGTTCTGAAAATGTTCCGCTTTAACGAAAGGTTAATATGAACTATCTTGTCGTAAGTTGTAGTTATAATGAAAATAGTCGCAGCCGAATATTGGCTCAAACAGCATTTCAATTATTAAAAAATTCGAATGTTAATGTGGCTCTGTTAGAACTTAATAAACAACAGCTACCAATTTGTGATGGTGACACCTGTTATACTCTCCCTAATGT
>JBFLVQ010000047.1:0-26712 GCA_040758525.1 Acidobacteriota bacterium
GCAGACAGATACTGGAGAGTTAGCAGATAAAGAGATCGGCGTGCGCATTAGCCGCGCACGTCGATCGTTTGTATAAGTAGTAGCATACGGGAATGTATCGGTCGGCCATAACGAGTTGCTGGCTTGAAGGAGGCTCGCTTAAGCACTGCTGCGACATGACGTTCCAGTTGTGGGTTCTCAGGCGCATCAACTAGTTGTACTAGTTGAGCGCGACCTTCTGTGGAGACATCAGCAACAACAAAGAGATCTTTGGAAGGAGTCTGCTGATAAGCTTGTACCGTTAATTCTACAATCGCGCTTGATGGTCGTACACTAGGCAGGGTCTCATTAACAGGAATGATCTCATTGGTCGGGTTAAGGACATTGACCAACTGATCCTCGATCTGCCTATGGAAGCGGAATTGCGGATCAAACCCATAGAGTAACCCAACAAAGAGTAGACAGGTAACAACAAAGCCTGTTGCATAAGAGATACTTTGTGGTTTATAGAGTATAAAATTGCGCAACCAACCTAAAAAGTTGCGAGATACCGGCTCACTACTGCGTGCGGTTTTAAGATTGTTAATAATATCAGCCTGCAACGATTTAGGAGCAGTAGCCGGTCCTAGTTGTTGTAGTAACTGCGAAGTTTGCCGCAATTCATCAACATACTCAAAACAGTCTGTACAGGAATTAATATGATAGAAAAATTCCTGATTGGCCGCCGCCTCAAGCTGGCGGTCTAAGTATATTGATGCCTGTTGACGCGATGTTGAGCAGTTCATAGTGTCTCTTTGCCTTGGTATTCACTGGCTCTGGACAACGGCTGCTTGCGCAGAGTGCTGTTGCTGGCCTTGACGTTGCACGTCGATCACTCTGAGCAAAACTCCGACCCATCGGCGAACGGGTTGACGGCTGGCGCGACCAGAGCCAGTGAAACTTATTTGCGCACCTATGGCGCGTTAAAAAGAACCTTTCAGCTGTTGACGCAGATCCTCGCGGCCGCGTGCAATACGTGATTTTACCGTACCGACAGAAACCTCTAGAGTATCGGCAATCTCCTCGTAGCTGAGTCCTTCAATATCACGCAAAATTACTGCAACACGAAAATCGAACTTTACCTGTCCCAGCGCAACCATTATCATACGGCGTTGCTCGGCAGCAAGCGCCCGTTGTTCTGGGGTTAAATCTTTACAAGCAAGACTCTGTGAAAGCGGTTGCTCATCATCATTGGCAGCATCAATGGAAACACTACGATCACGTCGTCGTCGCCGCCACCAACGTTGCTGATTAGCAGCTTGATTCACCGTAATACGATAGATCCAGGTTCGTAATTCTGAATCGCCACGGAAACGATGAATATTGTTGTATACCTTAAGAAAGGTCTCTTGCGCGATATCATAGGCGTCTTCACGATCATTAGTTAACCGCAGTGCTAAACTGTAAACACTACCATGATACTTGCTCACCAGTTCTTCATAAGCAGCCTGTTCGCCAGCACGTAAGCGGGCCAAAAATTGGTCATCTTCATAAGAGACCACGGTCGCGACGTTATCGCATTGCTCGTTATCGATCGCAACTAATTCACCTGCTCTCATCATTGGCCAGCTGCCTCGATCTAACTGGGTTCGCTATTGCGCTATGGATCCGCTTCAGTGTGCTTAGACACTAATGCTGAAGAAAAGTTCCCGCGTTCTCAATAATTTTTTCTTCTTGAGCTAACCCCAGGTGGATTAAGTAGTAACACGAAACGGTAGGGAGCGTCAATCGCGATCGTGCGGCTTCTTGCTATTTACCCTTCAATTCCTGCAAACGTTTTTCTAACAGCAGTTTCTCCATCATTAAGCCAGCTTGGCTAATGAGAATCTCTAGCTCGTCCAGACTGCCTATACCACGATCGCCAGGATAATTATCTCCATATAGAATGACACGCACCTTACCTTCAATAATCATAGGAATACCAAAAGCGGTAAGGTTAAGGTCTTCACCACCAATCCGCTTTACGATCTCTAGATCATAAGTACTAGGGTCTATTGCGGAGATCTGAGTCTTGTGGGTAGTAACAATACGATCAAGAATTGAGGGATGACCAAGTGGAATTGTAATACCACGCACCCATTGGTCAGGTGAGATCCCATTGGTAGAAAGACCGAATTGGCCTAGACCAGTAATATCTTTCTCCTTAACCAAAAAAAGCACCCCACGACTACATACCTCACTGGCTAATCGCATGATTAAAAGGCTGATCTCACCTTGGAAGGAGTGCTGTTTTAGCTCTTCCAGCAGATATTTGAGATGCAACATTGCGCTCTCAGCACTAGTAATGCTATCCAGATCATCGCTGACATGAGCTGGTTCTAAGTAATCGTCAAGATCCAATAGCATATTAACAGTATTATCCTGATTGGGAGCATGTTGAGCCTCTGTATGAGTATCGATTGCTCCATGCTGGCCCTCACCACGGCTCTCATCGATTATCTTAGTAGCTTCTAATAATAGCTCTTCAATATTAAGCCCTTCTGTATAGACGTAGTCTTGTGTGATATAGGGAATACCACGACCAATAGGGATAGCATTAAGCTTGATCTCAAAGTTTCCACGTCTCCAGCTAAGCATCTCATTGATTGAATTTTGGATCTGCTGCTTGATCGCGCGTAAGAGGTAATCACGACCAACGACCCCCTTCTCAACCAGGATCGAGCCGAGTAGGCGCGGCTTTGACATCTGTGTTTGTAGCGAGAGTACCTCTTCTAAACCTTTCTCTGTAATAATACCTTCTTGAACCAGGATCTCACCAAGCGAATAGATAGTGGAATCAGTCGTTGCTTGTACGATCTTACCACGAATAAAGACCAGCATACCGCGGTGCCCTTTCTCACCGCGCAGAATCAATGTGCCGGTCTTACAACTGAGCGACAAAATTTGCAGGATATCGGTAAGCGGAAAATCGCTCAAATGTCCTGTAAGTTCCATGCTATTGCCTCGTAGTCGAGCAGGTAAGTCTCCCCCGAAGGAATACTATCTATAGTATTTGCTCGCATCAAGGAGATTTTCAAGGGTAATTCCGGCTCCGTTATTATCTTGGCACACAGAACAGCTTAGCCTGAGGTAAGAATACTTGCTGGCTAATACGCGTCCGCGTTACCATTTCGGGCATGGCTAAGGGTAATACACAAAGCTCGCGACAATCTGCCTCTACACGTATACACACACTAATTGCACAGCTACGTGCTTGTCATCCTGATGCGAAGTGTTCACTTAATTATACTAACCCGCTTGAGCTACTGATCGCTACCATACTCTCTGCACAATGTACTGATGAGCGTGTCAATCTGGTAACCGCAGAACTGTTCCGCAAATATCGCAATGTCACAGATTATGCTCAGGCACACTTGCCTGAACTAGAGCGGGAGATACATTCCACAGGCTTTTATCGCAATAAAGCAAAGAATATTCAAGCTACTGCTCAACGCATTTTAGAAGTATATGGAGGCGATGTGCCAGAGAGCATGGCAGAGTTGCTCACGCTCCCTGGAGTAGCACGTAAGACTGCTAATGTTGTGCTTGGCAATGCCTATGGTATTGCTGTCGGTGTAGTGGTCGATACACATGTGCGGCGTGTATCGAAACGGCTTGGTCTTACCGAGCATGAGAATCCAGAGAAGATTGAGCGTGATCTAATAGAGAAGATCCCCAAAGCAGACTGGATCGATTTTTCACACTTGCTTATCTATCATGGTCGACGTATATGCAAACCACGCCCATTATGTCAGAACTGCCCTGTGGCTACGCTCTGTCCTGCGCGCCAGCAATAACCCACCTATGCTGTAGTCCGCTTCCCTGAAAATCGGTTCTATGTGATAATCTCTTGCCAATAAATCGAGTGAAAGGATTTCCAGACCTTATTATGAGCAAATCTACGCTGATTTTTGGGCCTACCTTTGCGGAAATGTTAGATCCCGCAAAAATACCTGCAGATATACGTGCCCGCGCGTTGGCAGCAAAAAAGAGTGATCCGCTCGATCCTATTAATCTCTACAATCTCACCTGGAAAAATGAGCAAGGAAAGGTCAACTATCTTGTGCTACCAAATGCGCTCACCGGTGTAGATGCCAATATTATTGTACTTTATGGTAAAAATTTTCCCACTGGCAGTCATAAGGTAGGACCGACCTACTCAATTGCCATGGAGAAGCAATTGGCAGGCGAGATAGAACCTGGCCATGATACCTTGGTCTGGCCTTCTACAGGCAATTATGGAATAGGCGGCGCCTGGGTCGGTCCGCGCTTAGGTTATGATTCCCTCGTGCTATTGCCAGAGATGATGAGTCAGGAACGCTTTGACAAGATCACTAGTTATGGCGCCAAGTATATTAAGACTCCTGGTTGTGAGAGCAATGTGAAGGAGATTTATGACAAGACCAAAGAACTTGCCGCTGCTAGTCCACGCAACAAGATCCTTAATCAGTTTCAGGAGTTTGGTAATTATCGTTTCCATTATGGAATAACTGGTAACAGTATTATTGAAGCGATCGAGGAACTAGCTCGTGCTGGCTCTGGCAATGGTAGAGTAGCTGCTTTTGTCTCAGCTATGGGTTCTTCTGGCACGATCGCTGCCGGTGATCGTATCAAACAGCGTTTTCCTGAAGCCAAGACGATTGGTCTTGAACCTACCCAATGTCCTACGCTCTACAATAATGGCTATGGTGGTCATGATATTCAAGGTATTGGCGACAAACATGTCACCTGGATCCATAATGTGCTGGCAATGGATGCAATAATGTGTATAGACGATATAGAGTGTAAGAAGGGGTTACAGTTACTCAGTGAAGATATTGGTATGAAGGTGCTGGAACAGCGCTTTCAAATACCGCGTGAAACTGTTGAGACGCTCTCGAAAATGTTTGGTATCTCAGGTATCTGCAATCTGCTTGGGGCAATCAAAGCAGCAAAATATTATGAGTTTGGTGGCCGCGAGAATGTTGTCACAGTTGCTACCGATTCGCTTGATCGCTATCACTCTGTATTGCAAGAGATGAATAACACCTATGGCAAGATGGATGAGACTGAAGCAATTGTACGCGCTGTCTCAATCTTTCATAATGTCAAGCTTGATTGGATCAAAGAAGGTACACGCGATGTCAAGAAATCCTGGTTCAATCTCAAGTATTACACCTGGGTTGAACAACAGGGTAAAACCGTAGAGGAGTTAAATGCACAGAAGGATCCTGAGTACTGGATCGCTCATCAGGAAAAGATTGCCGAGATCGATAAGCAACTGTTGGCGCGTCGTGGTAATTAGTCTAGTCTTGCCTCTGCGCTAAAAAGTTTTAGATAGTTGCGTGGATTGAAGATTATTTTGCGATAACTGAGTTTACCCATAACCAGGTCCGTAACGGCTTCACTCAATTTTGTACCATATCTACGGAATAGTCTTGTACGTAGCCGTGGATAACCATAGAGCAATTTTGCCAACCGTCGCCCCCACCATAATTCTGGCAATATCGTTTTTGCTAGCGCGCTTTGATAGATCTCACTAATACGATGAGCATTAAGATTTCCCTCTAATAGTGCACGTGCAGCCAACTGGCCGCTTAGAATTGAGAATGTTATTCCTTCGCCAGTTACAGGATCGGCAAAACCAGCCGCATCCCCTGTTAAGAGCACACGTGCACGCATAAAGGGGCCCTGTCGAGGTTGTACAGGAATAAGAAAGCCATGCCGCTCCAGGCTCTCAGTCTTATCGATACCTATCAGCCTAAGATACTGCATAAACATTTCGTTGAGATTGATCGCACGACGTTGCATGCTTAGTAGACCAATCGATAGATGCGCCTTTTTAGGAAAGACCCAACCATATCCATAGGGAACAACTCCAAAATCAAATCTGGCACTCTCGCCAAATCGATTTAGCAGTTCATTAGAGACTTTGACTTCATATTCAAGCGCAGGAATTAGATCTCTTGTCTCTGGCCAACCAGCTTTGCGAGCCACCAGGCTCATTGCCCCATCTGCAGCAAGTACAAAGCGGGCTTGTCGTAAACCAGCGCTGGTTTTCAGTTCAACAGCTTCATTACTGCTCTTGAGATCCAACACTTCACATTCTGATTGCAACTTAGCACCCATCTCCTGAGCAGCAATGACTAATGAAAAGTCTAGTTTGTCGCGCATACACATCGATACAATAGGAGTGGATCGTTGAGTGACAAAATGTAGGTTGGCATCAAGCAGATGCATCTCTGCACGATAACAATCTCGTTCAATAGCAGAGCTAATATCAACAGGCAACGCCGCGGCAGCCCTATGCACAACACCGCCACCACAAGTTTTGTAACGTGGTAATGTCGCCTTCTCCAGAATAAGAACACTGATACCCTGTTTAGCCAGTGTCAGCGCAGCCGTAGCGCCCGCCGGCCCACTACCCACGACTATCACATCATAACAGTCGCGAGAAGGTTCTGCCGGCATATTGCTTTACCAACTAAGGCGTGTATTTAGCCCACAACTAGGACAGTAATCATCAGAGGGCTTGAGTACTGAACCACAGTTATTACAACGTGGTGTTTTGTCTTGCTTATCCTGTTTGGGTGGTGCTTGATTGGGAGGTAGTTCGCCTGCCCCTGGTTTATCAATTATCGCAATAGGTCCAATCAGTGTCGAGCCACACACGTGACAGAAAGAGGCATTGACTTCTACCGATATACCACAATTGGGGCAGACTGTGCCGACACTGCTGCCACCTGGTGAATAACCTGTGGGTGGCGGTGTTGGGCTACGATAACCGCCAAAATTGTAGTCTTCTGGACCATGATAAAACTGTATATCTTCGCGCTGATAGATACCATCCATTATGTTGAGATATTCCGTCGATTGCGCCCAAAGATTGATCTCTCTTGCCCGTAGTGCTGGGAAGGGATGTGTACGGAAGACCACTTGCATAAATTTGTAAATCTGGTTGAGTGTGCTGGAATCGAGTTCGCGATAGCTATCAGCCTGACGCAGAAATTGATCTTTATCAAACTGTTCGTAGACTTTATTACAGCCGCCCGCTAATTTCATTAGCGTTGTGATCACTATATTGACATCTTGTATACCAAGCAGACCAGCGCGATCAGCAGATAGTTCTGATTTTCGATCCCACTCATAGAAGGCTGCTAGTAATGGACCCGTGATCAGCATAGAGATCGCTTTAGGAAGTGGTAGAAACATCTCAGCAATTGTGCGTAGAAAACGTGCCACCATCTTGTAGAGTACATGATTGCACTTGATATGACCCACTTCATGTGTGATGATCGTGAACAGTTCATCTTCACTCATCAGATCAATAAGTCCAGAGTGTAATACGATAAATGGCTTCTCTGAACCAAAGGTGTAGGCATTTACGGTAGGATCTTGATTGATGTAGAGCTGTGGCACCTCAACATCGAGAATCTCACAGGCTTCTACCAGCATGTTGTAGAGTCTAGGACATTGCAGCGGGGTTACTTGTACATTGTCAGCAATATTGTTGATATATAGATAACGCTCGAAACCGTATTCATTAACTTTGCGGATCAAAAGATCAAAACCCTTGGCCATCTTAACGGTTTCTAGGGCCTTAAGATCCATAGGGTGTTGAAATGCGCCAGGCGCAATTTTAGGAAAGCGTCGGCGTGGTCGGGAAGACTGCTCTTTTTTTTCTGTCATTATCGAATCTTCTTTCTCTCAACACTTAACTAAAGCTTTTGTACGTTGCATAAACAAGCCTTGTTCTCAGCAATCTGTACATTAGGCTCAAGTGCATCTATTGTCACGGCATTGATCGCATTGCCACAGCTTAATCCTAGCGCACCCCAATGCATAGGCGCCCAAAGCGTTTCTACCGGTTTACCATTGATCGTAAGAGTCTTAATACGACCTGTCACGATTGTGCGTGCCACTGCCTCACCACGTGTAGTAATAAGTCGCACCCTATCTCCTGGTTTTATCTTAAGTCGCTCTGCTAATTGCCGACTCATCTCGACAAAAGGCTCAGGAATCAACTCGACCAACTTTGGCATACGACGAGTCATTGCCCCACCACCCCACATTTCATGAATAAAGCCAGTACAGAGCACATAAGGATAATCTTTAGAAGCCTCTGCTAATGTTGCTGGGCGCGTGCCCTTATATTTCACAACAGGATTGTTCTGCACTCGTGGGTGGTAGATATTAACTGTGGGACTCTCAATCGGTTCATAGTAGACTGGCAGTGGTCCATCTACCAATACAGGCGATTTATCACGTATCTCTCCAGTATTGCTATCTAGATCAGCATAAGGCGCAGCAAATAGACGCGCACGTCCCTCTGCCAACATAGCAAAAGCATTACGCCCGCTAGACGTATCTGGTGGGGCAAATGGATCTACAACATCAGGAATATCTTCACCCTGCCAACGCGCGGTTGCTTCATCCCACCAAATTAGTGGCTTTACATCAGCACGTGGTTGACCTTGTAGATCACAAGAAGCTCGATTATAGAGTATGCGTATATTGGCTGGCCAAGACCAAGCCCATTCTGTATGTAAGCCCAATCCACTAGGATCAGAAGGATCGCGTCGAGCCGTGTAGTTAACTATCTGGCTATCCTCTATACCTACTGCGCCACAATATAACCAGCAGCCGGAACTGGTTGAGCCATTCATCTGTAATCTGCTCACATTCGCTACTGGAGTGCCACGAGTAAGTGTAATCTGTTCACCTGCTACTAAACACTCCTGATCAGCCCACACTCGACCACTGATCTCTTCCAGCACTCGCAGATAATCTGGTTCGTCGCCATAATCCCACACTGCATTTAATATTGGCGCATCCTTAGGATCTTGTGAATTGGCATAAAGTGTGCGTACTCGTTTGAAGAGTTGGTCGAGTATCCATAGATCCGACTTTGCTTCGCCAGGCGCATCAACACATTGGTCGCGCCATTGCAACCAGCGACCACTATGGGTAATACAACCCGACTTCTCTAGGAAGCACGCGGCTGGTAATAACAGCACCTCAGTCTGCACATCTTTAGCTTTGAAAGGACCATCTTTCCAGAATGAGGCTGTCTCGGTCTCAAAGATATCAACTACCACGAGTAGTTCTAGACTTGCCAGCCCTTTTAACGTAACTGCATGATTAGCATTAGAAACGGCAGGATTTTGCCCAATATTAATTAGCAGACGGATCTTTTCTGCTGCCATTGCTTCAAACATTTTGAATGCTGAATAGTTGATCTTTGAACTCAGTTTTGGCAGCCATTGATAACAGAAATCATTCTCTGGTTGTGCTTCATCGCCATAGATCGCTTTAAGGAAATTGATCAAATACTTTGCTCGTAAAGAGCCGTTCTTTACTGTCCAACTCTTTAGATCAGGAGTGTCTACGGATGGACTGGTTAAGTAACCAGGTAGTTTGTCCCAAGCCACTCCTAGATCGGTAGCCCCTTGAACATTCGACTCACCACGATTAGCAGCTACCCCGCCACCAGGCTTTCCTAAATTGCCAAGCAGTAACTGAATGATTGGATAACAGCGTATATGCTGGGTGCCATAAGTATGTTGAGTAGCACCAAGCGCATAAAGAATTACTCCGGGCCGGTTGTTAACAAAGGTTTGGGCAATAAGACGCTGCTGAGCAGCCGGTATACCGGTTACCTTCTCGGCTTTCTCAAAAGAGTATTCAGCAAAATGGGCTTTTAGATGAGAGAAGACGGTATGCTCGTCAGTAAAGTTCTCTGCTACATGTGGGCGACCATGCTCATCCAGTTGATAGGCCCATCTGTTTATATCATAACTCTGGCGAGTTTCATCAAATCCGCAGAAGAGTCCATCGGTGAATTGATAATCTGGATTAACTAGAAATGCTGCATTAGTAAAATCTTTTAAATACTGTTCGTCATAATGTCTTTCATTAATAATGTAGTTGATCATTGCGCCAAGAAAAGCAATATCACTACCAGGACGTATTTGAGCATAGATATCAGCTACCGCCGATGTACGTGTAAAACGTGGATCGACGTGGATCACTTTGGCGCCGCGTAATTTTGCTTCCATAATCCATGGCATTGCCATGGGATGGTTTTCTGCGGTGTTGTTGCCCTCAATTAGGAAGCAGCGCGAATTTTTAAAATCTACATAATGGTTAGTAGAAGCGCCACGTCCAAAACTTGCCCCCAGACTGGGGACAGTAGGGCTATGTCAAAGCCGCGCCTGATGCTCTATATAACTTGTCCCTAGTAGCAGTGCGAGTTTCTTTTCTAAGTAAGCCTCTTCATTGGTACAGACTGCCGAGCCATAAAAAGCGATCGCATCATTACGATTGACCTCGATAGCACGGCCATCCTCACATAGCTCTTCCTGCTCCCAATGGGTGTCACGTATATATTTGAGCTTTTCCGCAATACGCGAAAGCGCAAAATCCCAGCTCACTGGCTGCCATTTAGTTGCCCCAGGTTTACGATATAGGGGACGGGTAAGACGTTCCTGCGAGCGATGCAGTTCCGCTGCCGCCGCACCTTTACTGCATAGGGCACCTTGGTTGATAGGGTGACGAGGATCACCCTCTAGACCGATAAGCTGGCCATTTTTAACAGAAGCAATCATACCGCAGCCACACGAACAGAAGCAGCATACGGTATTTAATTTCTCTGCGGCATTGGTCTTTAGGTTCTCAGTCCAACGATTCATAATTTAAATTATAAATAAAAAAGACAAGCGGCACAGAGCGAACTCCGCTACTCTCTGCCGCTTGTCTTTAAGATTAATTTAACTCTTTTTTCAACGCCTGAATACGCACATCAAGTTCAAGTTGAAAGTAGTCGAACTCTTCGCGAATCTGGCGTGAAACTTGTCGCTCGTATTCGCGGCGTGCGCTGGTCAGTTGTTCTTTAAGAGAATCATAGAATGTGCCTTTGCGTAGCGAGTCCTGCACCAATTTCTTATTTGAGGCAAACATCTGTGAAACCAGCCCTCGTGCAGTATGACGTGCTTTTTTGCGCTCCTCGGTTTCTGGTGGCAATTTAACCGGCTTAGGACTAGGTTGTGTGATACGTTGCGGCTTCTCTGCTTCACCTAACCCTAGCACATCATCGGTAGGAGGAGGTGGTGGTAATGGCATCATACGTTTAGAGGCATGCATCTCCAACTTCTCTGGTTCAGGTAATGATTCCATCTCCTCACTAAGACCAAGCAAGTCAGCCAATGAGCTTGTGCCAATCGATTCTGCGCTGGCACTAGCAACGGCTGGCACAGGTGCTGATAGAGCTTCTGCCGGCTCTGCTACTGTGGCTGCCTCTTCTGGCGCTGGTACAGGCGCTGTAGCTGCTTCTGCTGCTGGCGCTGGTGCACCATAACCATCACTAGGCGGTGTAACCTGAACAGAGATCTCAGTCACTGCCTCTTCTGGTGGCGGCATAACTACATCAGGAACAGGATGACTCTCTACTGGTGCTGGCACAGCGGCAGGTGTAGGTTCATTCATACCACCACTAAGCGCCATAAAAAGGCTGGCCAGATCAGCACCAGAGAGATCGGCACCGGAGAGATTGGCTTCTGAGAGATTGGCGCCAGAGAGATTGGCTTCTTGCAGTGCCGCATCACTGAGATCGGCTTGTACCAGTGTTGTGCCACTAAAGTTCACCTGACTGAGATTAGCTTTTGCTAGTACTGCTTGAAAAAGGTTGGCGCCGCTAAAATTCGCACCCATAAGATCAGCATTAGAGACATTGGAATGCGCCATTCTCGCGTTCTGTGCATTCACGCCCTTCAGATTAGCCTCACTTAGATCGGCCTTCTCTAGACCCGCCTCGCTGATATTAGCGCGTTCCAGGTTGGCGCCGTTAAGATGCGCCTCAACAAGATCGGCGAATTGCATAACAGCTTCACAGAGATTTACCTTTTGTAGCCAGGCGCCGCTCAGCTTTGTCATATGAAAATGGGCGCGTGTGCCATCCGCGTCGTTAAGATTCACATTAGTAAGATCAGCTTCATTGAAGATCGCTTGATTAGCAGCAGCCTGTTGTAGATTGGCTTCTGAGAGCACAGCCTTAGTGAAATTGGCACTGGTGAGAATTGCCGAATTGAGGTTGGCTTTAAGCAGGTTTGAGTGGCTTAAGTTTGCCTTGCTAAAGTCAGCGCCGCCAAAGTCAGCTTCATTAGCATTAACCTGAGAAAGGTCGGCAGACTGGAAGTTGGTCTGCGTCATTTGTGCTTTCACAAGCGTGGCGCGGGTTAGGTTGGCTGACTGTAGGGTTACCTGATCAAGCTTGGCTTCAGTTAAGTTAGCTTCTATTAGATTAGCATCTGTCAGATTTGATTCATTTAGATTAGAGTTGATTAACTCTGCCTTATGTAGATTGGCATGGCTGAGGTTGGCTTTTGCCAGCGTAGCATTGCTGAAATTAACTTCCTGCAGATTTGCGCCACTTAAATTGCTCTCGCTTAAGTTTGCATTCGAGAGATTGGCGCGCTGCAGGTTCGCGCCTTGCAATTCTGTTTTCACTAGTGTCGCGCCGCTCAGGTTCGCGCCCACAAAGCTTGCCCCGTTGAGCTTGGCGTTGCTTAGATTGACACGCTGTAAGTTAGCGCCCTGCAGGTTCGCCCGTTGTGGTTCGGGGGCTTTTTGTCCTTCTTTAACGCTTCCATCCGAAGCAGACATGACGGTTCTCCTCCTAAGAATCAAAGGTGCGGGGTACGCTTGCTATCCCCCTTGGCCGACACGATCGAGCGGCCGCGCGCGGCACGTGCAGTTATGACGATCGAATTGCGGTTGTAGGATCTGGATTCAACAAAGACCGATGCTGAGTCACCACTGAGGTTGCCTCAAGACTTTGACTATGGAACATGCGATTATTGATTACCTATCGATAATTTAGGCAGCTATTTTAGCAGCAACCTTACTCACACGCAAGTAAGATTATAGCTGACTGCAGGCTAAGTTGACGCCACCCCTTGCTGAGCGTTATTATTGAAAAACATCGATTTAACGTAAATCAACGATAGTTATCAAGAGTATCCAGCGCCTGCGGAGGGATAAGGTACCGATGGCACTATTCGACAAAGTATGGCAACAGATGAATACCCGTTTGGATCAGGTAAAGCTCAACAAAGAAGTAGAGCGTTTCCGCCAAGCATTGCAGATGAATCCAAACGACACAGAATCATTGCGCCAATTGGGAACAATCTATCAGACTGCCGGAATGACTGAAGATGCCATTCAGTGCTTTATGCGTCTAGCTGAACTCTATAAACAGACCAAACAGACTGAGCTTGCGCTCGCCTACTATCGCAAAGTCGAGCGTATGGGTGACAATGAACGTCGTGCCTCGATCCTTAAAGAGATTGAATCGATTGTCCATGGTCAAGGCCAATTCGAAGAGGCTTATCGTACTTGTCGCCAAATTGTAGAAGTCTATCTATCGATCAATCAGAAAGAAGCAGCACGCGGCTTTATCAACTCACTTTCTCCCTTTGGCGATAAGGATGAGCTTTATCGTAAAGAGTTGAAAGAGATGATCGGCGTCAAAGATGAGAACTGGGCACAAGGCGCGCGTGGTACTTGGATTGAAGATCAGTCTACACAGCCTAACGCATCGCCTCAGCCTGTCGCACCATTGCCAGGTTATCCTGCCACTCGTACGGTAGTAGCATCACCAGAAGAGCAGGTTATCTTTGCCGATATGAGCATATTGGTGGTAGATGATGATCCCAATATCTGCCTTATTCTCACTATGGCGATCAAACAGTTAGGCTGTCAGGTTATCTCTGCCAACAATGGTATGGAGGCGCTCGACAAGGCATTAAGGTTACGCCCTAACTTGATCCTCTCTGATCTGCTGATGCCTAAAATGGATGGTAGTCAACTCTTTATTAAGCTACAAGAGTATTCGGAGACCCGCTCGATACCTTTTGTTTGTCTCACTTCACGCGGACAGGAAGAGGAGAAATTAGCTGCCTTTCAGAAAGGTGTAGAAGACTATTGGGTCAAGCCATTCAGTGTTGCTGAGATTACTATGCGTATTAAAAAACTGCTGCAACGCCAGCTACAGTCATTGCAGAATGAGTTCCTTTCGGCAGGCGCAGGCCGTGTAGAACTAGCTGGCAACCTTGCCGAGTTAACTCCTGCCGACCTACTGCGTTTCTGCGAGGCTAAGAGTAAGAGCGGTATTCTACGTCTACGTACTGGTGAGATCGAGGGGGCGATCATCTTTCAAAATGGTGAGGTCTATGATGCACAGTATGCTAGCCTGGTAGGCGAGCCAGCGCTTTTTACCTTACTTAACTGGACAGAAGGAACTTTTACTTTCCAATCTCAGTCAATTGCAATTCCACGCACTATTATCTCCACAACCAATGAGATCCTTGCACATATGATGCAGCGATATGATGAGGAATACTACCTCACTGAACAGTTACCTAATGTAGAAGTGCGATTAGCACTCTCAGCCAAGTTCAATGAAGCGCTGCAGACAACCAATTTTCCCCGCTCAGTTGAACGTTTGATGATTCTCTTTGATGGCAGTCATAAACTAGGCGACTGCCTAGAACAGTTACGTGGTGACACAGAAGCACTGCGCTTGCTTGTTGATCTATATCGTCAAGGACTGATCATCGAACACAACTCCTAAATACGCTTCCTAGGAGTACTATCACTATGTCCGTGTCTGTTGCTGAACCGCGTAGGCTTATTAATGCACTCAGACAGATTGTTGGTCGCGAGAATCTGCTTAGCGAGCCGGCTGAGTTATTGGTCTACGAATGCGATGCGCTTACTACACATCGTAGCGCACCTAGTGCAGTAGTGATCGTCTCATCTACTGAGCAGGTTGCTGGCGTTGTAGGTGTGCTCAATGAATATAATGTCGCATTTGTTGCTCGTGGCGCAGGTACTGGTCTTTCCGGTGGCGCCTTGGCTTATCAAGGTGGCGTTATTATTGAGATGTCACGTATGAATCGTATTCTCAAGATTAGCTGTGAGGATCGTATTGCTGTAGTAGAGACTGGTATTATCAATATCAATCTTACTCGTGCAGTCGAACCATTAGGCTATTATTACGCCCCTGATCCTTCCAGCCAAACTGCCTGCACAATTGGTGGCAATATTGCTGAGAACGCAGGGGGACCACATTGTTTAAAATATGGCGCTACAGTCAACCATATTTTAGGGCTTAAGGTTGTTTTGCCAGATGGCGAGATTGTTGAATTGGGTGGTGCGGGCACTGATGCAATTGGATACGATCTAGTAGGACTCTTTGTTGGTTCCGAAGGAACTTTTGGTATTGCTACAGAAGCGACTGTGCGTTTGCAGCGTTTACCCGAAGCGGTCAAGACTATGCTAGTCGATTTTACTAGTACAGCCGCAGCCAGCCGTGCAGTATCAGCAATCATCGCCGCTGGCTTTCTACCTGCTGCGCTAGAGATGATGGATTCAGTGACAATCAATGCTGTCGAGGCTTCTGTCTTTGCTGCTGGTCTACCTACCGATGCAGCAGCAGTAGTAATTATTGAATTGGATGGTCTGCTTGCTGGTCTAGAGGTTGAAGCTGAACGTATACGTGCTATCTGTCTAGCTGAAGGCGCGCGTACTGTAACGATTGCTCATGATGCTGCTGCGCGTATGAAGATCTGGGCTGGTCGCAAAGGCGCTTTTGGTGCAATGGGCCGTATCAGCTCTGATCTAATGGTACAGGACGCGGTGATTCCACGTAGTAAATTGCCTACTGTGTTATCAGAAGTCTATCGAATTGCCCAACACTATCGCCTACGTATCTCTAATGTATTTCATGCTGGCGATGGCAATCTACACCCTAACATCAGTTACGATGGCCGCAACCCTGATGAGGTAGCAAGAGTAAAAGCGGCTTGCCAAGAGATAATGAAGTTGTGTGTTGAAGTAGGCGGTTCGATCACTGGTGAGCATGGCGTTGGAGCTGACAAGATCGATTATATGGGGCTAATCTTTAGTGAAGATGATCTAGCTGTGATGACTGATGTACGTGCTTGCTTTAATCCACGTGGACTTGCCAATCCTAAGAAACTTATTCCAGCCTTACGTTGCCGCGCCTATTAAAGAGAAATAATTCTTCACAATTATGTGGCCGTATCCCTAAATTTTCCAGGGATACGGCCATTTCTTGATTTACTGTTAACGGACGCCAGCAGGTTGATTGAATTGATTTAGACCACTACCTGGTGACCCTACAATAGTAACCGTGGTACCAACAAGGGGCTTACGTTGAACACGATTATTACCTGTGTCACTAACAATAACATTGGCAGTAGCCGTTACCGTAACACCTTCTGGTAGTTTCACTGTACCTATGACAGTGCCTGCAATCATAAATACCGACCAGGTCTTACCATCATGCATCTGTATACGATTATTGGCCGTATCTGCGACCAACACATGCCCAAATGTATCAACATAAATACCGCGTGGCCCATTAACCTTACCTACCTGTGTACCAGCAGTAGCGCCAGCAAAGATAGTCCAAGTACCACCAGTATTTACCTGTATACGATTATTGAGGGTATCAGCAACATAGACATTACCAGCATTATCAACAGCAATACCACGTGGTTGGAGAACCTGACCAATCCCTGTGCCGCTGCTAGCAAAACTGGCAAAGCTTGGAGTAGCCGAAGCTGTACTTACCGCCTGTATACGGCTATTTAAGGTATCAGCAATATAGAGTATATCGCGAGCCTCATCATAAGCCACTCCTTGTGGACCATTCACACTGCCTATGGCGGTGCCAGCTCCGGCAATTACTTGCCAACTATTACCGCCATCTGTTGAACGTTGAATGCGATTATTTCTGGTATCAGCAACAAAGATGATCGTATCTGCCAGGTTTGAAGTAACTCCACGTGGACCATTGAACTGTCCAGGACCAGTGCCTGGGCCAGCACCTATTAAGCTCCAAGTGTTGCCATCATCTGTCGAACGCTGTATACGATTATTATTCGCATCAGCAGCATAGATCGTGAAGTGATCCAACAAGTCATCATTAATTATTGTGCCAACACCTTGAGAATCACCTAACGTTGCATTAACTGCATTGCTAAGGTTGACGAAGAATGTCTCGTTAATCTCAGTAAAGATATCCGAATTGACCATAACCGTGATCGGTTGTGTAACCGTACCAGGAGTAAAGGTAAGCCTACCACTCGCAGCTACGTAATCGCTGCCACTGGTAGCGGTGCCATTGATGGTAGTGTAGTCCACCGTTACTGTAAGACCACTAGCAGGCACCAACGTTACTGTGAATACCATTGCGCTAGCACCACTGTTCAACTCTACTTGTGCAACATCACTGATAACCAGACCAGCAGGATTGTCATTATCTGTAATGGTCAATACTGCGCTTGCCGGTGTACCCAAAGTCGCCCCGCCAGTAGGACTACTCAACATCAGATTCACGGTTTCATCATTCTCATCATTGGCATCATCAGTAATGGGGATACTAAAGCTCTTGAGGGTCTCACCATTTAGCAAGGTGAGCGTACCAGAAGTAGCAGTGTAATCAGCGCCAGCCGTAGCCGTGCCATTGCTGGTTGTATAGTTGACTGTTACTGTACCTTCACTACCATTGGTGCGAGTGACGGTAATGCCCGCACTAATGCCATCCTCTGTTACACTATAAGTAGCAGCAGAGAATTGCAAAGTACCCGCTGCTGCCACATTAACAATGGTGAGCACGGCTGTGCTAGGTGTACCTAGTGTTGCGCCTCCAGTTGGATTACTAAGCGCCAAATTCACCGTCTCATTTGGTTCAGCAAGTAGGTCAGCAAGAACCGGTACACTAAAGGTCTTAGTTGTTTCACCACTACCAAAACTAAGTGTTCCAGTAGTAGCAGTGTAATCAGCGCCAGCCGTTGCCGTACCATCGCTGGTTGCATAGTCAACTGTTACTGTACCTTCACTACCATTGGTGCGAGTGACGGTAATGGTCGCACTGCCGCCATTCTCCATTACGCTGTAGGTCGCAGCACTAAATTGCAAAGTACCCGCCGCTGCCACATTAACAATGGTGAGTACGGCTGTGCTAGGTGTGCCTAGTGTTGCGCCTCCAGTTGGATTGCTAAGCGACAGATTCACTGTCTCATCTGGCTCAGCAATAAAGTCAGCAAGAACCGGTACACTAAAGGTCTTAGTTGTTTCACCATTTAGGAAGGTGAGCGTACCAGAAGTAGCAGTGTAATCAGCGCCAGCCGTAGCCGTGCCATTGCTGGTTGCATAGTTGACCGACACGATACCATCGCTGCCATTGATACGATTAACGGTAATGGTCGCACTACCGCCATTCTCCATTACGCTGTAGGTAGCAGCAGAGAATTGCAAAGTACCCGCTGCTGCCACATTAACAATGGTGAGCACGGCTGTGCTAGGTGTGCCTAGTGTTGCGCCTCCAGTTGGATTGCTAAGCGCTAAATTCACCGTCTCATTTGGTTCAGCAAGTAGGTCAGCAAGAACCGGTACATTAAAGGTCTTAGTTGTTTCACCACTACCAAAACTAAGTGTTCCAGTAGTAGCAGTGTAATCAGCGCCAGCCGTTGCCGTACCATCGCTGGTTGCATAGTCAACTGTTACTGTACTGCTGGTGCTGCCGGTACGCACAACGGTAATTGTTGCGCTGCCACCTGTCTCATTTACACTATAAGTTGCAGCACTAAACTGTATGCTTGGAGTTGCCGGTGCAGGAGTGGGTGGACTGGCGAGATTTTGTGGATCGCTAGGTGTGATCAACTGAAAATCAGTGGAATTATTATTGGTATCCATGGTGCTGCCAGATAGGCCACCAGGTTTACGTTCATAACCACGATTGAGATTTTGTGTTCCTAGCGAGGCTAATGGAGTCCCTTCTTTGAAGGCAGAACCATTACTTAAACCTACCTGATCCACAATAGTATCATTAGGCATTGTGATCGCAATACCGCCATCATCAGTAATACCTGTAGTGTAAGTCTTATTGCCAGGTACGGCACCACTATAGCCAGGCGCAGTGGTATTTACAAACAGGAAGTGTCCGCGTGCTGGCAACATCGTATTAGCATTAACAGTAGCACGGGTACTGGTTGTGCCAGCATTGTTAGAGCCTTTCATCTTCCAGCCACTAATATCTATTGGACTATCTGTATTATTGTAAATTTCCACAAACTCATCATTGCCACCATTGGGCCCACGCACTCGGAATTCGCTTATTACTACTGGTGTTCCTCCTCCTGCTTGTCCCATACCGGTAAGTGTTACGTTGACCGATCCAGCATTGCTGCTAGTGATGGTTAGCGTTGCTGTCTTGAGACCGCCTGTAGTAGGACTAAAGGTTGTTGTTACGGTAGTCGAATCACCAGGCGCGAGCGTAGTTGTGCCAGGCGCACCAACACTAAATTGATTTGCATCTGTACCAGTAATGGTAAATGGCGGCGTGAATGTTACGGCAACACTGCCAGTATTCATAAGAGTAACAGTAGCGCCCGTGCTTGTACCAACATTTACAGTGCCAAAATCAACTGTAGTAGGTGTAGCAGTAAATGTTGCTGCAGCCTGTCCTGTACCAGTAAGTGTCACAGCAACTGATCCGGCATTGCTGCTAGTAATGGTTAGTGTCGCTGTCTTAAGACCCGAGCCAGTAGGACTGAAGGTTGTTGTTACAGTAGTCGAATCGCCCGGTGCCAGTGTAGTTGTGCCAGGCGTGCCGACACTAAATTGATTAGCATTTGTGCCAGTAATGATAAATGGTGGTGTCAGCGTTACTGTACCAGTACCAGTATTGGTAATAGTCACCGGTGAATTACTACTGCTACCAAGTGTCACAGTACCAAAGTCAACCGTAGTAGGTGTGGCAGTAAAGGTTGAAGTAGCCAGAATAATATCTGTAGTAGCACGCGGTAAAATCTGATAACCGCTATCAAACGGCGAGGAGGTATCAAATTGACTGGCCAAACCGATCAGCGAAAAAGTACCTGTCGGTGTAGGCGTACCATCAATATTGGTGTCGCTGTCAACGCGTAGTATCGCTGTACCTGTGCCGTCAGATATGGTTACGTTGCCACTATTGCCAGTAGGTGGGAAGGTGCCACTAACAATGGTGATATTATCAATACGCACTAGTCGGCCTTCTACAGCCTCTCCAACTCCACCATCGGCGACTTGAGAAAGCGTGATCAACTGTGGTGTAACTGGTGGCAGTGTATTAGGCGGTAATAGAGTAATATTGGTGAGTGTAGTGCCAGGATCAATTTCCGTTAGTCCATTAAACTGCTTCACCGAACCGATCACTTCGACATTATCACCAATAGCAAATGGACCAAAATTGGCAGTAGTGTTGAAGATATCAACGCCGCCAGTGGTATCTTGAATGTAATACTCAATGCCATTACCACCACGGAAATCGATTGATGTAACAACACCGCGTACTTTCACGGTCTGTGTAAGAAGATCAGGAATAAAGTCTGGTGGTGGCGTGCCATCACCATTATCAACCGCATCAATACGTGCATCAGCAATCGAGATCAATGTTGAACCAGGATCGGCAGCGCCAAGATCTGTACGACTGCGTGGAGCAATATTGTAGTTGTCAGTAAAGGGCCGGAATATATCATCCTGTTGAATTATGCCAGTTACTGTGAAAGTACCGCTAGGAGTGGCCAGCCCAGGAATATTGGTATCTCTATCGATCTTAAGAGAAAAGTTGCCACTGCCATCAGTAATGGTAAGGAATCCATCATCGGATGCCGGCGCAGGCGGAATGCTACCACTCACAACCGTACAATTGGCAATTGAGATAAGCTGCCCTTCAAAACCTTCTGGATTGGCATTAAGCTGGGCAATTGTCCTGATCGTGGGGGTTGGCGGTGTACCGCTAGTAATAATAGTAATACCATAAGGTGAAGTGGGTGAGTTGAAAGGTGGAGTTACTTCCAAACGTGTTCGCCCGGTATTCATTCCAATCAATCCACGCACTTCAACAGTCTGTCCTAATAAGATAGCTTGTGTGCCTGGTGGCTGCACAGTACGGAAGATGTTTATACCTCCAGTAGCATCCTGTACATAGTCCTCATTATTTCCTTGCGTACTGTAGGTACCTGTACTGGCTGTCACAGTAGTAACAATGCGGGCAGCAAAACCTATATAAAGCGGCTCACCATTGGCATTGAGAGCCTGTAATGCGCTCACTGGGGTAGTACCAGAGAAATAACCATCATTATAACTGGTTGATTGTCCACCTGCCGTCCCTGTTACGGTATATTCTACTCGTGTGCCATTTGGTTGTGGGGGAATGGTAGCCTGATATAGCCCGCCTGTCAGTGTCATAGCTAAAGGCGTTTGTGGTGTGCCATTAAGACTATAATTGAGCATTACACTGCTAATAGGCGACTCACGATCGTTAACCATCGCAGAGACTACTACCGAGTCGCTAGCAAGCGGTACCGCAGGACTGATCGATGGTACTACAGTAGGATTTAAATCTGTCGTAACACCACTTGAGGCGCTATCGACAGGATAATTGTGTATGGTTGGGGAGATGCGCGCACCACCATCATCAAAGCTTTTCATGGTGTAGTTAGTGACACCATCAGTCTCTAATAGTAATGTGCCACTACCACCATTGCCAAAGGCAGCGCCTGAATAACCTTGTTGGGTTACCCTAGGATCATTAACGGGACTCGCCTGAGTTTGGTAAAAGACTGGCCCCACGCCAGCAGTGGGTACTCCAGTACCATTAAAAGTATTGCCATTGGTTGTAGGAGTATTTAGATAACGATTAACAACTTCTCTATTAGGATGACCAAAGGTGTTGGTTTCACCTATTTGTGCTACTGCTACTTCTGCTTTTGCATAGCTCAGCAACCGTTGATTGCTAGAAGTGGTACTGCCATGGTGGTTAAGTTGAATAACATCCACATCGCCAGCCTGCTGACCAACAAACGATTCTAGATCAGGCCCACGTGCTGTTGTTGTGCTACCCGCACCAGTAAGATCGCCAGATACCAGATAATCAAAATTATTGTACTCGACCAGCACACTAATACTTTGACTATTAATATCAAGAGTACTAACTGGCAATACTCCCCCGCTGCCAAGTCGGCCGCCTGCTACCAGGCAAGTGGCACGCATACCTCCTCCTAGATCGATTACCTGACCATTCTGGATCGTTTGGCGTGTCACGCCAGGACGCTGAGTGGCGCTTACATAATTTAGATAAGCTGTACGCGTACCACCAGGATTGGGTGGTACAACATCGGCACCATCACCGTTATCAAAGGCCATACCAGCAACACGATTGGCATTCAATACTTCAGTAATACCTGCGATATGATCGATATGATAGTGAGTTACGATAGTAAAATCGACACTAGCAATACCCAAGTTATTGAGCAAAGGAATGACCTTGTTTGTACCATTGCCATTGGGTCCGGCATCAACTAACAACGTTTTGCCAGTAGGGGAAACTATCAACGTGCCAGCCCCTTGGCCAATATCAACAAAGAATATTCTTGCCGTACTTGAAGATTGTGCCGCTGTCTTACGTACTAAAGGAGTGTTAGGCATTAACTGCCCAATCAATATTAAACAGAGAAGTACCGTACTGCCAGTAATTAGCAGCCATCGCATTATTTTCATAATAGTTTCCCCTTCTAACGAGAGCTATGCATTTATGGAAGTTCAGTTAACATATAACTTTGAATGAGCGTAGTTAGCTAAGAGCTGGTGTGAAAAGTAGCTTGAGCTAGGAAAGTTAAAAACATTCTTCTCCCTACAAGACTTTTGCGAACCTGCTCCTAAGTAGTCCCTTGAGTCCCTGGTACCCTATATTTTTTTGCTGTCGATGAACTTGCTATTATGTCATCCATTGATGATCTGCGACAAGTCTTTCTTGGCATAATTTTGAGTTATTTGAGAGATTTTTTGCTGGTATTATTACTTATCAGTAAAGGGCGGGCATTCCGTTAGTTAGAAACACTTCCGTATTGTTGCAGAGGAGAGTGTCTATCGGCAGGGTTTAAGTAGAAAAAGGCACAGAGAGCAACCCCCGTCTCTCTGTGCTATTTATTGGCGGCATTAATTAGCAGGTGGCAGCGTGTGTAGCCTCTGGTTGCCGCTCGCTCGGCTGGGGAATAAACTCCAAGTGATCGCCTACCACATCTGCCAGTACTGTCTCGCCATCATGGATTTTGCCACCTAACAATTCACGTCCCAAGGGAGTCTCAATCTCACGCTGGATTGTACGCTTAAGTGGTCGTGCGCCATAATTTGGATCATAGCCAGTATTTACTAGCAACTGCTTGGCTGCCGGCGTGAGTTTGAGAGTAATATTACGTTCAACCAGTCGCTGACCTAACCTTGCCAGTTGTATATCGATGATCTGTTTCAAGTGCTCGCTGGTAAGTGCATGGAAAACAACAACTTCATCAACACGGTTAAGGAATTCGGGCTTAAAGGCGTTTCGTAAGGCAGCTAGCACATTCTCCTTCATACGATCGTAACTACGCTCATCTTTAATATCTTGAGTCAGTATTAACTGGCTGCCAATATTCGATGTCATGATAACGACCGTGTTCTTAAAGTTGACCACCCGCCCTTGTCCATCAGTAAGGCGACCATCATCCAAGATCTGCAGGAGTATGTTAAAGACATCCGTATGTGCTTTCTCAATCTCATCAAAGAGAATTACCGAATAAGGCTTGCGACGTATCACCTCGGTGAGCTGGCCACCCTCTTCATAACCAACATAGCCTGGCGGTGCGCCGATCAGACGTGCCACGGAATGCTTCTCCATATACTCACTCATATCTAAGCGTACCATTGCTTGCTCATCATCAAAGAGGAACTCTGCCAATGCACGTGCCAATTCAGTTTTACCAACACCGGTGGGACCAAGAAAAATAAAAGAGCCGATCGGGCGGTTGGGATCTTTTAATCCTGCACGCGCACGTATCACGGCATCAGCAACAGCCTCTACGGCCTCGTCCTGCCCAATTACCCGCTTATGCAACAACTCCTCAAGATGTAACAACTTCTCTACTTCACCCTGTAGCAGCTTGGCAACCGGGATATGTGTCCAGCGACTTACTACGGTAGCGATATCCTCTTCATCAACCTCTTCTTTAATTAGTCGTGTACTCCCCTGTTTCTTAGAAAGATGTTCTTCTTCACTCTTGAGCTTACGCTCTAAGGTAGTAAGTTGACCGTAACGCAGCTCAGCAGCACGATTAAGATCATAATTGCGTTCTGCGCGCTCTATCTCTATCTTAGTCTGTTCGATCTCCTCACGCAGCTTGCGCAGTCGCATAACCGCTTGCTTTTCTGCTTGCCACTGAGCCTTTAGCGAATCGGCATGTGAACGTAGCTCTGCCAACTCCTTTTCCAGCTTCTGTAGACGCTCGCGCGAGGCCGTGTCGGTCTCTCGTTTCAAACCTTCACGCTCAATTTCAAGCTGCATAGTTCGACGTAGAATCTCGTCGAGTTCTTGTGGCATTGAGTCGATCTCGGTACGCAGACGTGCTGCTGCCTCATCAACTAGATCAATCGCTTTGTCAGGCAGGAAGCGGTCACTAATATAGCGGTGTGAGAGTAGTGCGGCAGCCACCAGCGCAGCATCTTTGATACGTATACCATGATGCACTTCATAGCGCTCTTTAAGACCACGCAGTATCGATATAGTATCCTCTACAGTAGGCTCATCTACCAGCACAGGCTGGAAACGGCGCTCTAGGGCAGCGTCCTTCTCAATATATTTGCGATACTCATCCAGTGTAGTAGCACCTATACAGTGAAGCTCGCCACGGGCAAGCATAGGCTTAAGCATATTACCAGCATCGACTGCGCCTTCTGCCTTGCCTGCCCCTACCACTGTGTGCAACTCATCGATAAAGAGAATAAGTTGTCCTTGAGATTGTGCTACTTCCTTAAGTACGGCTTTCAAACGCTCTTCGAATTCGCCACGATATTTTGCCCCGGCGATTAACGCGCCCATATCAAGGGCAATAATACGCTTATCTTTGAGGCTCTCAGGGACATCACCACGAATAATACGAATCGCCAGACCCTCGACAATTGCTGTTTTGCCTACACCAGGCTCGCCAATTAGGACAGGATTGTTTTTAGTACGACGTGATAAGACCTGTACCACACGCCGTATCTCATCGTCGCGTCCAATCACTGGGTCGAGTTTGCCTTGTCCAGCCAGCTTGGTAAGATCGCGACCATAACGCTCAAGGGCTTGATAAGTCTCTTCTGGATTCTGTGAAGTAACGCGCTGGCGCCCACGTACCTCTTGTAATATTTTCATCAAGCGATCTCGCGTCAATCCTAGATCATGAAGTATGCGTCCGGCCACACCACTACGCCCCTCAGCAATAATAGTGAGGAGAAGATGCTCAACCGAAATATATTCATCCTTAAGATGACGCGCTTCATCCTCAGCCATGACAAAGAGCTTGTTGAGGCGTTGGGTAATGTAGATCTGATCAATGCCACCACTTGAACCGCTAACTTTTGGTAAGCGATCAATCTCACGCTGTAGCTGGTTACGTAGCGTGTCTAGGTTGATCCCGGCCTTCTCAATAATGGCCGGGATCAATCCGTTCTCCTGTTCTACTAATGCAAGCAGTAAGTGTTCGACATCGACCTGCTGGTTACCGTTACGTGTGGCGACGGTGCGCGCCGCCAACACAGCAGCCTGTGCCTTTTCCGTCATGCGATTGATATCCATATTACCTCACTATTACCCTCACTAACCCGCAATCATTATTCCTAACAAAGTTCCTACCGGCGCGTCGGCGATGACGCGCCGTGTTAGGCTATTTTACTGCCACTGGGATCTGCCTTGGCCTTGCTTCTGGCTTCTTAGGCAGTGCGGTGCGTAGAATGCCTTGTGAATACTTTGCCACTACATTGTTAGTGTCTATATTGGCTGGTAGCGTAAAGCTACGACGGAACTTACCTACTGGACGCTCTTGGCGATGTATATTGTATTGATTCTCGCCATTGCCAAATTTACGTTCCCCATAAATGGTCAAGACATTGTTCTCAAGATTTAATTGGAAGTCTGTCTCATTTAGACCAGGTAGTTCTGTAAGTAGCACTAACTCATCTTCAGTCTCATAGATGTCTACGACTGGATTCCAATTCTCGCTAGCTTCGCGCGAACTTGTCGGCGCATTTGCCGCTTCATCAAAATAGCGCTGCATCTGCTGCTGTAGCTCACTAAACACCCTATAAGGATTGTAAAGTATATTGTTCGCCATATTTTTCATCCTCCTTAATAACAATTAGATCTATCAGTTGACTTTTACTGAGATCTGGCGTGGCTTGACTGCCTCTTGTTTGGGTAGAAAGACGGTCAATACCCCATTCTTCAGCTCAGCAGTGATCTTTTCTGAATCAATATCCGCCGATAGTGAGAAGGAGCGCTCAAAGCGACCAGCAAAACTCTCTTTACGGTGATAGCGCATATTCTCTGTATCCTCTTGTGGTCGCTCTCCGGCAATTGTGAGAGTGCGATTCTCATAACGGATCTGGAAGTTCTCATTACTGAACCCAGGCACATCAGCAGATAGATAAAAACCCTCTGAGTTTTCATAAATGTCGATCGCTGGACCATATCCGGTAAAACCTAGATCCTCTGTCCTACCACTACGCAAAAACGGATAACCAAATAATGTGTTGAGTTGACGTTGTAACTCCGACAGGCTGTGTGTTGGAACAGCCTTGCTTGCTACAGCTTTA
>JBFLVQ010000048.1:0-26389 GCA_040758525.1 Acidobacteriota bacterium
TGGCCACCGCCCTTAGAATAAAAGTCGATCACTTCTGTCAGCGTAGCAAATGCGCCATTATGCATATAAGGTGCAGTAAGAGCAATATTACGAAGTGTAGGCACCTTAAAGGCATGCTCATAGCCACGACCTCCTACTACTTCAGCACGCCCTAAATCTCCTTGTGAACCGTTTGTCTCTGGTACACCGATGACTTTGAAGTCAGGATTGGCAAATGTCGGGAAGCCATGACATTCAAAGCAACGTGCTTTACCAGATCTAAAGAGATTAAGTCCACGCCGTTCCGATACTGTGAGGGCAGTTGCATCCCCAGCAATATAGCGATCGAAGCGTGAGTTATTACTTATTAAGGTACGTTCAAAGGCTGCGATTGCTGCTACTACAGTATCTAGCTTGATCGATTCACCATTGTTGCCACCATAGATCGCATCAAAGCGGCGTCTATATTCAGGAATGGCACGCAACTCTGCAGCCAGTTGCTCTGGATCTTGATTCATCTCTTGAGGCGAAGTGATCGGCCCACGAGCCTGTTCTTCAAGATCAGCAGCACGCCCATCCCAGAATTGACGATGATTATAGGCTGCATTCCAGACCGTAGGAGCACCACGACGTATCATTACACCACCTGTGCGAGCTGGTCCCAATCCTTGTCCACCTGCACCCATTGAGAGGGCACGCCCATCGGTAAAGCCAAAATCAGGATGATGACAGGTTGCACATGAGATCGTATTGCTCCCTGATAATATTGGATCAAAGAATAACAACTGTCCTAATTCTACACGCTCTGTTGTAACAGGATTCTCTGTGCGGGTTACCATCTTGGGGAAAGGTCGAAATACTCCGCCTAGTGTAGGAAGGCCGCCTCGATAGCCATTCTCTTCATCTGAACGCACCGGCCAAAAGGCTGCTGCCAGTGCTAGTGCAATACCAACACCAACCAAGGTGAGCATTAACATACCTAGCCGCCGCCTACCGGAGCGTATACCGCTTGTCGACGTCATTACTCCCATCTTTCACCTCCTGCCGATACTTGCGCCGCTTGCTGCTTTCTCTTATCATACAGGCCAACGCAAAATCTGACGAAATATTCATGTTTTGCGCCGATAATATGACGCGTACGTCAGTTTGTCAATTGCCAGGAGGAAGCAGGATGCCGAAGCGAGCAGCAGTGTCGCCAACGAGCAGTAAAAAAGAGAAGAATGCGCGACAAGGACAAAGAGAGCCACAGCAACAGCGTAGTCGTGTGACCCGCGATAAGATACTAAGTGCAGCAGAAAGGCTATTTGCCCACAAGGGATATGAGGAAGTGACCTCACATGAGATTGCTGCTACTGCCGGTGTCGCAATCGGATCGTTTTATGCCTATTTTGCCGATAAAGAGCAACTGCTACTACATCTGCTTGAAGAGCGACTTGATGAAGAGTACCAAGATATATTTGCCGATCTACAACCGCAAGACCTCTTTGAACCTGACCCACGCCCTGCGCTAAGGCGCGCGATCGAGAACCATTTCGCCAGTAAAGCGCGTCATCGTTGGATCACACGTGTACTGCAATCAATGGCACATAAGAATGCACGTATAGCAGCAATTGACCAACGGTTATTTGAGCGTTCACAAGCACAATTACGTACGCTTCTCACACTTGCTAACAAAGCTGGTTTGACGTACCATTTTGATATCCCAGTTGTCAGTATGCTCGTAGTTTTGATGGTCGATCACATTGGCATCGACTGTGCCGAGTCGCCTTTGCGCAAACAGCGTAGTGCAGTGATCGATGCGCTGGTTGATATGATCTACCGATCGTTGTTCCAACAATCATCACTTGCTATCCAACAATCCCGGCCGGGATTGACGCATAGATAAAGTTTTATCAAAACATCATCCAGGAGGTGAGGCCCATATGAGGCATCCAAGTGCTCAGCGATGTCGATACCTTTTCTCCTTATTACTAGTGTTGCTATGCTGCTCGCAGGTAGCAGCGCAGTCAGCAGGAGCAACTACAGCGGCGCTTACTGGCACAGTCAAAGATACTAGCGGCGCCATCATTCCAGCAGCAAATGTGCAGATAAAGAGCATCGAAACAGGACTAGTACGCGAGACTAGAAATGGTGAAGGAGGTAATTTCCTCCTCTCACTGCTTCCACCTGGAGAGTATGAACTGAAAGTAGAAGCAGAAGGGTTCAGTCCGCAAGTGCGTCATGTTACTCTTACATTAGGACAAACCCTGACATTAGTAGTAGAGCTACAACCTGGTAGCACAGAGGAGATTATAGAAGTAACGAGTGCGCCACCGGTGCTTGAGGCCAACAAAACAGAAGTAAGCACTACCATCGATCGGCAACGTATAGAGAGTCTACCAATCAACCGCCGTAACTTTCTCGATTTTTCACTTACCACACCAGGAGTAAATATTGATGTACTCCCTTCACAGGGACCGGCTGCAGCCAGTGGACTCTCCTTCAATGGACAGACACCGCGACAGAACAATATTACCATTGATGGCTTGGACAATAATGATCCAGGCGCCTCTTCAGTGCGTTCTACTTTTAGTCAAGATGCTGTACAAGAGTTCCAGGTTATTTCCAACAGTTTCTCGGCAGAATTTGGGCGCGCCTTAGGTGGATGTATCAACATTGTTACACGTTCGGGGACCAATCAATTACATGGCACAGCCTTCCTCTTTAATCGCAACGATAATCTCAATGCGCGTGATGCATTTGCACGTACTAATCCACCTTTCTCACAATATCAGTATGGTTTTACGCTAGGCGGCCCGATTGTTAAAGATCGACACTTCTTTTTTGGTTCTTATGAGAGAATCTCGGTCGAAGCGACCAATTTTGTCACCATTAGCGATCTTGCCATTGGTGCGCTACGTCGCCAGGGATTTTCCGCAGAGAATGGTGATATACCCTTCGAGCAGTTTAACAACTCATTGCTGCTCTCAACTCGTCACCAGTTGAGCGCGCGTGATACATTATCGCTACGTTACAACTTCTCACGAGGAGTGGATGAAAACCTAGATCCTTGGGGTGGGCTGCGAGCACGTAGTAATGGTGGTGTAGGCATCTTGCGTGATGATGCTTTTGCAATCTCTAACACAGCCATTATCTCACCACGTCTATTCACAGAGACACGCTTCCTCTTTGCCCGTCGTAGCCAGCTCGTGGATACACTAGATCCACAACATGGGCCAACATTAACTATATTGGCTGATGAGGGCACACTTGATGTAGGACGTACGACATTATTGCCACAGCCACGTCTGGAACACATTTATCAGTTCTTTAGCTCTTTCTCTTTCACACCTAACCGACAATCAATTAAGGCCGGGGTAGATCTATACTTTCCTCGTGCCCTGAAAAAGAACACGGCACTGGCGGTGATCTATGGTGGATTGGTAGTATTTGTGCCAATAGACTTCGCCAAAGAGACTGGTATTCCAGGACTGCCAGCCTTAAGCGCATTACAGAACTTAGATCCTTCTTTACGCACGCCAATACAGAAGTCTTTCCTATCGCTTATCTTCGGCACCATTCCTGGGTTAGGACCGGTAGGAGAGTTGCCATTACCAGGCGCTTTTATACAGGGTTTTGGCGATCCCTTTGATGATCTTAATATCAACTACATCTCTGCTTTTCTACAAGATGATATAAAAGTCAAATCGAATTTCACGGTTAAGTTGGGTGTACGCTTTGACCGTGAGGGACTAGATGATCCATTTCCTAGTTCTAGTGGCTCACACCTTAGTCCGCGTATTGCATTTGCCTATAGTCCTGGGCAGAACAATCGCATCAACATACATGCTGCTTATGGAATATTTCATGGTATATCGCAACTAGGTACAATCTTTGCGGCTCGCATTGTTGATGGGGTACGTACTAAGACAATAGCGCTTACCCTGAGTGATCCAGGCTCTCCTGCTGGTCAGGCGATCAATCGCGCTTTAATATCTGCTTTTGCACAACCAGGGCATAAATTCCCAGAAACGGGTCAAGTACCGACACAACTACAGAATGCACTCTTTCCTGTGCGTGTCTTTGTTCCTGATCCAGATTTCAAAGGTTCATATGCGCATCAGGCTAACTTTGGGGTTGATATTCTGCTTAACTCTGACACGACTATTTCTGCAACATATCAGCTTGTACGTGGTCTACATGTACTGACTAGCCGTAACATCAATCCTATTGTCAATCCTGCCTTGGGAGATCCAACTGGTCGTATATTCCCAGATAAGGGAGATATATTCAGTTTTGAAGGAGGTGGTGATAGTTACTATCATGGTCTCAGTCTTCTTCTTACTCGCCGCTTCTCACATCGTTTTGGCGGATTGATTAGCTATACCTTCTCTAAGGCGCTTGATAATTTCGTCGATTTCCAAGCTGAGACAGAGGAGACTGTTGATCCCAACAATCTGCGTAATGAACGTGGCTTTTCCATTAACGATGTGCGCAATCGTTTCATAGCCAGTGGTATATGGGATCTAGATTATACTGACAACATATTATTGCGAGACTTCCAACTCTCTACCATTGTTACATTGAATAGTGGTAGACCATTCAATCTACTGGCAGGTGTGGATCTAAATCGTAATGGTGATAATCCTCCTGGTGATCGGCCTGCTGGTATTGCACGCAATGCAGGTATTGCTCCTGGATTCGCCAATGTTGATGTGCGCTTGACACGCTCTTTGCGTTGGCAGGATCGCTATCAGTTAAATCTTACGCTAGAGGTCTTCAACCTTTTCAATCGAGTCAATATCACGGAACTCAATCGTATCTACCCACCCAATCTAGATGGTAGTTTTTCGCTTCCAGCGACAGATGGTGGACGTTTTATTGCCACACCAGATCGATTCCGCAATGCAGCATCGGCACGGCAATTCCAGCTAGGTGTACGTTTTGTCTTCTAATTGGCTCAGCGAGGACAGCCTCGTGTCCTCGCTCTACACTTTTATTACTTTTCTACAACGAAGTCCCAGGTCAGGTGCAGAATATGTAGGTATGCCTATTCTGCTAACTCTCTTCTTCCATAGAGATATAGTTGACTCTAATGTAATGAAAGCTCCAACTAAATATAAAGCAGCAAATAATAAATATAACAAATTCGAACATAGCAAAATCTAGGTCAAATGGATATAAGTAAAAACAGTCGTCTGGTACACAATCTCTTTGCAATGCGTGTGGTTTTACACTTTCAGAAATAATTGAACTACAAATGGAGCTTATTAGGGATAGAATTAGCACATTACCAAGAGAAACCTGACTAATAGGCTCTCTATAAATAGAAGTCCACCATTGTGAATTAACTCTAGCTTGGTCAATTACAGTAGGTTTTCGCATAACTATTGTAGCGCATCTAAAACAGTGATTGCTTACAGAGTCAAAGCAGTCTACCTGGTGGCATATCTCACATCTTTCTGGTAACGATGATAGGTTAATTTTAAAAGTAGCCATAACTTTTTAGAAACGAAAATTATTTGCATAACCTATATTTACACATATTTGACACTATTTTGAAAATAATGTTCCTTATTTTATTTCTGCCCACCTAGAACTAGGCAATTCCATTTATCATCAAATCGGAAAACTTCTTGGTGACTGTGTCATAGATTACACCCCAGTCACACCCACCATCGCATATTATTTCTAGACTGTCTTGCCAAGATTTAGAAAGCTCGTCGCCGCAGATAGCATTGATATAGATGAGTCTTCGTCCTCGCACAACAATACCGACATATTGTCGAAAGTACTTCTCTGGTTTCCGTATGTGTAGACCTACTACTCCACCATTAGTGCGCAACCGAGAGATCTGTGAAAGCTGTGCTTCCATCACCTGGACATCTGCCGCCGTGGGCAACCAGGTTGCCTCGAATTCAGGTGGCCCAGGTCGTGAGCATATTTGAGTAAGTTCCTGTGCAGCACTTTCAGGCAGAACTACGGATCGGCTCTGCACCTGGCCATAAGAGCTGGCACTGAGTATCAGGATGATGATTATTCCAACATATATAGTACGCATTCGCATCTCCTCTCGGTCGAGCGTGGTATCTATAGACCAGCAAGCTAAGCTGTAAGGTAACCTGTGACAATTGGTTTCGTCTATTTCATTGTAATACTAAGCGGGGGAAGTAACAGTTAAATAAAATCTACTTAAATCTTGATAAACCCATTTATTTTGCATAGAATTTAGGGATGAGAGTAAGCATAAGAGAAGCAGCAAAGGAATTAGGAGTATCGATAGATACACTACGCCGATGGGAAGCCGCCGGGAAGTTGGAAGTAGAACGCACACCAAATGGACATAGGCGCTATGACCTGGCCAAACTTCGAGGTTTAAAACCACGCAAGGCAAAATCAAAGAGCCTAACACTGTGTTATGCTAGAGTATCAAGCCACGATCAAAAAGATGATTTAACCAGACAAATAGCATTACTAGAATCTTATGCATCAGCTAATGGTTGGAACTATGAGATAGTGCAGGATCTAGGCTCTGGACTTAATTATCATAAGGGTGGCTTGAGGGAGCTTATTAAGCGCATTTGTAATGCAAATGTAGGACGACTGGTGTTGACGCACAAAGACCGATTGCTCAGATTTGGCTCTGAACTGATCTTTTCTTTATGTGAGCAATTTGGAACAGAAGTCGTCATTATCAATGCTTCACAAGACGCTTCATTTGAAGAAGAATTAGCTTCGGACGTGCTGGAAATAATTACAGTCTTTTCAGCTCGTCTTTATGGAAGTCGCTCTCATAAAAATAAGAAGGTAATGGAAAAGTTGAAAGAGGTAGCTAATGAACTTGGTTCGTAAGATAAGACTTGAAGTTGATCCTCTTACAGAATCAATTCTTGATTCTCAATCAAAGATAGCAAACTGGCTTTATAACCATCTCTTGGAAGAAGCTGAGAAGCTGAGATCTCAATATATTTCCACACTAGATAGTCAAACTGCACTTACACTTTACTCTCAAAGAGGACTGAGGGATGAAATACCTGAGTTAAAAAAGCAATATCGATTTCTAAAGACAGTTTATTCCTCTGCATTAAAGAATGCTGCATTAAGGCTTTCATCTTCCATTAGAGAGTATCAAAATTCACGCAAAGGCAAGCGCAAAGGTAAGGGTGTAAATTGGCCACGATATCGGAGTTGGAAGAGGAAAAGGTTTTCTCTCCAGTATGACGAGCCATGGAAAGGATATCAACTTTCTCGGAGAAGCTTAAAACTACAATTAGGAGTAGATGAAAAAGGTCATAGGCTCTCGGTTGAATGTAAGTTAGTAGAGAGTCTTGCTTCAAGCGATCTAGAAGCAGTAAAACAACTTCGCATTGTTAAACAAGCAGGAGAGTTTTTTGCTGTATTTACATTGGAGAACAAAGAAATAGAGAAGAAAGAAATCTCAACATTAAGAATTATCACTTTAGATCCTAATCACAAGAACCTAGCTTATGCAGTAGCCACAGATGGGAGAGCAATAGAGATAGAAATATTAGCTAAGTTGAAATCGCTTGATCAACGGATTGATTTACTAAAGAGTAGAAGAGATAAATGTAAGAAACAATCTCGTTTGATTGAGTATAAACGTGAAGATGGTTCAATACATCGCCACTACAAGGCATCACGCAGATGGTTATTTTTTAATAGATTGTTGGAGCAAGCATATCGAGAGCGTCGAGAACAGACCAAGACCTTTTTGTATACATTGGCCAACAAACTCTCTAAAGAATATGATGTGATTGGCATTGGCGATTACACGCCACAAGGTGTCGGCATTACTACTGCTATGAGGCGTGCAATCAATAACCGCTCTTTGATAGGACGCTTCAAAGAAGTCTTAGAGTGGGTAGCTGTAAAATCAGGCAAAGTCTATCTTGAATATGAAGAGAGAGGCACAACCCGCACATGTCATATTCCAGGCTGTCAATATCAAGTTAAAGGCGGCCTTGCACCTGACATTAGAGAATGGATTTGTCCTAATTGTAAAACTCTTCACATTCGAGATGAGAATGCTGCTCAAAATGGTATGGTTCGTGTTTTAGAAAAATTAAAAATGCCTCGCTCAGGCCATACGCCTGTAAGTATTCAGGCGCGGTGGGCTTGGCAGGTCACGCCTAGTGGAGTTCAAGAACTTCGCGGGGGCGTGGCAGTTTCAACAGCAGCTTAATCTGTTGCTTGAGGCAACTGCCCTGAAATTAAACTGGTGGACGTGGTAGTCCCCGATCCACTGATCAAATGCATCATTATTATGGATGCGTAGATTTGATCAGGTTTGGAAGAGCGGTTAACGATTATCTCTATCCCAACGATTAATAGCATTTTGCATTAGTACGCTCAAAGAGGCGGTAGGATTACGCTGGCGCTCTAGTTCTATTAATCTTTCCACTTGCTCTTTATTACCCATGGTTTTTCTCAGAAGCTTTTTATAGAGTATCCTAACTCTCTGTTTATCATTATTCTGCCAAAATATGAATGCAGCAAAGGCAGCACAAACCATTATCAGCAATATAGCAGGCATTTATTCATTATCTCCTACGTTCCTTTTTACTAGTTCTTGTTTTCTCTCACACCATTATTAGTGATCCTCTACGAACAAATATTCTAGCAAATTTCTCGCTCACTCATCATTATCCCATTCACCTTTCCATAGCTATATAGTAACACTACCCTATTAGTGTCCAATTGTTAGCGGCCAGGATTCTCAAGTGCCAGGATTATCAGGCATGTGAACTATCCGACGCCAGGCTCGTCAATTATTCCACAATTGCTCTACGTTTAATGGGAACGGGTTCTAATAGCTGGTTATATGAACCATAACGACGGCAGGAGGAAAATGATCTATACTTATGTGCTCAACCGTGGATCGGCAAGCAATTGCAACCCCATTGGTGGGCTATGTCTTATAAGATTTGAAAGTACAAGCTCCACCTCTTATGCGCATCTATCTATTTATTGAATTCTTCCGCGCTTAATTCTGTTGGTATTGTCCTATATTCTCTATTGTGTAATGATCTTTTCATCTCAACCTCCTTGTATTGTTGGGGTTGGGCTCTTTGAACACTCAAACCATAGCAATACAAGGAGATACTTTCAATGCTGAAAACTTACAACCAGTTCGGGACATGAAGGAATGAGGTTCAGGTCACTCTAAGCAACTTACTGCTGAAGTCAAAGAAAGGCTTATCAAAGAGGCTAGCTAATCCGCGTTTCCCGTTTCACGACAGGTTGCGGAACACCAGTATTCGCTTATGTTTTGCTACTTGTATAATCTCCCATCAGTGTGATCTAGCTGGTCGTCTTGGCCAGATAGCCAATCGCAACTACGATCCACTAGCCAGCATGCTCTATGCTAAAATGAGAGCTAAGGAGTAGAGCGATGGCAACTAGACCACAACCCTTTTACACACTAGATGAATACTTTGCTTTAGAAAAAGTTGGCGATGCTCGCTATGAGTATTGGGATGGTGATATCGTCTGTATGAGTGGTGGCTCGCCAGCGCATAACCGGATATCGGGCAATATCTATTACCATGTGCGGTCTCGGCTTACTGGTAATTGTGAAGCATTCACTAGTGACCAGGCTGTTAAAAATCATGTGGCTACTGCGCCTCCTTACTTTTACCCTGACACTACTGTGGCGTGTGGTGAATCTCAGTTTGAGAAAGTACGCGGTATCAGCACGCTGCTCAACCCAACTGTACTAGTAGAAGTAACATCCCCTGAATCTACTGAAAAGCTTGATCGGGATTTCAAACTCAGACTCTACCGGCGCATCCCTACATTGCAGGAATACCTCATCATTGCTCAAGATAAAGTGGAGATTACTCGTTACCTCAGACAGGAGCAAGATGAATGGTTGACTGAGAGGGTGATGGATCTTGATGCTACCATCATAATACAATCGATTGGTTGTCGATTGGTGTTGAGAGATGTCTACGCCAACATAGATTTTAGTGAGCAAACAGAGAACAGATAAGCCAGTAGAACATCGCGATCAACCTCCGTTCTGGAAAAAAAGTAAAAATCTGCTAAATTTTTTCGCCTAGCTATTTATATGGGGATTGTTATGCAGAAATTATTTGGTGTATTCATTGCTGTACTAGGATTATTTGTTATAAATGCTGCTGCTCAGATGCATGAAGCAGATAACAACACAGGCATCGTTCTAACTCTTCGTATAACACAAGATGAGTTTGCTCCATTTGAGCCAATACCGCTTCAGACCGAACTTAGTAATAATACCAAAGAGCTAATTCGAGGTACTCCCTGGCTGATCTTTGAAGTAGTTGAAAGTACAAGCTTATTGAGGATAGTTAAAAACACTCACGCTGCTATTTCTGCAATAGATAATGGAACCATTAGGTATTTAAAGATATAAACATTATGGAAATATTATGGTTTGAGTTAAAAAGGAGAGATAGTAATAATGGGATCAAATATTAACGGTTTAGGAAACAAGGATTGGGATATCAGTGATTCACTAACGGAAACCAAAACAGCCACCAACACTAAATTAATCTCTCTAGGCACAGCTAAAGAAACGGACGAGAGGCCATCGGCTCTATCCCCAGGCAGTTCAACTTATATTATTGCCGGCAATCCTAAAGACGCTATTATGGAGACGGCCAACGAGATCATAAATAGGGGAAGACAAACCGCAGGCGAACTTATCGATAAAGCCAACGAACTACTAGATAAGGTTAAAAAAACCATAGAAAATAGGATTAATGATCTGGGCACGCTCGACCCTAATGGCAAACTTCCTGGCGCAATCAAACGGGATGATCTTTCAACAACTGATAAAGCGGTACTTAACATTCTTCAACTTGATAAACTGAAGCCTGGCGAGAAAGTTACTCTAACTGCCAAAGAGGCTGCCAGCCTAGGGATTGATGTAGCTAAGCTAGGTGTTTCAGAAAATGGCACTATTACAGTTGAACGTGGCATGGGAGCAGATTCAAACAAGATCAAAATAACGGTTGAGGCGGGCGGCAGCGCATCGGCTGGCCCTGCGGCATCAGCAAATGATCAAGGCGCAGGAGCTAATCTATCTATTGAAGGTAAAGTAAGAATCACTATGGAGGTCGATCTCTCTAAACCCGGTGAGGCTACTAAGCTTGGTAAAGCGATCCTGGGCGGAAATGTCCGGGATATGATAACAATGGCGATGATCTCAGCCAACCCTTCGGATAAAGAGACCGATTTCACCGAATTTGTTAATGAGCATACTATCTCAGTGGAAGTTGAAGGTAGCATCAATGTAGAAGCAGAAGCCAAAATTGCGCAATTGACCGGCCTCGATCCAAAGATCATTGCGAATATATCAGGTGGCGGCAAAGTAGAGTTTGATAAAGGGGCCAATCGGGATGATCCCAATGATGACACTACCAAGGTAACTGTCAGTGTCTCAACAAGCGCTAAAATCTCTGGCTCAAAAGATGAAGAGAAAGTACCTGGGGTCAAAATTAAGGGTCCAGGTGGAGAGCTGGAGGCTAAAGTCTCATTAGAAAATACTACCATTCTCGATAAAAATAAGATGCCCATTGGCAATGAATCGGTTATCAAGTTGACAGTAAGCGGTAATATCTTGGTGCCGAATCAGAATGGCGTAGTTACTACTGCCCAAGGAGTTAATGGAGAACTGGAGCTTTCTGTCTCAGTAAATCAATTGATGAAGAAGCTGCCTCCTGAGGTCGCGAAAAAACTTCAAGATGCAATTAAACGGGGCGATATGAAAGAAGTATCGCGTATCATTCAGGAGAATGTTGTTAACAATCCCTCTATTACCTTAAATGCCAAGTTAAGTGTTAACGCAAGTACTAAGATAGGTGTGGAGATCGGCAAAGAGATTGCAGGCACAGGAGGATCGATCGGTCTGGAAGCAGAAAGTCAAATACCAATTATTGCGGCAGAAGGAACTGCCACAATAAACAAAGATGGGGTAACTATCACAGGTAAAGTGACCGATGGAACAAACTCGATTAACGGTAATGTGACGGTTGATGGCAAAAGTATAACTGTTGAAGGTAATGGTCATCTTGAAATAGGAACGATGCAACTGGATGGCAACGGTAAGGTGGAGATCAGTCAGGACGGAACAAAGACGACTGGGGGCGGAGCTGTTAAAGTCGGTGATAACAAGATTGAGTCGGAAACGTCATCAGACGCTTCAACTACCATTAATGATCTGGTAGAGGCTAGCAAGATAGGTATACTGTTAGCCTAAGTTGGACATTAGACACCACATTTACTGGGAAACTTCTATTAAGGCTCTATCTGGTTCATAACAATGATTCGAGATTATGCTGTGTATGGCATAATCTCGAATCATTACCATATTCTAATATTTGGTATTTTTCATATACATCAAAAAGGCCATCTAGAGAATTATCGCTGAAAATCCTATAGCCAGCGCAGGGCCTTCCTTAATACTGATCCGGCTGCTTTAGCCTACAACACTAAACTATACAGATAATGGCTACGCGCTAAAGGCATTGAACCTTTCTTGGCTACGCGCTATTCTGAACATGATTCTGGCCTGGGCGTTTATCGTTGAGTTGTTGAGAAAGCTAACGGAATAAATAAATACATTGTTGGTATTCTATAGATGTAGATTGAATATTGATGTATGCAGTAGGAACGAAACGTAGTGCTGCATGATTTGTAAAAGGTTACTAGGCAGTAAAGATTATATAATCACATCTGAAAGTGAGGTTTAAGTGTGAAAGTCAAAATATTGGTGGGAATTATCACTATTTCTGCAACAATTATTGGCATGTTTATATTCAGTGGGAGCCGTGAAAGAGTCCTATCATTTTTCTCCTCGAAGGCTCCTCTGGAGAAGGATAATACTTCTGATATAACACGAGACAAAAACTCATCAGAAGCGAATGAGAAAGATTACCAAGCGAATGCGGCAATAAAAATTGTAAAAAGCGAAGAAGAATGGCGACAACAACTGACACCCGAACAGTTTTATGTTACACGACAGAAAGGAACTGAAAGAGCATTTACCGGCGACTACTGGAATAATCACAGCAAAGGTGAGTACCATTGTGTAGCTTGTGGTTTACCGCTATTTAGTTCCGACACAAAATTCGACTCTGGTACAGGGTGGCCTAGTTTTTACGCTCCCGTCGCCACCACCAATGTATACGAAGAAACAGACACAAGCCATGCTATGACGCGTACAGAAGTGCAGTGCAGCAGATGTGGTGCTCATCTAGGACATGTCTTTACCGACGGGCCACCACCAACAGGCTTGCGATACTGTATAAATTCACTATCTCTTAAATTCACCAAGAAGGACTAAGGCGTTGAATTTCCAATCTGGCGTAGCCTGTGTTGTTGGGATCAAATGAAGTCCCGATTGGCACAGCTCTAGTTCAAACATATCTCTCTTATATCTGTGTCAATACGCTTGTTGTGTTTTGGGTTGTCTATCTCAAGGCTTGCGCAATATGTAGATAATGAAGTTCGGTACGCGGAGTTCGTCATCAAGCTCTGGGTATAATGTCAAGTGTTCCTCTGTGACGGTTGGCTCAACTATCCCTACAATGCTAAAGCCAGTGTCTAGGAATCCACGTATGTAAGTGGATAAAGATCGATGGAAATTGGTTAGCGCGACCTCCTTCATTTTCCAGTGACGCTCTCCTTCAGCAAAGTAGTTGTCTAGTATCACATGTTGTTTCTTGCCATCAGGAGTCATCTGCCAGCCACCCACGGCAGATCGCATAGGGTGCAGGTTAGCGATGATAAACCGACCACCTTGCCTTAACACTCGAAACACTTCTCTGTTATTTGCGTTAAAATCAGGAAGATCACATTGGTTCAGATAAGATAGCGCAAGGTCAAAGGTCTCATCGGTAATGAAGCCTAGATCCTGCACATCAGCAATTCGATATGCTTCACGCTCGGATTGTAGTGCTCTGGCTGCTTCGATCATAGGCTCGCAAAGATCTAGCCCTAGCACATATCCTGCTCCTCGCTCGACTAACATTCTGCAGAAACGCCCCTCCCCGCATCCACAATCCACTATCTTTAGACCTTCTACGCTTCCACAAGCCTCAAGCATTGGCAAATCTAGTAAACCATTACGAGTAGGGTTTCTTCCTTCTCTGGTCTCCTTGATCCAGGCCATTGACAGTTCAAGCCACTCTCGTTTGAGATCCTTCCTATTCATCACAGTTGCAATCTTCCTCGAACATAACTCAGAGGATTTTATACGAAATCTCGCGAGCCAAAAAGGTGGATGTAACAACTGTGCTGGTTCTCGCGAGATTTTGTATAAAATCTGTTGAATAAATTACAACTAACTTCCCTTTTTTTCCTGCGCTTCTTTGTGTCAATACTCTTGTTTTGTGCTGTGGAAATTCACCATAGATCTAAAGAAAGATGGGGAAAATTAATGAGGGGAGAGGATAGATGGGGATGAGTGCACGAATGGACGTTGGGGAAGCAGAGTCTGATAGGAGGTAGGAGAGTCCTAAATTTAGCCTAAAATAGAGGAGCAATAGATCTAGGCTTTTAGAACCTAGTTCGCGCTTGGAAAACTTTGATTGCATTTAATTATTTGAGAAGAACTTTTGCATCAATGGAAGGGACATATAACTCCAGATTCTCCGTCCATAATCGGACGCATTGGCTAAAGGCTCGGGGGAATTCGTCGCTCCCACATTGTATTCCGTCGCGATAATTTCGCAAGCCCGCTGGTGCGTTCCAAATGCCGCTCGCGTCATCAAGGGATAACGATTAGCGCGATTCTTCAACTTTGCCAATAGCTCAGCAACCATTTTAATATTGCTCTTTGGCCATGCTAATAAGGTATGTAGATCAGTGAGAGTTGTGGTAGGCAGCTTAGAAAATTCAGTGTTTATTTGAGTTCTTGCAGGCTGCTTATTTTGAGGATCTTGTTCAATCCATGGAATAAGTCCTTGTAGCATTGCTGCCGTGCTGAGTTTCATTTGACCGACACCGATAGATCGGTTGATGTCTTTCATCGGTACCGTCGCCCCAGATGCCTGTTTTTTAATTGCAGTATCAACATCCGATATTTCGGTTGCACGAGCGCTCTTTATTGTACCCCTTAACCATGAAGGCAGTAGTGATGGATCAGTATTGGCAATTTCCTCTCGCAGAATAGACGCTAAGAATCTGGGAGTAATACCTTGCGCGCCTGTGCTGGCCGCTGCATCATTTACATAAGAGCGAAAATCATCGACAAGTTCTCGCTCTGCTTCACTATAATCGCTGTCTGACGAGAGACTGCCTGCCAATGTCGGGTCTTCATTGACAACATCCTGGTCGAGCGTTATTGCTGGCGTCACGCCTTTGCTGGGATCTACAAAGGTACATTGGACGCGGAAATGTCCAGCACGGGGATAAGAAATTGCTTTTGTGTTCGTTGGTGACCAATCCTCAGCAACTTTGGCATTGGTATCCTTATCAAAAACCTCCCACAGGTAGTGAGGATAAGGAGCTACCAGCTTGGTAGCTGGACTATACGAGAGATTCGGTGCGATCTCAACCTGAAATTGAACAACGCGACCAACAACAATTGGTGATGTTAGATCAGCGGTGATTCCTCCTGCTGTAGACTTAGAGTGTTGGCCACTCGCGTCGGTCAGAAACATGACTGATGGGTGCGCAACACGATGTATCAAGGGCTGCGACCCTGGAACGAGCAGAGAGGGAGTAAGCGCATGCGCTTGATATTCGGCTGCCAAGTCCTGATTTTGCGATACGGGACCACTTACATCTTTCTGTTGGGCCACGTGTATAAGTTCATGTGCAAGCACAAAGAGACCTTGACTTGTATTGGGTCCACCCACCGCGCTGCTTATCGCAATGTCAGAGCCAAGTGTGGCCGCAAGTGCGCCGTGATTGCGAGTTGCTTTGTCTACTTGTGGGCCTCTATGGATACGTATATCACCGAGATCTTGACCTATACGGTGCTCGAACCATAGACGGATGGCAGGCTCAAGCATATGCCCTGAAGAGCCAATTGATGAGGCAAGTCCTACAGATGAACCAATATGTATATTGTGTTTATTATCTGGGTTATCTTGTAGATTCTTGCCAAACGCGAGGGTCGTAGGGAAACTCTTTTCTGACCCTTTAGCGTAAACTGAAATCTGGCTGAAATCATGCCCCAACCGAGGGGATTCAGTACTGGTCGAATTCCCTTTGAATCCTGCAGAATTAGTTTGCGATAATTGCTCTACGGCTTGATTTCCAATTGTATGCTGCAAATGTGGGATATGATTGGTGTGATGAGTCAATTCAGATGTTACAGTGTTCGATTGAGTACTGCGGGAAGTTACTCGATTTTGAGATTGATTCTGATTTTGTGCAAAAGTTTGCATAACAGTCTATCTCCTATCAGCAACAGCAGTACTGCCTAATTACCAAATATACTATACTAAAGTTCTAGCAACTCATCTTGATAAACTCTATGGAATAACATTCACGGTTATTCCAAGCGATATTTTTTGGGAACCTGCAAAGCAGTGCCTAACTATATTATTAGATGTAGGAGAGACAACTAATCGTACCTATTAAATTCCTCTGACAAATTTTCATTACTAGAATCTTAGATTGATATTCCAGGTTTTTAAATTGTGGAAATTACGCAATGACATCCCAAACCATTCAGCTAATTATGTCTTAATGAACACGAGTGCTTACTTATACAGATGCAGAATTTAATTGATTAGTTTGAGCGGACTGAGAAATCGCCTCCAGGGCTTTAGCAAAAGAATCAGCTTGAGCAGCAATAGCAGGGAATTGCACAAAGAAAGATCCCGCTCTCACTATGAAGGCATTCATTGCTCTATTCATAGAATCTTGCTGGCAAGACACCTTCAACAGACTATCTTGCAGCATACCAATCTGATTAGTGAGGGCCTGCAGACTAGCTTGTAGCGATCTATCTAGCTTATCAATGGAGATTGCAATAGCATCCATCTTTTGGTCGAAGTCTTCACCAATCTTTCAGCTAACAGGGAAGAGCTGCTAGGGGCATAGGGTGAGCTGACCTGGTTGCTCTAATACATCCTATCAAGAATTACTAGCGCAATAATACGAAATGCAAGTAAATAACTTTTCCTTTATCATAATGTGCGATTGGATGGATGGGATAAAGAAAGGCCATTCTGGCTTAGAGAATGGCCTTGAGAATAAAAATTGTATATTCGATACGAAAAGAACTGATATGAGCGTATCGATAGCGCATTTGAAAATCAACTATATTTTGAAGGTAGACAAAGCCCAGGTTTGAGTATCGGTGAAGAAATTAATTGTAGAAATTCGTAGAAGAGATCAACCGTAGTAATTAAACAGCAACGAGTCACAATAGAGGGTTAGGTTATGTCAGAACAGCGTAAGCGGGATCTAGAGGAATTGCTGACAAAAGAATATCAATTGCTCAAGCGATTAGAAGATCGTTACCGTACTGAGCCTGACGAGATTGTAAAAGCTAATCTTGAGCGTCAAATATCAGAACTAAAAAACCTGATCGCTGAGCATAAGCATGAGTTGGAGAGTTTAACAAAGGTAGATAGTAATTCTTTGACTCAACCAATTAGAGATCGTAAATCACCCAGGGTATACATTAGCTATAGCCATGATTCAGAAGAGCATCTTGATAGAGTACTAGCACTGTCTAATCGGCTACGAGATGATGGGATAGATTGCAATATTGATCAAGATTATCCTCATCCACCAGAGGGATGGCAGGGATGGATGGAACACCAGATAAACGAAGCGGATTTTGTCCTGATGATCTGTACAGAGCGCTATTACCAGCGGTTTACAGTAGAGGAGAATGGTCTTGGATCAACTGGTGTGAGTAAAGATTGGGAGTTAATTTGTAAGAAGATGGAACGAACTAAAGCTAAATCCAACCCTAAACCATTAGGAGAATGGGTTATCCCGATACTGTTTAATGATTGTAAATTTGATTTTATTCCAAAGTCATTAAAGGATAATCAATACTATTGGATTGATACTGAGCAAGGATATGAAGATCTCTATCGGTATCTTACTAATCAGCCTTCCCGTATGGTTAAACCCTTAGGTAAGCTAAGGCGTCTACCACACAAAGATCAGGATGAAAAATTTCCAACTAAAGATTTTAAGCAAATAGAAGATAGATCGGGTTATCGAGTAGAAGAAAAGGCAGGCTTTACAGAGATACCAGTTAAGCATCCTGTAGGAGCAGAAAAGGAGCGAGGAGAGCTTAACCCTTGCAAGTTTACTATTAATCCTCGCTATAAATTAGATCCACTTGGTCGTTGGAATAAGCTTGCTGATCTATTAGTAGATTTCCATAACCCTTTAGGAACTCGATATGTTTATTTGATTCCCAGCGGGATAGCACCAAAAGAATATACAGACACAGGTTGGTGGAAAACTAATCCGATTTTATTGAATGAAAAGCGTGAGGTTACAGAGAAATTTGCTAGTGAAAAAGATGGTCATGAAATTAAAGGATACTGGTTTGCACTACGAAGAGATGATAAGGAATATGTCACCATCTACTCAGAAGAATATGATCAGTTTCTAAATCTGTCTCGCAAAAGAGAAGCTATTCCTTCCGACGATAAGGGTGAGAGTAAAATGGCTAATACAAAGGCCGGTGTAAAGGAAAGTGTGAATACGGCTAGGTCCATCAGTAGGGAAGAATTCGAAAATCTTAAGCGTGAGGTACGCATTCTAGTAATTACAGCAATGAAAGTGGAGCGGGATGCTGTTAATAAGGTACTTGATCCGATTGCCAATGGTATAACTCCTCTCTACAAGGAATACCGATTTGGATACTTAGGACAATACCTTGTCGCACATAGAATGTGTGGTCAAGCCAGTCTAAGAGCTGCTACAGCCATAACAGAGACACTTTCTGAATTTCGTGTACCTGGTGAGCCTAACTCATTCTACGTATTGATGCCTGGTATTTGTTGCGGTCTAAGGCGTAGTAGCAAGGATGAAACAACTATTGCCTGTACCGAACTGAAAAAGTATTTTACCAACAAAGGGAAATATAAACTTCCAGCAGATATTATTGGTAAGCTCAAAAAGTCACTTGAAACTGATCAAGAAAAAATTCTACTGCCATTGTATCTAACCCCAGAGGCCGAAGATGAGAAAAGCCCGCAATTCATCGGTGATATTTTAGTTGCCACTTCAATCAAACAGCATAACTACATAGCAACTAAAGCTAACAAAGTAGAAGATAGAGGCAATACCTATGAGGCTAGATCTGGTCGTATTGACCTTGTACTAGAGCACGCAAAAAACTGGCAACAGACTGCACCAGAAGCGAATTTTGAAACTCGGCATTGCCAAGTACATGCAGGACTCATTATTTCAGGGGACGAGCTTGTCAATCACTACAATCGTCGAAAAGAACTGCTTTCCATTTATAACGAAGCTGTTGGTCTAGAGATGGAGGGACATGGTTTAGGAGCAAGTGTACGATTATATTTGGACAGAGAGGATGAGGGTAAAGCCTGGTTTTTATTTGCGAAAGGAATAATGGATTGGGGTGTAGGAAAAGCTGACAACTGGCAAGAAAGAGCTGCTTCTGCATCAGCGAGCTTATTACGTTATTGTTTAAACGATCCCAATTTTTTCTCAGGTTTAATACAACCTACTGACCGAGTAAGAATTGCAAAAATATTTTGATAGATACAGGACAATTTTGGTGGTGTCCCTATCCTGTCAACCAATTCTAATCATTGTAACGATTCACAATTAAGATCGGTTGATCATAGGTTGCAATTTTTTCACCTTCTAATGAGCGCTGACAAGAGGGCCGATATTCTGCTAGTTGATGTTGCATGAGCGAGAAATATAGCCCCTCCTGCTCTGTTATTAGCTCAGCATGGCTGCCTTGCTGCACAATACTACCATGTTCCAGCACCAAAATCCGGTCAGCCTTGACGATAGTCGAATAGCGATGGGCGATGATAAGCGTGGTTCGGCCTGCCATTAGTTGTTCTAGTGCTGCTTGCACTTGTGATTCACTGGCAGCATCAAGTGCACTGGTGGCTTCATCTAAGATCAAGATTTTCGGATTGCGCAATAAGGCACGCGCAATGGCAATGCGCTGTTTCTGTCCACCCGATAACTGCACCCCGCGCTCCCCGACTATGGTGTGATACCCATCTGGAAAACTCTCGATAAACTCATGCGCATATGCCAGTTTTGCTACTTCTACTACTTCGGCTTGGCTCACTTCATAATCAGTAACGGCAAAGGCAATATTTTCAAAAATGGTGCCGGAAAATAATGAAGGCTCTTGTTCAACAATGGCAATATGCTCCCGAATGGCTGCCATCTCAGCATGCGTTTCATAAGTATTATCGAAAAGAATACGGCCTTGGTTGGGTAAATAAAATCCCAAAATCAAATTCGCAATGGTAGACTTGCCCGCCCCCGATGCTCCTACCAGGGCAACTTTTTCACCTGCGCAAACCTTGAAGCTAATACCATCCAATGCGAGCTTTTCTGCTCGCTCGGGGTAAGCAAACGTCACCTCCTCAAACGCAATATTGCCATGTAAATGTAACTTCTCAGGGGCTGTGCCTGTTTTGCGTGGTTGAGACGAAATGATCTCAAACACTTTTTCCGTCGCGCCAATGGTGTGCATCCAGTCACTCCAAAAATCGCTGATCGCGGATGCAGAATCGGTGACCATACTTGCATACAAAATGAAGCTGGTTAACTCCCCAATCGTAAGTGCTCCCTGATTAATGAGCCGGGCACCTAGCCACAAAGTGAACAGCAGAGCGAGATAGATGAGTAAAGAGGAAGCGCCACGAAACATAGCCAAAAAGCGCGTACTGGTTACTGAGATCGAGAGGGCCTGTGAACAGGCCCTGGCATATTTGGCCAATGCAGTTTTATGCTGATTAAATGCATGCACCAGACGAATATGGGTAAAATGCTCATTAGCCACTTTGCCGCACTCGGCCTGGGAGCGCTGAATCTCCTTGGAGAGGTGCTGAAATTTCTTGCCTGCCCACTCGCCCATAAGCAGACTGGCCGGAATAAAAAACAGTAGTATCAGGGTTAATGCAGGCGAAATCACCAACAACATTACCACGCCACCCACTGCCACACAAAAACACCTCAATGCGATTGCTAGGCCCATAGTCAGCGTGTTATGCAGCACTTCCACATCGACGGCAAGACGATTAGTCAATTCGCCTACATGGTGTCGATCATAGTAGCTGATGTTTTGCTGAATCAGTGCACCATACATTTGCTGTCGCACCTTGGTCACAATCATATAGCCAGTCGATTCAAAAATATAATAACGCAAGGTGGTAGCGATGGCTTGAATGATGATCACTGCTAGCATGATCAAGGCCAATTGCCCATACCAATCACTATTTTTCCAGGTGTTAATATGGTCAATAGAATAGGCCAGCACTTTGGGGTAAGCCAACTGAATGGCCACTGCCAGTACCATAAAAAACAGGCCTAGAAGCAGGCGCCCGACAAAAGGCTGCAATAACTTGATTCGCTGAAGATGTGGAGCAAAATACATTTTCACTTGGTTGCCTCTATTTCGCTGGCTACTTCATCCATCTGCTCAAGGAAACTTTGCCAATTTTCATCACCAATCAAACCACCTGCTTCTAACATACTTTTATGATCCGTGAATAAATAAAAAGGGGAAGTCTGGGTTGGATTGAGCGTTTTATAGGCGTGGTTTTTGACAAAGACGGCAACCGAAGCCAACCCGTTACTTTTCAAAAATCGCTTGATACGCCACTTTGGTTCCTGGCTGACCAGCCACATGCTTAACCCGGCAACCGGTAACAAGGGCAACAATTTTTCTAGCTCAGGCAATTTTTCACGGCACTTGGGGCAGGTGCTAGATAAAAACAGACACACTGTGGCTTGCCCGCTGCCAGGAATGGTAATTATCTCTCCTGTGTCCAAGCGCTTGGCTTTTACTTCGGGCACAATTTCACCTATAGGTGGAGTAAATGGACGATCCGCGACCAGGTTGCGCATAGTATTGAGCAGGCTAAAGGTGAGCTTCAAATTCAAGGCCACACTCAGTGTAAGGATCGTCAGGATTAGGTAAAGAACCGATGTATCCATATTTTGAGACCATGCTGATCTATTAGTTGATTCATTAAGCGGCCATATTCAGGCTGTACCGTTGAGCAAGGAAAAAATTTCATGGAAGTTAATGGCCAGAATCGTCAAAATCAAGCCAAAGCTAGCGCCTAAAAGCTGCAATGGCAAGGTCAGTGTCAGATGTTGATTAGCATAGAGCAGATAATAAACAATACAGATCATGATTAACAGATTGCGCAGTAAGTCGTATGCGGAAACCGAACGCTCAGCTTCACCAAAGCAGCCACACTTAACAATACCTTCTTTAACATATTGGTGTGCAACGACGCCGGTAAATAACAGAAACATACCAAGTGAGAGCGCCATGCCGACATCATTGATTGGAAGCGGACATAACACCAGACCAGAAAACAGCAGTTCGCTGACAATCACCGCTGCTGCCACCACTTTAGCAGCTTGTGCTGAGAGGCCAAATGACGAGGATAGATTGGTTTGGAAGGCGACAAAAGTTTTCAGTTTTCCCAGCGCAGCAACAAACAACAATATGCCCACGAAAAAACGAAATATCTCTGCAAGGTAGGAAGTGGCACTCATGCTGCAAAATCCGCTTCAATCCATTGGGGTACAAAACCATCGTTCTGTTTTTGCCGTACCTTTACACTATCCCGGCTCGCCAACAACACATCATACCAGGGTTCCTCAAGCGATTGGCGCAAACCACCTCCAACAATGGTATGCAACATACGCGACATTTCCCAGGCCAGTTGCTCGGTTTCTGGATCACGTCGTAGCTTCAAACCCAAGGCCGCCATTTCATCACGGGTAATAGCGTAGTTATGCGAATGGTAACCATACATCAATTGCCGGATAATCTGTTGCCGGTATTCTTCGCTCTGCTCAGGCAATTGGTATTTGAGCAGTTCTGTGCCAATCTGTTCCAGTTCCAGCGCGGTTCGATAAAACGCAGTTAGGGCAGGTGGGAAGATACTTTGGCACAAGAGCGAAAGCGACTCGATACGCGCTTCATCGGAATGAATACCAAACCAGTCTTGGCTCATCTTGCCAAACATTTTGATATCGAGGCAGGAAAACGTTGAGACCGCATTATCGCCACTACCGCTACTGCCATTCAAATGCGGGTCAATAGGGGAAAAAATTGCTAACTCTCCGGCGACGATCTCATTGGCAGCCAAAGACAGAATAGTGCTTGATGACTCGCAATAATGCGGTACAATCAGGCCCAAATGATCAGTAAACTGACGTAGCAATAGGATAATTCTTCTTGCGCCATTGACGACTCCACCTCGGCACTGGATCACTACATCAAGACGCTCGACTCTGCTTATTTCGCAAAGCTGTTCATATAGAGCCGGCAGTATTTCGATTTCAAGATGCGAAGCAGCAAAAACCAGAACCCGACTATTACGGAGGGCTTCGAGCTTGCGAATATGATTTTGCGCCGGAAAAATTATTGGTTGTGGCACTGTGCCTCCAAAATCAGAGTGTCTGCCAGAGTTTCCAACAGCTTAAATTCAGGAATCAATTGTTGTATGTATAAAAACTGGCCGTTGGGATTGTTTTCCAAAAACACATACTCATTATCTGGTGTGACAATCAGATCGATCGCACTGAAATTCAAGCCATAGCTTTTTACCAAATTCAGGCAACGTTGTGCGATGTCTGGCGGCAGTTGCGTCGCTTCATACAAAATCTCTGCTGACATATCACGCGAATCGATAGCGGTTCGTGCATCATCTTGTGAGTGAATTTTTGCAGCAAAGAGTTTCTCGCCGATCACTGTGACTCTTAATTCGTATTGCTTAGGAATGTATTCCTGGAAATGACTAGCCAGTTCGCTTACCGAATCCAGATCATCCAAATAGTCGTCGGTGAGGATCGTAGTACAAATACCATAGCTGATTCGATCCTCCGCTTCCACTTCGTCAACTGCCAACGTAGGAGTAGACATAGATTTGAAGATCAATTCACTGTGAATGGCTTGTCGAAACGAGTGCACTTGTGCTGGCACATTGGTGATAAGCGAAGCCGGTATGCGAAACCCCATCCGCATCGCACGTTGCAATTGCTCACCTTTCCACAAGGCGGCACGCAAGGCAAGTGGGTGACTGACCCAGTAGCAGTTCAGACAATACAGCAAGCTGAATAAAGCCTGCTCGGTTTCCAACTTGGCATAGGCGCGTTCTTGTGGCGTCAAATCCTGACTGAGAAATGTATAGTCAGCAGGTTTTCGCAGCCAAACGGCACCAACTTGGGCCAAATCCAGGCACTGGCTCGATACAATATGGGTTATTTCGCTATGCCAGTGACCAGGTAAAAAAATTTGCGAAAGCTGATAATCACGCGGAAAACAATCTAGGTTGAGTCTGAATGGATGACAACCTTTAAAGATCAAAGTTTGTGAGAGTAGATCGGCGTGAAGGTCACCGCTGTGAGTGATAATAAGCACTGTTTTTGTCATGGACCAAGCCCAAGAACCTAAATAAAAAGCCTTACCTATCTGGTAAGGCTTTCATTATCCTAGATTCAATTAGCAATACACACCACCATCGGCATTAAACCTGGTACCATAACGCTCCGCAGGGAAGGTACAGCCAGCAATAGCAACGCCTTCACGCACTTTCCATTGCTGTTCTGGTTTGGCTTCCTGGGTTTTCTTGTCAAGTTTCTTGGCTAGTTTAAAAGCAAACAATTTAGTTGAATTCTGTTTATTCATATTGAAATGTCTCCTAAAAGTTGAACCTATACTACAAATCGTAGTGAGGCTCGATATTAACCAAGCACATATCGTGAATCAAGATATCTTTGCACCCACTAGATGCACAACAAGGCTGCGATTAAGCAGTTAAAGCAATAAACTGGAAAAACGGTCTCTTAATTCCCCTTCTGTACAAAGGTTGTTGTTATTGAAAACGTTATCAATAAGCTGTAGCGGTTTGTGCAATCTTATGACGAATGCGTAAGTGAGTCGAGGACAATATTAGAAGAGCAATTTTCCGGTTTTATCAGTTCTTAGTTGTGGCTAGCTGAGATTACAGAAGGCTCTAGCTAAGATAGAAGGTTTCTTCCAAGCTTTTAATGCTAAGCTAGAGTGTGGCAACGATCAGATAGGAATCAGCCACACACCTTTTACCTGATTTTCGCCCGGCACAATAATATTTTCAATTGAACCATACCATTGCAATCCGGTTGCAATACTTAATGCGCGGCGCCGTCTTACTTGTGTGGATAGTTTGACAGGAAGCACTCTCCCACCGTGTGCTTTCTTCTAGCGCCGCGCTGGTTTTCATCATGTATTTATCGGCAATTCTGCTACTAAAGTTAATCGTCCTTATCATCCTCAGTTTAATTAGAGTTACCGGATGATGATTAACTTTAGCAGGGAACTACCGATAATATAGATAAGAAATAAGTTCAAGGTATTGAGAGATCACTCAGTGAGGAAGCAGAAAAAGCCTGCCCTCCCAATGGCCAGGCAAGTGAAAGAGGGAAACAATGGCTGAGCAACGAATCATTCCTGCGGCCAGTGGCGCTGCGCTTCGGCTGAAGCGCGGCGAGCAGTTGCGAATCATTGACACAGAGGGTGGACAAAGCGGCGATCTCGTCGCCTTCTCTGTGGACGGTAGCGAGCGGCTGTCGAATGGCCGCACGTTCGACTACGGCGGCAAGATCTATCTATCGACAGGTGACGTGGTGTGGTCTGATCGCAGCAACCCTATGCTGACGATCGTCGCTGACGAGGTCGGACGGCACGACTTTCTATATTCGTCTTGCAGCCTTGAGATGTATCGTATCCAGTACGGCGTGACTGGGTATCATCCGAACTGCCATGACAACCTGCTCGCTGCGTTGCGCGAGTTGGGAATCGAGCCGGACTCGCTGCCGACAGCGTTCAACTTCTTCATGAATGTTGACGTCCTGCCTGATGGGCGGCTGAAGTTCGTGCCACCGAAGGGCCGCGCTGGTGACTCGATGACTGTGCGCGCCGAGATGGATCTTGCGATCGCTCTGTCGGCCTGCCCTGCTTCGACCTGCAACGGTGGCGCGTTGCCGCGGCCACTGGCGTACGAGATTCTCTGCGACTAGCTGCGCATGGTCTGCACTTTGAACAGAAGGGCAGGCGCATTCTCCGAGTCTTTAGACCGTAGTTAAGCCTGCCATCGCTTGAGAAGGCGTTGACCTCCTACGCGTCCTGAAGAACGCGGATTCCTTAGCTGCTAACAACTGATAAAACTACCCCACTAAGGAAATTTTCCCAAGGGTGAGTAAAAAACCATTTATA
>JBFLVQ010000049.1:0-26220 GCA_040758525.1 Acidobacteriota bacterium
ATAATCGCGAAGTTGAGGCCGATCCCGAACAAACTATTCTGCAAATATCATTAGCAGCTAATATTGCTCATACACACGTTTGTGGGGGGAATGGCCGCTGCTCAACTTGTCGAGTGATGGTAATAGAAGGTGTTGATAGCTGTTCTACACGTAGCGAAAAAGAGCAGATTTTGGCCGAGCGTTTGGGTTTTAGCAATTATATTCGTCTAGCTTGTCAAACAACCGTTGATGGGAGTGTCAAGGTGAGACGATTAGTATTAGACAATGAAGATGCTCAGTTAGCCACACAGTTGGCTGCTGCAGCAATGCCCTGTAGTGTTGGAGAAGAGAGAGAGTTAGCAATACTTTTTGCTGATATTCGCGGTTTTACCACTTTTGCAGAATCTATGTTACCCTACGATGTTATTCATGTATTGAATCGTTATTACTCTCAGGTAGGACGAATTATCAGTAGTAATGAAGGTTATATTGACAACTATATGGGGGATGGATTTTTAGCTCTATTTGGTAGAGATGAGCCAACTAATGCGGCATTTAAGGCTGTTAAATCAGGGTTGCAAATACTTGCTGAATTAGAAAAGTTAAACCAATATTTTCAGCCATTATATAACTGGAAGATAGATGTTGGTGTAGGCATACATAGCGGATTGGTTGTAATTGGCACGATAGGTGCTGCCAAGAGCAGACGAGAGACAGTGATTGGAGATGCCGTTAATTTTGCCAGCAGAATTGAGTCTGCTAATAAGGAATTGGATACTCATCTATTAGTCTCCGATGAGATCTATAAACAAGTGCAGGGACAAGTAAAAGTAGGGAAAACCGCCCAACTGAAAATAAAAGGTAAAAGTGGTGAATATGCTCTTTATGAAATCACTGAATTATTAAGATAAAACTAATTGCATTTTCCCTTCTATTATTCCAATAACAGATGAAAGGATCATATCAATGGATCGCCTGGAAGTTTTCCGAACGTTTTTTGCGAATTTGATTGTTGCTAATGCTGGCCTGCCGATTCGTGAGGGAGGAGTCGTTACAGCATTTGCCTCTACACCTAGGGAGCGTTTTGTTGGACCAGGCCCATGGAAAGTATTCACACCATTCGGTTCGATGCTAGATTCATCTGCCCTGTCATGTTTATCCATTGTGTTGGCGCACGCGATGACGAGACCGCTAAAAGATTGTTAGATGCATTCAAACGCGGTAATTTACGAGACGTCTGTTCTCTGCGACGAAATTCACAACCTGACGAGACTAGTTGGTTTTCTGGAAATGGCTGGTGGCTCTCTACATCTCCCCAAACAAGCTGAAATTAGAATGGGCCTGCAATATTGCTATCTACGTAGACCTATACTGACCAGCAGACCACGACCACTAAATTGTTTAGAGAAGAACGATGGGCTATCAATTTCTGGCCGATCGCGTCGGAAGGTATAACCCAGACCGAGCAGTAGCCAGCTATCTTTGATTCGCTTATTTATACCGAAAGCGATTGTATTACCATTGTCAATGATTCTTTCAGAGAGCTGACTAGAGGCAATACCATTGGAAGTAATAGTAGCGCCAAAGTTGATCGAAGTATTATCGTTGATTCGGTATTTTCCACCCATATGGAAAGAGTGCACATCGAGACCAGAAACAAATGAGAAAGGGAAAAGAGGAAAAAAGATCTCTAGGTTGTTGGGGGTTTTCAATTTTGAGGGCTCGAATTCATCAACACCCTGTAATGTCGCACTATAATCGTAGAAGCGGAAATCGAAAGCCAGCAGTAAATTCTTTGTGGGATTAAACTGTAGACCGGCTTCGGCAATGGTAGGAAGGTCGAAATCAAGACTGATATCTGAATTGAAGACGCCAGTTTGAAAGTGCCCACGATCAGAGCCAAACGCATTTTTAATTTTGCCTTTCAGTTGATAGCTTCTTTTGCTTTTGTAATTGGCAGCAAAACTCAGATAATTGGTAGGGCGATAGTGGAAGCCAAGCTGTACACCGGGCGCACCAAAATCATCAGCTTCAATTCTCTCCTGTAGATTGAAATTAACAAAATTCTTTCCCTTTAAATCAATAAATGCCCGACCAAAGATAAATGCCCCACCAACAGATAACTTCTTGTGTAAACGGTAAGCTCCTCCCACGGCGATATCGGTAGAGCTGATATGAGTATCAAAAAGTTGCTTTTGATCTCCTAGAAAACGCGCAGGTTCGATAAACCGGCTGCGATAATGAACGATCTGATATGTACCTATGCCAAAACCATAACGGTGATCGTTCGATGTATAAGTGGCTTCGGCGGCAATATTGGGAGTTATTGTGGTCTGTTCCGATTCGAACCTTGTGGGAATGCCAGTAGCAAAGTCATTTGTTTGCGACCGGTGTTGATAGATAAATGCACGGCCTTCACTAAAGAACCGCCAGTGGCCTTTTGCAGCGCTGGTTAAATTACCGGTTCTCTCCTCTTCATCATTGAGAGGAATCTCAGTAATACCAGCAACATTATTGCGGATAAACAAATTATCCGCATCTGTGCGCGCATTGCCTGTTCCCGCTGTACCAGTAGGATTACCAGCAAAATTGAGGCCCTGTGCAAATACATTTAATTGAAACGAAAAGATTACAATAGTGATGGTGATGATCAATTTTTTCATACCATTTTTAACTGATGTTTGTCTTTGAAGGTTCAAAAGCAGTAACGTGAGATCTAAATTTTCTATAACACGCTCTATTGCGAATCGGAACTAGCATTTGCGGTCATAAAAAATCGAGATAACCATTGAAGTTGAAACTTTTCGGTTGTGTATGTCACGAACATAGGATCGTACTTATAAGATATCATCAGGTACAATACGATCAGCGTTAAGTCTTAGGATGGTGAACATGCAGAACACTATGTTTAAAGTTTCTCTATTGTTGAGCTTTTTATTACTACGATTAGTCTTGGCGCAAGGACAAACCGATTCCTCCAAAGAGGTTCAGCAACTCATTCAAGGTGCGCCAGTAGAGCGAGAGATGAAGGCCGGTGAGGTTCACAAATATCAAATCTCTCTTAGTACTGGACAGTTCATCCAAATTATTGTTGAGCAGCGCGGTATTGATGTTGTGGTAACAACATTCAGACCTGATGGTAAAAAGATTGGAGAAATTGATAGTCCGAATGGGACGCAAGGACCGGAGCCAGTATCCATTGCTGCTGAAACTTCAGGAATTTATCAAATGGAGGTGCGCTCCTTCGATGCTACCGCTGTCTCTGGTCGTTATGAGATCAAAATCAAAGAACTGCTTTCAGCCGAACAGTACCGAGTACGCCTAGCTGAAGAGAAAGCGCGAGATGAGGCCATTATCGCACAGTTAAGAAATGGGGCGATTCCGCTCAGTAGTGTGATGCCAGGTAGTAGTTTTAACGATCTGATGTCGCTTAAAAAGACTTTGGAGAATGTCCGAGTAGTGGGCTTAGGCGAAGCTACGCATGGTACGCATGAGTTCTTTCAGTTAAGACACCGATTACTGGAATTCCTGGTAAAAGAGATGGGCTTCACTGGTTTGGCTGTCGAAGCAAGTTATGCTGCCACCCTAAAGATCAACGATTATGTGTTGCAAGGGAAAGGAGACCGCGCCAAAGTTCTGGCCGAACAGAAAACATGGATTCTCGATACCGAAGAGATTGCTGAAATTATTGACTGGTTACGAACATATAATCAAAGTGTACCAGAAGAGAAGAGAGTTAAGATTTTTGGTATTGACCCACAGGTAAATGAAATAGCGATGAATGTTGTTATCGATTATCTTCGCAAAGTTGCCCCTGAGCGAGTCCCAAGTGTTGAGACCACCTTTGACAAGATACGTTTAGAAGATACTAAGGCTATCAACTTTGACCGCACTGAAGTGTCATCTGCACAACTGTCTGAACTCTACCGGCTGATTAGTTACTTAGTGCTTAACAAAGCGAACTTAGTTTATCGAACTTCTACTAAGGATTTTGAAGAGGTGCTGCAATATCTACGACTCTTAGCGCAATTCGCAGAATTTAACAGTGCTACTCCGCTTGGTGTGGGTGGCACACGTGATGCATACATGGCGGAAAATTTCCAGAGTATAGTTAATGCAGAGAAGCCCACTACACGCTTTATCATTTGGGCACACAACGCACACATCTCAACGCGTGACACCGGCAACTTTCCCGCAATGGGTTCTTATCTAAGGAAAAATTTTGGTAATAGCTACTACGCTTTTGGATTCACTTTCAATCAAGGTTCGTTTCAAGCGCAGATAAGTGGCGAAGGAAAGGTACGTGTGCAGGAATTTACTTTAGGGCCTGCACCAGAGAGAACCATTGATTGGTATTTGGCTCGTGCAGGGGTTGGCAATTGCATTATAGATCTCCGACACTTACCAAAAGACGAAAAGATCTTACAATGGTTACAAGCAACACAGAGAATGCATTGGATTGGCGCAATATTCTCTGATAAATGGACTGAGTCACAATGGACACAGCCGTTTGTGTTAAGTAGAGACTTTGATGGACTCTTCTTCGTTGAGAAAACAACACGCGCTCGTCCAACACCTACAGGAAAACGAGAGGGTCTGTAAAAAATAGTACCAGGCTACGCCCCTCAACCTGGAAGAGGTCGCGCCATACTAGAATATTAGGCAAAATCCTGCCATTAGAAGAAAAAGCGGTGTTGTCGAGATTTTTATAAGAACCACCAAAAGATAGATATCTGTCTCTTGATGGTTCTTCTCATTCCTCATCTATTTTAAGGACTAGAAATGGTTCAGGCTGAAGCAGACCAGGTTTGCGCTTTGAATGCCTCATCTGTGGGTATCTTAGTGATATTGTGCGTATAGTTGGCAATTGTTGTCATACTGATTCCAACAAGAACTTCTAGCAGTTGAGCTTGAGTAAAACCCTCTCTGAGGAATGCCTGGATATCCTCGTTGGATAGGTGTCCCTTGCTGCGAACAACGCGGCGCGCTAGTGTAGTGATAGCTTGCAGACGTGGCGTAAGAGGCGATTTACCAGTACGAAGCATATTTAGATCATCCTCTGGCAGTCCATTCATTCTTGCAAAAGTTGAGTGGGCAGCCATACAGTAGCTACAGTTGTTGTCATAACTGACTGCCAGTGCGATTGCTTCACGCTCAATCGGAGTAAATGAGCCACGCCCATAGATTCTTCTTAGCGTCGTGAATGCTTCAAGCAAGAAGGGGGACTCAGCCATAGTTGCAGCAAGGTTTGGAATGAATCCTACCTGGTTCTTGAGTTGTTCCAGAATAGACTTTGAATCCTGAGGGGCAGATTCGATTGTGTAGATATTGAACTCTGTCATTATAGTTTTCCTTTCATTGAGCTTGAGTAGGTAAGCAAAAGAATGCAGCAAGAAAGTCACAAAGACATAAAGAGATTAACAAGAGATCAAAAAGAGTTAAAACTCTTAGATAACCTCAGCACAGCAGCTTTATATTCTCTCTGAATTCTTTTGCTTACTCAGTTAAGTTGATAATGCGTTATTTATCTGTTCGACAGGAAATTGGATCTCGGTAATCATCTCTTCGAGTTGCTCTGTACGTGGAGGTTGGATCAACACTTCACGCCCGGGTCCACTGATATGGTATCCATTTGCTTCTATCCATTCTCCGATGGCTCGATAACTTTGACAGTTATTCTCAAAACCACCAACCTGTACCACAGTTGCCATCTTGGTAATGGCAGGGAGGGTAGCTGTCCTCATTATACGATCACCCGGCAATTCAATCACCTTAGCATCAATACTGGAGAGGACTACGCCTAATTCGATATCTAGTCGGTCGCTTTCAAGCGTTTCAGAGTGAATCACGGTGGTAAAATAACCCAACACATCTTCGCTTATACGAGTGGGAAGAAGCCTGACCATCTCTCGCATAATACTGAGAGCCGCATCAGCACTGGGCAAAATTTCGCGAAAAGAGAGATAGTGTTGAGCAGGAACATTTTTAAGGACAATGTCAAAGGTGGAATGATCCGACGCATCAATCTGTTGCAAATGTGCTTCGATCTGCTGCAAACGGATCCTTTCCTCATTCATGATTTGCTCGATTTGCGCTTTCCTAAGGGTCAGCATGCCGCGTATTTCTGTAGCCGAAACCTCTTTATCGACCAACCTCGCTATCTGGTCGAGTGTTAATCCCAACTCTTTTAGCGCGAGAATGCGATGCAAGTGAGGCAGTTGTTTGGCACTATAGTATCGATAGCCGGTCCACTGGTCTACATAAGCCGGTTTGAGCAGACCAACCTGATCATAGTAGCGCAATAGACTGCCGGGCACTTGTGCGATCTTAGAAAACTCACCGATACGAAACATGCAAACCTCCTGAGTTCCACGCTATGTTGACAGTCCCAATCCTAAAGCTTCAAGTAACTTTAAAGTCAAGCGGGTTTTTCTGGGAAATAGTAGTTTGCTCTTACAGGGTAGTTTGAAATTTGATGGAAAGAGCTGCTAATAGCAGGTTTAGTAAGTAGAGCTTTTTAACCGGATGGATTGTTGCAGAATTAAACTAGTAAGCGATAGCTACTTCGCTTCAAAGGGTGATTATTAGAATTCGTTTCATCAAAGCGGGGAGTGCACTAATCCCCGCTTTATACGCCTTCATTGTGATGCAAAGTTATTTACTTTTGGCCTTAGCAGTTTTCTTGCTAGCCTTCTTCTTAGGCCGCCCTTTCTTTTTTGCAGATGACTTGGATTTAACTTTCTCAGCCTTCTGCGTGGTGGGTTGTGCACTTACGGCCTCATTCATCTTTTTTCCACCTGCTCTGCGACCTTTCCGTCTTCTGCCTCTTCTCTTAGCTCTCTTTCCTGTTGGTTGAAGAGTAGATCGATCTCCAGATCTAGCTTTCAAAATATTGATCGCTTTATCGAGTGTGTTTCGTTCCTCTGTAAGAGCATCAATAACATCTTGCAAGCTATTTGCCATTAGCCATCTCCTTTATTATCGAATAGAACTACTAGGATAATCCTTCCTGAGACTTAAATTTCATAGTTAAGCCGGGTAGGATCTTCTCTGTTTTACCGATTCGTAGATTACTACCCAGTCCCTCTTTGCGGGGCTTTACAGTGATTCTTAATTCACTAGCTCACCACGTAAGAATAAGGCCGGGAGTGTATTAAGAGATCTATCGCCGATATCAAAGACTATTTCTTTGGTGGGGCAATTGCTTCTTTAGCTGCCTTGACAACCCGGAATTTGACAACTGTCTTGGCCGGGATCTTAATCTTCTCTTTAGTCTTTGGATTAACACCCATACGTGCCTTACGTTGCGCCTTCACGAGTTTTCCTATCCCTGGTATAACAAACTGACCTTTTTTCTTAGTTTCATTAATAGCGAGATCAGATAATTCCTGTAAGATCTCTCCTGCTACCCTACGCGGTAGTTCAAATTTCTCTGCGATATGACCAACTAGCTGAGTCTTGGTCATTGGTGATGCCGATGCTTTTGCTGTTTTTGCGGCCATATTTTCCTCCTAAACCAAAAATATTAGCTGATTTTGTATATAATTTTGTGGTATGCCCAACCTATTGTATAGCAATTGTGTAAAATGTCAAATTCAAAGGAGATTAACGAATGAATTTTGCTTTTGTGGTAAAAATTATGATCAGTTTAACGATTCAAAGGCGGGGCAGAGGAGAGAGTTTATCCAACGAAGGCGAGATAGTTATCGTTCCAGCTCAACACAACTGATTCGCGTAACTTGGTAACTGCCATCAAAAATTGCTGGACGCTCTTTCATCACCAGTTCGACTTGGTTTTTGGTTGCTGATAGTTTGCATAACTGGCGAATCAATTCTCTAAAGATTCGTGGCTCAGGATAGGGCGGTACATTCAACTCTACCATTGACCACTCATGCAACGGTAACATCTATTCACCATTCTTTATCTTGAAGACTTGTTGTTGTGCCGTTTGTGGTAGCTGCTTGTAAAAATCCTCATTAATATTAACAACTGCTACTACTGTATTGCCTGAATACAATGCTCCCGACAAATACATATCCCATAAATTACAAAAACTCAAGATTGGCAACAAGGCAGTGGCAATAGCTAGAGTTTGTGCTAGGCGAGATGCTAGATTATTTGTGCGCCAATTGATAAGCAATTTCCAGGGCGATGTATCGCTTTGCCAAAATAACACAACAACTAAGAGCATCAGTGTTATGTTCCATACCCACACAATACTGTTATAACCGCTCGCAATCAGTAGTCCTAAGACGAGCCCATGCATGGCAACTGCTAACCAGACAGATAGTTTTCGTGTTCTATAAAAGAGCAGGCCACAACCGATAAGAGTTTCAACCAGAGCAATACCAAGCCCAAGTACAACCAATGGCAGGTGAACCATTGACAAAACAGATGTCTCAACCTTGGCACCTGTTACGGGTTTTCCGGCTGTATCTACCACTTCAAGAAAACGGTAACTGACTGCTGATTGTGCATTCGCAGTGGTTAGAAAGAGAAAAAAGGTGGAGAGAGCCAGAATAACAAAAACAATAATAGATCGAGTTATCTGCATCAAAGCTTCTCCTTATCCTTAATTAAGAACAGCTCTCTCTTATTTATACTCTCAAGATTAGAAGATCGCTGAAAAAATTTGCAATTATCCGTCTTACTGACTCTGTTGTAAGGTTCTTCTGGATAGTGTATACCCTTACACCTATATAGGTGCAAGGGTATAATATTTGGCAGCAACAGCTAGGAAATGACTTGATACTTGAGCAGAATATATAGGTCCTTCCAATCCTCCTGACGTAGTTGTCCGTTTGTAACCGTTAATTCAAGATCAACGACTGATCCATTGGCAATCTCACTGCTTGATATACCCGGTATCGCATCGAAGAATATTAACCCTGGCACATCACTGACAGTATCTCCCTTACCATTGATCTCTATGTCATGGGCATTTGCAGGCATCACCCCCTTGGGATTGAGAAACGCTTGGACTGAATTAACTCGCAATACGATAGCATGGCTTTCGAGTATTCCTTGGTCATTCTTCTCCCATAGATAATCCAAATATCTTGGGAAATGCTGTTTGCCTAGGCGTAGAGTGATCTCTTGAGGTTGATCGCTAGTAGCAAGCAGCAGACGATTCCATTCACTGGAAAACTCTTGGCGTAGGCTAAAGAGACGAGCAAGTGTGATATCGGCTCTGTTAAGAAGTCTCTTTAGATCGTTAAGATTTGACTCTAGCTGTTCATTGACTGCCTGTTTGAAGGTGACTTGCCCGTCTTGTAGTATGTCTGCACCATCTCTTGCCGTATAACTTATATGAATAACTACATCGGTGATCGTGTCATAATCGAACGACCTCAGTGCCATTGGAAGTTCCAGTTCCCAATTACTAATTACTCCTGCTCCTTCGAAAGGCAGATATCGTGGATCATTGAAGTTCAGTTCAAAAACTCCACTATCTTGATTTGCAGAACTGGTAGCAATCACAGTTTGTGGAAGACCACTCACTGGTACTAGATCGACAGTAGTATTGGGTTCAAAGCGCAGCCAGCTTTCTTTAAGGCGAAGAGTAGCACTGACATTGGTATAAGGGCCTACAACACAGGGAATCGTGATCCGAACTGCTTTGATACGACGGAAATAGTGGCCAGCAAAATCGATATCGAAAAAGACCTCAGGAATATGGATCTCACATATCCCTGTTTCCCGTAATGCTAAAAGCGCAGCAGGATCTAGCTGCATCAGTGAAATATGCTTTGTTATCTCAAGTTCGCGCCGGTTGGCTTCTATGTGGGCGTTCTCCATACGACGCAGATCATAATTGAGTTGCTCGCCAGCCAGAAGCCCCTTCTTAAGGCTGTCCCAGTAATAATTTGTGATATATGATGAGTCCTTCTCATCGGGACCTAGTTCATGATTGAAGCACTTCTCTGCCTGTTTCGCTAGCTTGTACGCGATCTGATAGGTTTGGAAGTAGAGTGATGAAAGTTTTGAAACCATCCAACTGTACAGCTCTTGATTAGTGAATTTCGTCTTCAGAAATGCTTCGGCTTCTTCAGCTTGAGCAATCTGCTTTTTGTGATTCGCTAGATCCACTTCGGCAATCTGCTTGCGTATCTCAGCGACTAGGATCTGTTTATCAAGTTCTGCTAATTCCTTATTGGCAAGTTCTTCCTGGAATCTCCAATCCTCCTTTCGTCGTTGATTTCCACCTTCAATGGAGGCACGCGTGGCCTGATATGAAAAGTTTGCTCCGATCAAACCTCCAACACGAGCAACCGCCTGAGTTGCTTGGCCAAGTTGAAGCCCGCCAGATTCAACTCCTCCAGGAATATGGATTTGGGGAAAAGCATATAGCACGGCTGCAAGTAGTTCTGTTGACTGAGTGATATTTTGCCAAAAATTTGCCTTTGCTAAATTCTCCTGGTATTTATTTTCTTGCTCAATGAGGCCCTTATCAAGCAAGCCTAGATAGTGATCGCGTCGCTTAAGGGTCGTTTCATAAGCCTTGATTTGAGCTGCCAATGCCTCCTCTGCTTCATTCAATTGACGTTCTTTAAGCAGACGGCCAGCATCTAGCAAAGCAACTTCATGTCGTGCTCGCAGCAACGCCATGTCTTCAGCATCCTTCTTCTCTAGAGCAGCCAATAGCTCGCTCCCCAAGCTGCGTAGATCGCTACAGAGCTCCATTGCTTTCTGTAGCATAAATACAAAGCGATATTTTGGTAATGGCTCATATAGTGTGCTAAGGATAGCAGCAATGTCCAACCCGGCAGCGCTGGCCCTAACAAGCAATGCCGGATCGATTGGGGGAGCAAAGAGAGGTAGTTGCCGCACTACTCCATCGATGTTCATACAATGGCGAATCTTGAAGAGCCGATCGGCCACTGTATTCCAGTAGTCATAGAGCTTTTCGTTGTATGGAATACAGAATGAAAAGAGTGTGTCGTAGCTGCTTGTTGCTCCCTGAGCATTGATACTTACATTGGGCAGTATGACCTGGTTAGTGCGTGAAAAGCTTCCTTTAGACAGATTAGTCGGTAACAATGAAGTTAATGTGTCAAGTTGATTCCACAATAGTCCATCAAAATCAATTTTGATTCTCCCCAGTAAAATATTCGCGGTAAGAATCCCGCTCTCTTGAACAGGAAGGAGTACGGGTTTCTCACCCAGTATCTCTGCTGCAAGTAGATAGAGCTGTGTCGCCTCGTTGATAGTCTCTCTTAAGTCCATAGTGAAGAGCATATCGGCTTCAGCAATCAGGCAATCGAGATATTTCATGACCGTGGTCTTCATATACGCGGCGATACGTAATCGAGCAATCACATGTGGATTGAATGGATCACTCTCCCATTCAGTAACCTGTTGATTGAATTGATCGCTCCCTTGTTCCAACAAGTCTATCAGTTCTTGAATGGTCTCTGTGGCCCCCTTGAGTTGTTCATTGTAAAAAGGTTTGATCTTCCAAAATTTTGCCGGGGGCTCGCCATCACTATGGGTTGGATCGAAAATATAGTTGAACCAGCGACGAGCCTCGGAAAAACGCCCATTCTGCATTAACCGACTGGCGATCAGTAGTGGTATATGAAAGAACAGCTCCCAATTGTACGAACCATAAGAAGTGTTGTGGTCGAAGTCGATCTCCTCAACCGGGTAATCAGAGCTCACCCAGTCGGTGTTTGGATCGTAGGAAGTCTTAGCCGCGAAATTGAAACCGGTTCCAGGAGTAAGTTGGCGATATAACAGCTTTGAATCATCGCCCCAATCAGGATCTGGATTAAGCAGCCCTTCAATGCCATAACGTGATAGCTGTTTGAGAAAAAGACATGTGTAGGGATGATAGAAGCGCGAAAAAAGGTAACTAGTTCGACGCTCTTCTTCGATCACACCGGTTGTTTGCTTAAGTAAGGGATCTAAATCACCTTCATTGGTCAACACTTTGGTGAGGAAATCGGTCTCTTGTGCAGGTTTCGAGGTTGATTTTTTAGAATCAAGGCGCGAGATTATAGTATCGTTGATACCTCCATAGTGAATGTTACTGGTCGAGACTTGTTGGGAAACATTCTCGGCAATAGCAATACTAAAACTTTCCTTTGGTAGGCCTATTGAGGCTGGTGTCGATTGACTAAAAGAGTTCTCTAGAGAGCCGAAGTTGTTGATCTCAAACTCTAGATCGCTGATTGGATGCACAAAGTATGTGTGCTCACTATCTGAGAAGAAGAATGGTGATGTTTTGCTACCGCCGAGTCCATATTGGTGAGCATAATGGAGTCGACCACCGGAAAGCAGATGATTAAGAATCGTTCGAGTCGAGCCATCAATTTCAAGACCAAACCAAGTCACTGACCATGTAGGACTCCCAAAGACGAGGGATTGAAACTTCTGTACTGAGCTGGAGGCATATACTTCACCATTCGGATGAATCGCCTCCCCTTCCTCACCAGCATCAAATAACAGTTCTCCATGGCAGTCATCAAAATAGAAATAGCCGAGATAATCTTCAATTAAACCTTCGCCACCTCCAATCTGATTGATATGAATCGCAATATGAAGACGGTTTTCACTTGAGATCCAACCCGTGAAATAATGACGTCTGACTTCATCATCAGTACCATAGGAGATCTTATGTGCTGAGACAGTTTTGGCAGACCAACCTTGGGAATTATACTGGCTCCAAGCCATACGCAGTTCGATCTGATAGGTTGGTTCATCAGATTGTGTTGGAGCAGGCTTCTCATTGACTGGTTGTTGCGAAGGTTTATCATCTGGTGGCGAGACATCAACTCCAGTAGTAGGAGAGGTGTTTCCCGTTGCCGGATCATAACTAAAAGTTTTCGCCATCGGATTGCTATTTGTCCCTATTGTTGAGCTACTTTCCGGACCAGTTACTTTGATTTCCGGCCAAAACAGATAGAGTTGCCCATTGTAGACAATAGGGATCAGATGGTCAGATTGGATATCCACCTCAATACGCTCCCAAGGTGTCCAACGCGCTTCATCTTCCCATCGACGGTAGTAGTAAAGCTTGGTCATCTCAGCCGTACGGCCAAAAACATGCAACACATTGGTTTCTTCATCTTGGTACATCCCCATGATTTCAAGATGGCTCACCTGTTCAAGTTTGGTCAGATATTCACCATAAAGGCGCTCTGCCGTCTCAAAAGTCACCTCGTCCTGAAGCAATCCATCCTCAAGTTCCTTAAAGAAGATCGACTTGTTATCACGCAATTCGGGTTCGAGCCAATTCTCAGGATAGAGAAATACTTTTCGAGCAGCCTCCCAGATACGATAGTTCTTACGCCATAGCCAGCCTTCAGCATCTTCACGTGGAAACGAGAGCGGTGGCTCCAAATTGAGCAGTATGCGCTGTACAAAGAGTTGCACTGCCGCGTGTGCTTCTACAATACGCGATGTGCGGGCACAGGGCTGCATCTCCGGATCGATCAGATAGTAGCGATACACATCATAAGAATCGTTAGACGATATTCTGTTGAGCAGGTAAGCAAGTAGCGAGTCGCGCTTGAGTAATCGAAGTTCGTCTTGAATGCTAGCCATTACATCCAACCAACGATCCTTTTCATAGGAAAGTGTGAGTGCCTGCTTTATCGATTCGGTTTCTAAAAACGTAAGCTCAACCATAGTCCAGGAATGGGCTTGTGATGCTGATACTCCCAATGGTTGTAAGATCGATATTGCCTTCTCTAGCGCAATCAGCCACCTTTCGTTGGTATAGTCATCTGGATAGGTATAGTTGAATCCAGTTGGTCCTGTTAGATACTTCACATCAGTAAGATTCCAACCTGTCGATTCAACAACTAGCGCAAGGGTGTCATCGAGGATGGTGTCTGGATCAGCCGCTGCTTGTAGTAGTACAAAAAGTGATTGCTCAACCGAGAAGTTTGAGTTCTGAAGAGTAACTGCCTGAACCAATCGGCGCCAGGCAGCAAAATCTGTTGCGATCTGTTCTGTAATTGGTAATGCTGCTATATCTGGCCAACCAATATTCTGGTTTAGCACGAACTCAAGATGAGAAGGATCCAGACCAAGTCCATTCCAGGCAATCGCAAACTTGCGTAGCCTCTCGAACAACTCTTGGAATGGGAGTAATGGCTGCGATACATCAGAGTTTGCTTCAATGATCAAATGTTCAAGCAGTTGATTACCCAGCAATGGTCTTTGTGTAAAGAGGAGCGCTTCGAGTACGGTGGCATCAAGCCCTAGCGTTACTGCAAGTGACTGTGAAAGTGCTGATAACAGATCGGAGTTTAACTTTGCTGTGGCAATGTCGGGTATGCCAATTAATCCATTACTCAATTGCTCCACAATCACATCGAGTTCTGCCGGCACAAGTGTATAAGCTGCCGCTGCAGTTGAATCATGCAGAAGTAGATAGGCCAACTCCTCAATGGTAAATGAACTTTCATTGATCTCGCTAAGATCCTGATAAACTGACATTGAATTTATTGGATTGGCAAGTCCGGCTGAAGTTGTTATCGGTCTGATTCCTGTTAACTGAACCAGGTATAGGTACTCTTGAACGCTGATTTTTAGCGCACGTGTCAATGAGCCAATACGATAGAGAAGAGATAGATTTGCAAGATTCAAAGGAACATTTCCACTCGTGGTATCTTTAGCGAGAACCTTGTCGGTAAGCAGTAGTATCTCTTCTGTAAGCAGTCTGGTTGCACTCTGAATGTATGATGAATAGTCTGGGTTCAGCGAATAGGTCGGCTTAGCAGCGCTATCCGATTCGGCAAGCCAATGGCTGAGATTAGGATCAACAGAGACCGTGATAACCAAGTCTGATCGGTCTGGCATCAGTGAGAATACATCATTGCGCAAATCGGGACCATCTCCAATATGTGTGTTGGGGAAGATTGCAGGATCAAGAAAGATCGCTTCGTATTGAGAGATAGTAGTATCATCAAATACAAATGTGTCTAGATTACCCCACCAGGTACACAACTCATCAACCGATAGATCGAGTGTTTCATGAAGTCTTTTCAGGTCGCTTAACCAAGCGAGAAAGTTTGGCATATTAAAGTCGTTAATTCCCAGCGCGTTTATCATCATATCGAGTTCGTATTCACTCCATCCTAATCTGCGCTGTAACCGAATAAAGCGATGTAGATGATCCAGGAATGCGCGAAATTGTGTGGCCGGGATCGTTGTACCATCGGGGCCAATGAGTCGAGCATCCTTAAGCGAGCAGGGATTATCTTTGAAATCGATCGAGATCCGCCGATCTGGATTCACATACCTTGTGTTAAGCAACTTAAGTAAGGTGTCATATTCAATACGGGCTTGCTTAATAAGTCTTTGAACATCGCCAAGCTGTTCCTGTAGAGATCCTGTGGTTGTATCAACACCCCAATACACCGCTAGACTCGCGATCGTTGTGTTTGGAGTAGTGATGATTTCTTGCTCGCGGTTGGACATTGCTAAAGTCTCAGTTGCAATCTGAAGTGTATTAACACTTGATTTGGGCAGCAGTGCTCGCATTAGCTCATCGCGAGCAATTCCCATCTGTTTTAAGTAGCATCTACCTTCTTCAAGCCATAGATCGAATGGCAGTCGATCAAAGGGAAAGACAGCTTCACGCAACTTTTCATACGCTTCCGGCTCTGTATGTTCCGGCTGTGCGGCGAGCATCTTGCTATCCCAGGTTGTTTGGCCAATACTGTTTGGAGGAATTGACTTGCCGTCAACACTATGCGCAACAATCTCTTCCATTATTTCAATGACTAGATCGATCTGTGGAAGTTCAGTATTTGTATTCTCACAAGTCAGTTGTAACGTGCCTAGATCGGGTCGGCGCTCAAGCAGATAGTCAAGCGCGTTTTTTCCTGCTCCATCGGTTGCCTTTTGCAGGAAATACATCATATCTACCAGGTATGCGGACGGACTCAGTGCTGACTGACAGTGTGAACACTCACAGGCATCTGGTGATCCGAACAACTCAGACCATTCAGGTAGATCGGTATTGGCACTAAGTAGTTTTGATTTAGATGTGGAAATATTCGTACTGGTAGGAAGTTTTGCTGTTCGCATTGCATAGAGTGAAGTGGAATTGAGTCCCTGATGATAGCGCATATAGAGATTCAATGCCACGGCAGTGTTATGGACAGCTTGTTGATAGATCCTATTAACAATGGTCTTATCTAAAGCGCTACCAACCTTCTGCTGAAGCTGGGCCCGGCCTATCATCGTGATCTGCCGCGCAGATCGTAATTCAGCATCCCACAATGGTTGGATCGTAACAAGCTTGTCCGTGCCTGGAGTTAAGTGAAATAGCTGTTCAAGCCAAAGTAATTCCTGTCGCCCAGTATTCGGGTCTGGAAATAGATTAAGTGTTTCTGGATGCTGCTGGAGAAAATATGTTATACGTTGATCGGTAAATTCAAAGACGGGATAGGCAGTGAGAAACGATGCTATCGGTTGATTATTCCAGGATTGACTTCGGCTAATCTGTGCTGCTAATGAACGTGTTGGATAGTTAAGCTCAGCGCTACGAAAGAGCATCTGCGCATATGCTGTTCTACGCTCGATCAGTGGTTGACCTGGAAGAATATCATCGGGAATTTCGACACCTTCTGCTGTGAGTACTTCATCGCGCCACTGTTCAAAGCTTAAAGCTGCAACTTCGCGAGGAGCGCGCACATTCAGCTTGGTTCGTAGATGCACGCTTAGCGATGTATTGTCACCGGTAAAAGTTTGAAGCTCAAGCGTCTCTTTCAACTCAGCCACCTGTGTTGCACTGAAACCTGCTTCGGTTTCAAGTGACTTCCAGAACTGCTCTCTAGTAAGGGTCCCAGATGTGAGTAGTTTGATAAAGACGGATCGTTGCTGATCATTTAATTGTGTTGTCTTAAGCAAGCGCGAAAATGGATGATTAGGTTGTGCAAGATAATTGTTCTGAATTTCCTCCAAGCGATTGTGTAGCGTGTCGTTCAGATTGAGATTAATGATATTCAATGCATTGGCATCTTTTAATGCACTCCATAGCTGTGATAGTGGTCTTGCGAAAAGTGCGTCGAGCCTGGCAGGTTGATTCTGTCGCAGCAAGCCATAGAAAATGGCAGGAGGGGCCTGTAACTGCTCCGCCCAGCGTTGTGCTTTAACGTAATAGGCCGCACTAGAATTAGATATATTGCTCTCTCGCGCCAGAATCATAACATCAATGATGTTTATACAGTTCAAGTCGTTGACTGATTGCAGCATTGCTGCTAGCGCGCGGTGAACACGCGAGTACTCGTCTAGGCCGCGATAATCACCTTGTCCTATGGAAAAGTTCACAATTTCTTGTGGCAGCGCTTGCAGAAGTAGTGGTGATGTAGCCAGAATATCGTTCTGGTTCTCGGGGTCATATACTTGAACTTTCAGATCTGCACGAGTCTTTCCCCACGCGGTGATCTGTGCTGGATCATATACGATACGGTAATATCCTAGATCATTTGTATAATTGGTTTCCCCTAGCTGTCGCCAATTGCAGATCGCACGATCGAACGCACGCACTGGATAATTTGACAATGGTGTGCCATCTGGCCTAACTACTTCTCCTTCGACATATGGTTCAACTTCTAATGGAGGTGATTTTGGATTCAACTCAATCACCAATGCCTCTTGTTGTTGGTTCCAATCCTGAATCGGTTTATCTTGGGAGTTGTACACCACAAATTTACCTGCAAAGACTTTGAGATATAGATCTGGAAGCGTGTCGGTATTACCGTCATTGAACTTTGCATCATCAAAAACAATGGTGAAACGGCCATCAGTATCGGTGAGTGCTTGGCCTAGCAGATCATTGCTAATATTATCGCGATCCCAAGCTTCGACACGCAAATTGGGAAGACCATTGCGTGTTATTTGATCGATTACCCGTCCCAGGATTTGAAAAGTTTGTTTTGGCATAGTTGTTACCTCTATGGAAGTTAATTACTTGTAGTGTTGATTTGTCTAAACACTATAAAGTATGTGTTCTGTTTAGAGCTAAGGTATTACAGAGAACTACCTAGGTTTAGCTCAACATCCCACAGTTCGACCCTCAGGATCGACGTCGTCCGATTGCGAAAAGCTGTTCTGTCCAAATAGTTGTGAATCTCGAGGGCCCTATTTTCGAGCCCTAGCAGCCCGACTTCAGGAAGCGCCGCGTATCGCGGGTTTCTTATTGTCAGCCCTAGTTGCTCGATAATGGGTGTACAAAATCCGCAGATTGGACGTGTCACTGGAGCGACGCCAACGGCGACAATTCGTCCACGTCCATTATTTAGCCTGATCAACTCTAGTGCTGCGGTGATACCACCTGGCTCTCCATGCCATAAATAGGGTGCTGGAGTTCCATAAGAAACTGACCGACCAAGCCAGGGGTAATCGAGGAATGGTCCAGCAAGTGGATTGAGTCCTGCCCCTTCTATACGTGGACCTCTGTCCCGGTTTCTTGTTACTAGGAATTCCCTAGGCCCCAACAATTCTCTGGTTAAACGCCTTTGCTGGTCTTCTGTGAATGAATACTCACGGTTGCTGCTCGTAACCAGATCAACAATCGAAACGGTTGATTCGGGAACAACTGGTGATGGTGGCAAATCTAGCGGCAAATCTGGTGGTAAATCTGGAGTTGAGATAGCGGAGTTAACCATTGCTCTAGGAACGTTCTTGGTTTCTGCCATTGCAATAGCACTAGCCTGGATGGCAACTCGTTTCCCTCCTGACCGGATTAGCGATGTACCTCCCATAGAAAAAAAATCGGCTACTGCAAAAGCACCATTCACAGTGCCGAGGTTTACATTCAAAATACCATCCCCCAATGCTCTTGTAGCTTCCCAGTAATTACCTTTCAGAATAGCTGATCTAGCATTGGTTAATGACGAGTATGCGCGAAGAAAATTGTGCTCGGCATCACGCCCAGGTCCAACAAGCGGAATGAAGCTTATGGGATCTACATCCAAGCTCCTGTTTTCGTCGGTTGTGCTAGGAGCGCTTTCAGATGTCGGAGGCTCTCCGGCTGTACCGATCAAAGAAAATATCAGAGGTACCTTACCTGTTGGATCGGAAGCTACCAATGGACGGTTATCTACGTATACATACAGATTAGTAGAAGTAATTGGGTCTGCACCTGTCCATCTCCCCAACCACGGTGCATAATACCTTGCCTCGTGATAAGCCAATCCCGTCTCCTCATCTCGTTCCTTTTCTGTATAGCGGTATCGCTTTGCTGCTGCTTTGATACTGGCATTTACTGCTTGATATGAGGTGCTGCCATAAGGGTAATACTCTTCATAAGAAATAATCTGAGCCGTTTCATCCATCTCTACACTTGCTGAACCAAGATGATTGCCTGATTGATAACGTACCAATTGCACCTGTGATCCATCATTACCTTGTGTTCGTGTCTCTACCATTGCAACACGTTTTTGACCATCCATAATGTGCAATGTCTCACGCTCCAGATCGATGTCACTACCACCTGTGTTGTACTCACGATAGATTTCAAATCCACCAACATAGATACGCTCTTTCATTCTTGTTGGCGTTGCCCCCGCTATTGCCTGTCGCTCTGTGATTTTGCGTACACGCTGGCCACTGGCATCATAAACATAATAGGTCGTTTCTGGAGTACCACTATTGACTACTTGCCGTGCAGTGGCTTTGAGTTGATCCAGATAGTTCCATTGCATCAGTGCAAGGTGTGGCATGCTCGTCATATTGCCATGCACATCATGTGTGTAAGACTCCGTTGTACCACCAACAATTGTGCGACTAAGACGATTACTAAACTTGGTTGGTTCGATCAGGCTTGCTTCTTTATAGGCATAACTACGAGCCCAGTTCCCATTGTTTGACCAGTGACTCATCAACAAAATATTACCAACCGCATCATATTTGTATTGCTCGGTGTAACGCCGCATCGCTTGACCATCATGTGGATGTGCAAGGTTCATTCGAAATTCATCACTCCAGTTTGTCTGTGGCTGATTAAGCTGTCCAATATGTTCACGACCAGTGGCACTGATCAATCGATAAATGGCATCATAGGTGTAATCGGCATGTGCTTTGATAACACCATTGTTGAAATAGATTGTCTGCTGTGCATCATCGCGAATACGAGTGATATTGCCCGCTGGATCATAGATGTAAAAGAGATCTTGCAATCGATCACTACCCTTGAGTGTTTGTAGATGCGTGAGACGAAAGGTGAGCGGATCATATTCATAGCTGGTAGTAATACCATTACCATACTCGATCATTTCACGCTGACCTTTTGAGTTGTAATTGATATTTCTGATGAATGTGGTGGTGGTTGTCGAACCTTGCAGATTTGCCTCTATACGTTCCAAAAAATTTGCTTCATTGTAGGCAGGACGAATAATACTATTATCTGGAGTTGTTAGTGTAACCGGACGATTGAGTGCATCAAAACTTGTGTTGGTGATGAAGACTTCTGCTTCTAAAGACACTACCCCTGACCAATCCAGCGTGTTTTTATAGTCAACAGCAAACTGCCGACTGCTGCTTAAGAGGTTTCCTTTGAAGTCATATTTATCGGTCGTAACAATACCTGCACCATCAAAGGATTGATATGGTTTACCACGTAGATTGTTCTCCTCAGCATTTGGTTGGCTCTCGCCATAAACCATCTTGCTGACCATTAGCTCTGGTCCACTACCTTCTTGTAGAAAAACCTCTACTGGTCTACGTAGCACATCATAAGTCATACGTAGTCGGTGATTGCGACTGTCCCAACTGTACACAGGTTTGCCTGTAACATCGTTTAACATCCAACGCTCGCCAGCTTCCATACTCAGTGAATGGATCTGATTGCCTAGCAGGTTGTAGTCGTATCGCATCACAATACGATTAAGAGCGTCGATCACTGCACGCTGATTGCCTTCTATGTCCAACTCAACACGAGTTGAATATTCTTCATTGATGATTGTTCCATTGCGTTCAAATCGGTTATCGGCCACGGTGAGGAACGTACGACCTAGCGTATCAGCAAATGCAATGGTTGGTGTATCAGTATGGATAGCAGCTTTAACCGCAGCAGCCTGCTCTTCCGTACCCATAACACCGCTTATATGTTGTGTATACCAGTTTGGCAGATATTCATTAGATGGCAAACGGCGGTAATAGTCTCCAACATCTGGGTCATCTTTTGGATCTGTGATCAAAACTGTGTCGTTTACATCCCAGGTCTCTTGTCGCCAGGGATCGAAGGCAACTTTCTCCCAGCTATGATTAGGGTGAAGCGTGGAGATAACTCGACCGATTGGATCATAGAACAATATAGAACTTACACCCACGGTACGGGCAGATTCAAACTTATGTGTTTCGCTAAAGAATGGCTCAAATTGGCGAACTGCTTTCCCTTTGTTATTGAAGATGGTCCAACCATTTCCTACCCAACGTGGATTGATAGTTGGTTTGCCCGGCAACAATGGGCCAGACTCAGCCTGGATCTTCTTCTGTATCTCTCGTCCAAAACCATCAGAATAAGAGAAGCTATGCTGAATTTTTGTCTGTTCGCCAGACTTTAGATCGGCATCGTGAGTCTCTCGCACCAACGTGTATACTGTTGCAGGCTGTGGTTGTAGATCGTTCTGTGTACGCTGATAGGTGAACAGATCGTAGATCAAACGTGAACTAGCTCGTTGGAGAATATCATGTGGATTGGCAAAAGGATTTTCTAGATGAGCAAGGATGGTTGACTCATCGAGATCTATAGTGAAACCAACCAGAGAATCACCCTGACTTTTTGCAGGCTCAGATTTACCCATTACGGCTGTACCAACCACCATTCCCAAACTATCAAAAGCCACTTCAGAGCGATTGCCATTAGGATCAATCATCATACAGGGTTGCAGTACACGATAGTCGTTAACAGCCTGCATTCGATTGCCTAGTGCATCTAGGCTATCTGTGATCAACAAGTCATAGTTGTCATAGCTGATTGTAGCCTCTTCACCAAATGGATTACGGAAGCGTCTGGGAAGAAAGAAATGCTGTTGTGCATCTGTTAATTCCTGTGTTGGTGTATGAAATGGTTCTGCTGAGAGAAAGACCTGACCAGAAGGAATCCACCAGTTGGTGTCATTCTCGCTATGCACATAGCGACAATCATTGGCAAGCATAGATTCTGTCACTCGATCTGCAAAGATCTGTGTGATCAATCCTGTAGTGAGTGCCAGTTTGTAACTCTGATAAGGTAGGGCAAGCGAGTCGAGTTGTCCAAGAGGTAACGTACCGGTGAGATCGTTACGTCGATATAGACTACGCACATGCTCTATCAATCGCTTCTGTAACAGGCTAGTGCTCGATGTTTGTTCATAAGCAAGCAGCGAGGCTGTTAATCCAGCATTTAACACCTCATCAAAGGTAAAGCGGTTGTGATTGGCTATAAGTGTTAACCCAGTCAATTCATAAGTGCGAGTTTCGCTTGGTAATGGTGTTCGGTACACATCATCAAGATCTATCCGATTGGTGAAGCTGTTCTCGCTCCAGACGATATGGACATCAACCTGCTTTGCCTGATCCTTGGGCGATAGAGTTGGATCAGGTTGATGTCGTCCATAGCCAATGGCAGCAGATTTTAAGACATTACCGTAATCATCAACTTCCAGAGTCAATGCATGTGTGACACGTGGGTCAGTGGGATTGCGCTCGTAATGGTAGCTGATCGATTCACGTGCATGGGTAAAGAAGACAGCATAGTGAGTATCTTCTCTGGGTTGTAGACGCCGGATTGTGAGGTTCTGTTCAGTGACAGTGTAAGGATGACTCTCTTTTTCCGTACCATCAAGCGCATATACTTCCTGTCGTAACATTGCGCCCTTGAGGGCACGACAAGCCTCTCTTTCTTCCTCTAATGTCAATCCAGTTGGAAGGACCGTGTCATCAAGAAGAAGATTCAGCGCTTGTGCATCACTGAGACCAGGTTCGCGATAATACTCGCCGATGTCTTGACCATTTAACAGTCCACTATAAAAGTTCGAGATTTGGTCACGTCCAAGATACACACCAGTGTGAAACCAAGAGCGAGTGAGTATAGGAGGAACGTAGGAGGATTGATCGAAGTTTATCCCAATTGGGAATTCAGTGCTCTCACTAAGCGCAGCAACCTCCTCAGTGTCCCATTGCTCCACCATACCAAAGCCACGAAACTCTCGCTCTACTCCATCGAAATAACCATGGTGGTAGGCATAGCGTGTGACAAATCGATTGCCACTGATGCGATCATAGATTTCTACGCGCTCAACAACATGTACTGGGAAATGAATTTTTGTAATCCAGGGTTTTCCTGCAAGCTTATCAGCAAGATAGAACTTTGTTGAAGGTGCATAGAGTACAAGCGTTTCTGCACCCAGATTATTAACCGATCTGATCAACAGATGTGGTTTCTCGCCACCGATTAGATCTATGTAACGCATCTGCCGTCCAGCATCACTCTGTAATGGTGATGACCAGACCAGACAGGCAGTACCATTGCCGAGTAGATCAGATACCTGAATAGCAGCAAGATTATCAATGGCTGGGAATGCTGCAAGCCGTTTAGCTTTGCTCCAACTATTGCCTGACTGATTGAAGTAGATATCAATACCATCAGCAGCAATATAGATAATATCTGTAACACCAGAACCATCAATGTCAGCAAGACGAATACGGTTCTGATCAAACTGATCGTGTGTATCGAACCAAGGTGCATTGTCCATTGTCACCTTAGCACCGAAGCGACCATATCCAAGGTTTGGCCAATAACAGACCTCACCATTACGAATACGTACAAGATCGGTCAGGCCATCACCACTCATATCTGCTAAATAGATCGACTGAGTAGCGTCAGCAAAGATAAGGTTTGGTTCTCTCTCTTCGTCTAGCATTGTAGATACCCTTTCGTATGGACCAAATCCCTTTTCTGCCAACGAAGGATACCAACAGAATGCTTCATTCTCGCTAATCAAGATATCGGCATGACCATCGCCAGTAAGATCGATGAACTTAAGATTAGGATTATTCCAGTCTAGATTGGGTAAGAATTCGAATGGGGCTAATGATTCCCATCCATCATTGTTTGAGCGTTCGAAAAATCCTGGTGTGGATGATTGCAATTCTACCAAGTCGAGTTGGCCATCGCCCGCTAGGTCCATAAACTGTGAATGTCCGCTACTGAGCGATGAGAGAGATGGTTTCTCTGCGATCAGTTCCGTCGAGCCAAAGCGGACAGCCTGCTTTGCCAGACCATTAACTGGACTTAAGTTGCGTTTGTAGAACCAGCCTTCACCTTGCTCGGTCAAGATACCCGATACACCCTCGCCATCAAGATCTACCCACTGATAAAGTGCTCCATCCAGAGCATAAGGAAGATTCTCTAGACTCTCTGCATCTACCTCTTGAATCTCTTCTTGTATGATTGGCTTACTATATTGAAACTCTAATGAGGGAAGTGATTTCTTGAGATAAAAACCATTAGCCTGGCGATTGTAGCCAGATTGAGTTGCTGAGACGAGAAACGAGAAGATAGGGTTACGCGAGTCTGTAGGGTTGTTCTCATATGAGTAAGTGAAATCAGTTGATCGCACCAAACAAGGTGACTGACCTAGCTCAATAAAATGATGAAACATGAGCACACGCTGGCAGAGGCGATAAGTGCGAACCTCGAATCCAGCACGATAAGAAGAGAAGGGATCTTCACGTACAGACCATTGCAGAGAATCCTCCGGAGTTGGTTTATCAAAGTCATGCTCTCCATAGTCAAAAACAACCTCGAATAGCCACTCAGTATTTGGTTGAGGTAATGGCTGATCCGATGCGAGAAGAGGATAATAAGGGGTACGGTTACCATATTTGATACGTTTAATATAACGGTTGCTAGAACGTGTGATGTCAATACGATTGCGCTCGTGTGCTTGAGACAATGCAACTCCATCTGAGTTCTCAGTCTTGTAATCGTAAACAATGAGATTGCCTTTGTCGTCATAACTTTCACAGATCAACCAAGTAAAGATTCGTGTTGAATCGGTAGGATCGACGATACGGCTTGTGGTTGTCTTACCATACCAGGTAGTGATGTTGTCTCTGGAAATGGAGCGCCAGAAGGTATCAGATGGAACGGCTTCGTTTGTCCAGCGTTCGATGCGTGCAAACAATCCTTCGATTCTAGGTCGGTATACCTGTATACGATAGGTTTGATTATTTACCACGCGCTGATATTCTTTGCGCAACCATTGGTCATTCTCTGCTTGTAAATAAGGAACTAGATCTTCTGCACCAGATAGTATAAAGATATCAGATTCTATATTGTCTAGGTATTTTGGTAATCCTTTATCAGTCTTGCGAGTGATTGATGGTAATGAGAGACTCCAGCCAAATCCAAATGGACCATTTCCAGCGCCTGAATCATAAGAGAGCGATAGTTGTGGACTGAAGCTAGCGCGACCAGGACTTGTATAGATAGGTATAGAGAGAGAACCTGTACCCGTAACAGGATTGGCGGCAAACTTCTCACCAATACCGCGAATAGCTCCACCGCCCTTGGGCAGCGAGATAGTTGGTGGTGAGATTATCTGTTGTTGGCCTGAACTAGATTGTAGTTGAGTGCGCGTAGCGCTATCTTCCTGCACAGCAAACCTCCTGTTGCAACATTACTTCGCTCCATTTATGGTCGCGTTTGCGTTTTCAGTTGATACTGGTGAAAAGAGAAAAAACATGTCGCAGGTTTTTCCGTGAAGAGGAAAGAGCAGGATATAAGGGAGAAATATTTCTACCTGTGCGGATGAGGTCTTGAGCCGCGTAGCGGCGGTAGATCTTTAGCACAGGACGTAAGCCATGTGAATAGAATTGTAGAACAATAAAGCCTGGAAACGGCAAAAGATTATTTATGTTAATTCAATCTATCGCTCCTTCGGAGCTCTATTCTATTTATTGATCGGTACCGGCGCTCACGCGCTGGCCTAAAGGTATCTTGCCGCTTCGCGGCTGAAGATTATCTCGCGGCTAAATAGCATCCTCTCACACGCAGAGTTAAAAGTATTTCGCCGCTCCTGGGCTAAAGGTCTCATCCGCACAGGTGGAAAGATGATCTTAGATCTTTTAATTTGTCGGGTAGGGCGAGGGCGTTACCGCCCTGTTCACCGAGTAGCCGAGTGGGATTGCTCCCACCAAGCCCTCTAGAAACGGCGCATAAAACTTTCGCTTTACGCCGCTTGAGCCTTTCATAACGCCTTTTTAACAAGACGCGGTTTAGAAACTTCCAA
>JBFLVQ010000050.1:0-26179 GCA_040758525.1 Acidobacteriota bacterium
ACCGGGTCTTGAGGGAGGTTTGCAAAGATATCAGAGCTGAGTAGTTGTTATTGAATCTGCCAAAAGGTCGCTAATTAATTTCCGCATCTTTATAAAAAATTTACCCGCTCTTTAAGACTTCCTTATTTTCTTTTGGTACAGTTAATTAGTGAAAGCAATATGTCTTAATTGTTGATTGTTAGCATTGTGCATCCATTAGCAATTTAAGGCATAAAGAATTTGTCAGCCGAATCTATCTTAAAGATGGAGCGGGGGAACCAGACTGTAGAACGTATTTAGCGTGCTACAAAGGGGCGAATTCAAGCAGTAAGTCTTGATAGAGCACTTCCAAGCTCAAGCCCGTCAGCTAACCTCGTAGGCAAATTTGGAAGGGACTTATGTCCGCCAGGACCATCAAGACTGTTAGTCTTTCCATTTACCTATTCACTAACGCATCCTGCGCTAATTTTCTCTTCCTGACTCTAACATCAAATTGTGAAGGTTTAACCTATGCAAATTATTAAAAGCGTAGTGTGTAAAATCATTATCTTTCTAGCATTAATTATTTTCTTTGCCATTGGTAGAAACGCTATAGCGCAAGAAGTCAATAACAATCAACCTAACGAGAGGGTAGCCTCGATTACAAATGCTGATTCAAGAAGATTGCCTCGCTTAACTGAACCAAGCGAGCGTGAGCGAATCTTGCTTGAGCGTATTGAACTGCTGGAAAAAAGACTGGCTAAGTTAGAAGAGCGTTTTGAAGCTAAGAGAGTTAATGAAGAAGTTGGCACTACTACAGCAGTGTTACCACCCAGTCAAAAAGAGCTTGATGGTGTTAAGACAGTCAGCAATGGTATTGAAACTGAGGATAGAAGAGTTCTTGATTTCTTTCGTAACACAACCATTAATCTGACACTAGATGGTTATTATGGTTATAACTTTAATCGTCCTGTAGGCCGTGTAAATCTACTACGCGCTTATGATGTAATAAGCAACAGTTTCAGTCTCAATCAAGCAGGGTTGGTTATTGAGCATGCCCCTAATGTCGAAGCCGGTCGTCGTTTTGGCGCACGGCTTGATTTGATGTATGGGCAGGCGCCCGAATCGTCACAAGGCAATCCTAACAATGAACTACGACCACAAGCTTTTCGCAATATCTTTCAGGCTTATGGCACATATGTGTTACCGATAGGCAGGGGATTAACTGTCGATTTTGGCAAATTCTCCAGTTCACTAGGACTGGAAGGTACATATACAAAAGATCAGATCAACTATACACGCTCACTGCTTTTCAATGTGCTGCCATTCTATCACTTTGGCTTTCGCGCGACTTACCATCTCAATGATCGTTTCACAATGACGCATTGGTTGGTTAATGGAATTAATCAAAGCGAAGATTTTAATGGATTCAAATCACAGGCGCTGATCTTAAATATCAAACCAGTGAAATCGATATCACTAAATCTCAATTATTACACAGGGTTGGAGAGTCGGGACAGTAATCCTATCCTTAATCCAGGTTTTCCCACCCTGCCTACAGATGCGATCAGACCCGTACCAAGGGGCCGTACACATATCCTAGATAGTTATTTTACCTGGACAGTGAATGATAAATTAACGATCGCAGGTGAAGGCGATTATGTCATCACAAGAACATTCCCCAACTCCGCACCAGTGCATATTACTGGTGGTGCTGCTTATCTACGATATCAATTTACTCCAAAGTTTGCATTGGCTACACGTGGTGAGTATGTCTCCGATCGCAATGGTCTTTTTAGTGGTGTTTCACAATCCCTTAAAGAGATTACATTGACGGCTGAATATAAAGCTGCGTATGGGTTTCTTGTACGTGCCGAATATCGACGCGACTTTTCTAATCAACCATTCTTCCTCACTAGCCAGCCTGGATTGTTAAAGAAAGAGCAGAACACTGCCACGATAGGTCTGGTTTGGTGGTTCGGACGTAAGTCAGGCTCATGGTAAGTACTAATGAAAGTATTATAGATTGGAAGCAAGTATGGACGACCTGAAGATCAAATTTGAGTCATCGCCTAAGCGTTGTGAGATATGCCATCAATCGGATCTCTTCAATGCGCAAGCTAATCTCTGTTTGCGTTGTGCAGCGCTCAATCTTGAGCAAGAGCATGCGTTAAAGGAAAAGAAGCGCTCTCTCGATTATATAGATATTGGTTTAATCCTAGGAGCAATGGGCGGAGCGATAACTGGAATAGTAGGCGATATTGTTAAAGGCTTTTCTCTCTTCCAATCTTCCTCATATTGGGGGATTGCTGGACTAACAATGGTTGGGGCAATCTGGGGAGCAATTACTGGTGCTGGAATTAAGCGCCTGCGGAAATACTAACAGGAGTATTAGAGACAAGAGGAGACAGTATGTTGGATCTAGTTTTTATCATATTAGTAATCGGTTTCTTTCTGTTCTTGCTCTGGTATGTGCGCGCTTGTGAGCGAATGTAGATGAGTATCAAGGCTAGCAATATGTTCATCATGGTATTTTTTTTCATTGCCCTCATCTATGCCCGTTATTTGCGCTGGCGTGATCTGAAAGCATTGGGAGAAATGTTCAACAAGAAGAAGCCAGATTTGAGATTAATTAAAAGCGACTTGTCACCATTGCTAGAGGGATCGGCAATAAGCAATGAATACGAATTTGACAAAGGAGCGAACTGTGAACTGGGAGTATGTGATCGGAGCTTTAATAACCATTGGTCTACTAGCTTATCTACTAGTCGCTTTGCTGAAGCCGGAGAAGTTTTGACAGATGATTCTGATAGTCAGACTTCTGTTGCAGAGCAGCAAAAGTTAAGCGATGAAATGTTCTCCTGGCAAAGTTGATATGTGAATTGATAAGGATCTGTTTATGACAGCTAATGGTTTTCTTCAGCTTGCAATATTCTGTTTAGCGGTATTTGTCTTCACTAAGCCTCTTGGCATATATATGGCAAAAATATTTAATCGTGAACAGACATTACTTAGCAAACTAATTGATCCGATTGAAAGGTTAATCTACAAGATCTGTCGAGTAGATGATAAAGAGGAACAACACTGGACTGTATATGCAGCCTCGATGCTTGTGTTCAGTCTTATCAGCCTGTTAGTTCTATATGGCTTACAACGATTACAATTCTATTTGCCACTAAACCCACAGCAATTTTCTGGTGTTGCGCCAGATCTAGCATTCAATACAGCGGTCAGTTTTACTACCAATACTAACTGGCAAGCCTATTCTGGTGAATCAACCATGAGTTACTTTGTGCAAATGGCAGGGCTTGCCTTTCATAACTTTACCTCTGCTGCGGTTGGCATTGCATTGGCAATAGCTTTCATACGTGGTATTGCTCGACGCGAAGCCAAAACTATTGGAAATTTTTGGGTAGATTTAACGCGCTGTACACTCTATTTGCCGTTGCCGCTTTGTATAATCGGCGCGCTCTTTCTTATCTCTCAAGGTGTAGTTCAAAACTTTGATCCATACACTAAAGCCGCACTGATTGAGCCACAGCAAGTTGAAAAGACTGGCGAGAATGGTGAAAAGATTAGGGAAACTGTTACTGAGCAAGTTATTGCTCAAGGACCGGTAGCATCTCAAGAGATCATTAAAGAGTTAGGCACAAATGGTGGAGGTTTTTTTAACGCCAACTCTGCACATCCATTTGAGAATCCTACACCATTATCAAATTTCATTGAGATGGTCTGCATTTTCCTGATACCAGCAGGTCTTACCTACACACTGGGAAAGATGACAGGAAATCAGAAACATGGTTGGGCTGTCTTTGCTGCTATGGCGATACTTTTCCTGGTTGGTTTTTTTGTTGTCTACTATTTTGAGGCACAAGGTAATCCTATCTTCAATCAGTTTGGGGTAACACAAGCGACAAACAACATGCAGTCTGGTGGCAATATGGAAGGTAAGGAGGTGCGATTCGGGATAATGAATTCTGCGCTCTTTGCTACCGCAACAACAGACGCTTCTTGCGGGGCAATAAACTCCTGGCACGATTCATTCACTCCATTGGGAGGAATGATTCCGCTACTTAATATCATGCTTGGCGAAGTGATCTTTGGTGGAGTAGGCGCAGGAATGTATGGCATGTTAGTTATGGTAGTACTAACTGTCTTTATTGCCGGACTAATGGTAGGCCGCACGCCGGAATATTTAGGCAAAAAGATTGAAGCAAAAGAGGTGAAGATGGCTATGCTCTATGCCCTTGTCTTTGCCTTTATGATCCTGGTCTTCTCTGCCTGGTCTAGTGTTGCGACAGAGTATGGCGCATCGAAGATCAACAACAATGGCCCACACGGGCTATCAGAGATTGTTTATGCCTATACATCAGCAACTGGTAACAATGGTTCGGCCTTTGCTGGTATCACAGTAAATTCGCTCTGGTATAACACTACGCTAGGGCTGGCGATGTTGGTTGGTAGATTTCTCATGATTATTCCAATGCTGGGAATTGCTGGCAGTTTAGCAGCGAAAAAGATTGTACCGCCGTCTGAAGGAACATTTCCTGTTCATACGCCACTCTTTGTCGTTCTGCTTATAGGCGTAATACTGATTGTTGGTGCGTTAACGTTCTTTCCCATGCTTTCACTAGGACCAATCGTAGAATATTTTTTGCTGAAAGCAGGAACTCTGTTTTGAGTTTATCCTTTGGTAAATGGCGTAAGGAAAGTTGAGAGTAATATGACAGAAAAAGCCAGACCATTGTTTGAAGCAACAATAGTTAAACGTGCCATCAAAGATGCCTTCCTCAAACTCGATCCACGTTGGATGGCACGTAATCCAGTGATGTTTGTTGTAGAAGTAGGCAGTGTGCTAACAACATTGCTGGTACTGCGAGATATTTTTCAAGGCCAAACCACTAATCTCCTCTTCACAGTTCAAGTAACATTATGGTTATGGTTTACTGTGCTATTTGCAAATTTTGCTGAAGCAATGGCGGAAGGGCGTGGCAAAGCTCAGGCCGATACTTTAAGAAAGACAAAAACAGAGACGGTTGCCAACCGTATTATTGGTGATGTTGGTCAGGGAGATAATGTTAAAACCGAAACTGTCGCTGCGCCAAAATTACGTAAAGGCGATATTGTAATTGTGCGAGCGGGAGAATTTATTCCTGGTGATGGTGAAGTGATCGAAGGTGTTTCATCAGTTGATGAATCGGCAATTACTGGAGAGAGCGCACCGGTAATACGCGAGTCGGGCGGCGATCGCTCGGCAGTGACAGGCGGCACCAAAGTTTTGTCGGACTGGATCAAAATACGTATCACATCAAATCCAGGCGAGACTTTTCTGGATCGTATGATCGCCCTAGTAGAGGGTGCAGAACGGCAGAAAACTCCCAATGAGATCGCGCTCAATATATTACTGGCTGGCCTCACGATTATCTTTCTACTTGCGGTTGTCACACTGCTTCCTTATGCCATCTATAGTGTTCGTGCCGCCAATGATGCAGGTGGCTATGCTGCTACTGCTCCACCCTCAACAACAGTGCTAGTGGCGTTACTGGTCTGTTTAATTCCCACCACGATTGGTGGGCTATTATCTGCAATTGGTATTGCTGGTATGGATCGATTGATTCAATACAACGTGCTAGCAATGAGTGGTCGAGCCGTAGAAGCAGCAGGAGATGTTAATACATTACTGCTTGATAAGACCGGCACAATCACACTGGGCAATCGACAAGCAGTAGAATTTGTTCCTATGCCAGGTGTGGCTGAAGGAGATCTGGCAGATGCGGCACAACTCTCAAGCCTTTCCGATGAGACTCCCGAAGGCCGTTCCATTGTTGTGTTGGCGAAAACAAAATATGGCTTAAGAGGTCGCGAGCTTGCTGATCATCATGCGCACTTTATTCCTTTTACCGCACAAACCCGTATGTCAGGAGTTGATCTCAATGGTCGTTCAATCCGCAAAGGCGCTGCTGATGCTGTCACGACTTTTGTTAAATCTGTAGGTGGAGTTACGCCACCTGAATTGAAGCCTGCTGTTGAGCGTATCTCCAACACAGGCGGAACACCACTAGTAGTTGCTGATCGTACTCGTGTGCTAGGCGTTATACATCTCAAGGATATCGTTAAAGGAGGAATGCGGGAACGATTTGAGCAACTTAGAAAGATGGGCATCAAGACAGTAATGATTACTGGAGATAATCCATTAACGGCAGCAGCAATTGCTCGTGAAGCTGGTGTTGATGATTTTCTTGCTGAAGCAAAACCACAAGATAAGATGGACCTAATTAAGCGAGAGCAGCATCAAGGCAAACTTGTAGCAATGACCGGCGATGGCACTAATGATGCTCCTGCTTTAGCCCAGGCCGATGTTGGTGTGGCAATGAATACTGGCACGATGGCAGCTAAAGAGGCCGGTAATATGGTTGATCTAGATTCGAATCCAACAAAGCTGATAGAGATTGTTGAGATTGGAAAACAGTTATTGATGACGCGTGGCGCACTTACTACCTTCTCAATCGCTAATGATGTCGCGAAATACTTTGCCATCATCCCGGCAATGTTTTCTACTCTTTATGCTGTTAGTGGTAGTAATGGGCCATTAGCGGCTTTGAATATAATGAGATTGGCCACGCCAGAGTCAGCGATCCTCTCCGCAGTAATTTTTAATGCTTTAATTATTATTGCGCTTATTCCCTTAGCGCTGAAAGGCATTAAATATCGCCCTATGGGTGCGGCAGCAATACTAAGACGTAATATCCTCATCTATGGTTTAGGCGGTGTCATCATTCCATTCATAGGTATCAAGATAATCGATCTGATTATTGCGGCACTAGGATTGGCTTAATAGAGCGAGGTGTTTATGAGTTTTCTTAAGCAACTATTTCCTGCTTTAGCAATGACAATTGTATTGACGATTATTACCGGGATAATCTATCCCCTGGTAGTCACTGGTTTGGCCAATGTGATCTTCAAAGAAAAAGCGCAGGGCAGTCTTATTGCTAAAGATGGCAAGGTAATCGGTTCACGTTTGATTGGCCAGCCATTTCAAGGTGCAGGCTATTTTCATTCGCGGCCATCAGCAGCAGGCATTGGGTATGATGGTACCTCATCGGCGGGAACCAATTTGGCGCCGACCAGTAAAAGACTGATTAATGGCGTAAAGGCTAGAACTGAAACCCGGCGCAGTGAGAATGCCAATACACCTATTCCAATCGATCTGGTTACTTCATCAGCTTCTGGGTTAGATCCTCATATTACCCCAGCGGCAGCAGAATTCCAGATTTCCCGTGTAGCTCGTGAGCGTGGTATGCAAGAAGATCAACTAAGAAATATTGTTCAATCGTATACAGAAGGGAGGCAACTTGGGATCTTGGGTGAACCGCGAGTCAATGTGTTAGAACTAAATCTTGCGCTTGATGCTGCTCACCCTATACCTGGTCGGTGATCAGGTTGATTCTGACTTATAAGCATTATGAGTAGCCTGAAATATAAACTTACTCTCAGCTATGGTTTGCCGATAACAATCATATTTGTAGTTGCTGCTCTTGGCTCTTATTTTTGTCTGGCGGTTTACTGCTTATCTGACTGAGCCGATCTTGAAACGTAGATCATCAATGGGACCAGAACATAGATTGGCTTAATAAGAAGAAAGTTGCTTATGACGACAAACAGAGATGGCCGTCCCAGTGCTGAAGCTTTACTTGCTCGACTAGAAAATGCTCAACGTGCGCGATTACGTATCTATATTGGCGCTGCACCTGGGGTAGGCAAAACTTATAAAATGCTGGAAGACGCTCACCTGCTACGTAAACAGGGCTTTGATATTGTTATTGGTTTCGTAGAAACCTATGGCAGAACTGAAACGGAAGCAAAGATAGGGGATCTAGAAATAATCCCGCGCAAAAAGATCCTATATCGCAATGTTGTTTTGGAAGAGATGGATTTAGAGGCGATTATTGCCCGCAAGCCGAGGATCTGTATAATTGACGAACTCGCTCATACCAATGTGCCTGGCTCAAAGAATAAGAAACGTTATGAGGATGTGTTAGATCTGCTTGATGCTGGTATTCATATAATGACCGCAGTAAATATTCAACATTTAGAGACGCTTAATGATGCAGTCGCGCTATCTGCGAAGGTTAAAGTGCGAGAGACGGTTCCGGACGCTTTTCTTAAGCGCGCTGATGAAGTAGTGAATGTCGATGTAACGGTAGATGAACTGCGCAACCGCTTAAAGCAGGGTAAGGTATATAAACCGGAGAAGATCGAACAGGCGTTAACCAACTTCTTCAATAAAGGTAATCTTTCAACTTTGCGAGAACTTGCTTTGCGTGCGGTTGCCGAAGAGGTTGGTTCGAAAGCCGCGCAATATCGAGAGCGTGAAGGGCTTGAACCTGCAGTAATACCTGAAAAGGTTATGGTCAGTATGTCATCAAATCAGACGGCAGAAAAACTTATTAGAGCCGGAGCACGTATTGCTGGCCGCTTAGGAGCACGTTGGTACTGTGTTTATGTTGAAACACCCAACGAAGATCCTGCACGAATTAAGCCCACAGATGCACAACAACTCATGCGCAATATTTCGCTAGCCGAGCAATTAGGCGCAACCGTAATTAAGTTGAAAACTAAACGTGCTGCTGATGGTCTAATAGAGTTTGCCAAACGTGAAGGAATAACCCATGTCATTTTTGGCCAATCTGCTCGTTCACGATGGGATATTTTATGGAATGGCTCAATTATCTATCGATTTTTAGAGGAGGTTAAGGATGCTGCCGTACAAGTAATTCCTACCGATAATATTATAGATTCGGTCGAATAGTTAAATTGGATAATTGGCTATGATATTTGCACTGCAAAACTTGTTAGGATATATCGCTACTTGCAGTGATGGTATGCCATTTATTCGATTGCAACCAGGTCCAGCCAGCAAGTAGAATTCATGCGCTAAGGATATGGAGCGTTAAAATTGCGAAGTCTATTTGCTATTCTTTTTCTAACTTTACTTATTGTCACGGCAATCTTTGTGTTGGTTACTACGGCTTCATTACCCGATCCAGTTGCCACATCTTTTGGTGGTAATGGCTTAGCCCATGCTTATATGAGCCGTAGTGCTTATCGAGTCTATCTATTGCTCTTTACCATTGGGTTGCCGTTGATCGTAGTTGCAATGATTGGATGGCTGCCGCATTTCTTACCCAACCGTATTAACATTCCTAATCGTGATTATTGGCTTGCACCAGAGCATCGAGAGCAGACACTGACTTTTCTTAGTGAACATGCTTTACGGTTGGGTTGTCTGATTTTGGTGTTTATGGTTGGCATACAGTGGCTGGTTATTCGCGCAAACACCCTCACACCGCCTCAACTCGCCAATCGACCATTTATAATATTGTTGGTAGGGCTATTTATCAGCATAGTCGGCTGGATACTGGCGATCTTTCGACGTTTTTCACGGACTCGCTAACATTTTTCTAAAGGTAGACTAGCCCAAAGACAGGAAAATTCACTGTAAATTTAATTCCCCTTATACATACTCATTTCCACCATCTTCTGTAGGGTTTTGGTATTGATCTATTCTGGAATATCGTACTAGCCAGGTTCCATAAATTGTTGAAAGCCAGACTGCACTTATTGGATATAACAGACTTACTCCTAGTATTGCTCTGATACCCATACCAAAGAATGGTATTAGGATACATCCAAGTAATAATAGAAACATAAAACCTCTGCCAACTTTTATATTAAACAGTCTGGAAACTATAATTAGGGTAGTACCTAATGTAGCTGGTGCAATAAAGAAATATGGTGTCTCTGTAGTTCTAGCAACATAACAGACTAGAAAAGATATAAATGGCAGAGCTGTTAATAGCGTAACCATATATATTCTTGTATTGAGATTGTTAAAATGAAGCCACTTCTTTATCAAACTAATACCAAAGCTTATAATCAATCCACCTGATAAGAAGAGACTGGCGATCATATGATAAGTAGGAGTAGGAATAAGATAGTAGTATTTACCTCGCTTATACCAAAGCTCCTCAAAATATGGTAGTGAGTCAAACAACTGAAACAGTGATGATATTAAAAGCCCCACAATGGCAAAAGTAGCAATAACTTTAAGATAATTTGTTAATGGATTGAAAGATGGTTGTAGAAGATCATTTGAAGGACTTCCATACATTGATTCAGTTAACCTTTAGGCCGGTGCGTGAGTGCCGGTTAGCATTTACAGATCAATTAAGTAGAGAATCTATCAAGATCTGAATTCAAGTTGGCAGCAACCTAGATCTAGACCAGAATTCTTAAGCGCCTTAACGGCTGGATGGATCGAATAGATGATGCGTTTGCCGATACGATGATCTTCAACCAAACGAGCGTTGCGCAATACCGCTAAGTGGTGTGATACATGAGGTTGCTCCATCTTAAGACTATTGGCAATCTCTAGCACACTACGCTCACCCTGCAACAATAACGTAAGTATACGTATTCGGGTCTCATCACCAATCGCCTTGAGAGCTTTGGCACATTCATTAGGTGTAAGTCGTTCATTGATTATAGGCAACATACCGCTAAGATTCTAATCTTGATCCAGCCTACGCGTCAAATCTCTATTTTAATAACAGAAACGCGTAGCAGTATTACCACTACGCGCTCCTGCTAACAACACTTAGTCGTTAAGATCAATCCAGATACTCTTAGATTGAGTGTAGAATTGGAAAGCTTCCATACCTTGTTCACGTCCATAGCCACTCATTTTATAGCCGCCATAAGGTGAGGCGCTATCAAACATATTGTAAGTATTGATCCAGACTGTACCGGCTTTGATACCACGTGCCAAGCGATGTGCCTTCTTGACATCGCGTGTCCAAACTGCAGATGCCAGCCCATAGATCGTATCATTACCTTTTGCCACGGCATCATCAAGATCACGGAAAGTAATAGTTGCTAGCACAGGTCCAAAGATCTCTTCCTGGGCAATCTTCATCTTATTATCAACACCATCAAAGATGGTTGGATCAACATAGTAGCCTTTGCCATTGCCATAACTAGAACGACTACCACCTAAAACTACCTGTGCGCCTTCCTGCTTGCCTGTTTCGATATAACCTAGCACTGTCTCAAGCTGTTGTTCATTGATTACTGGCCCTAATCGTGTCTTAGCATCTAATGGATCGCCGGGAGTAAGTTTCTTGGCGCGTGCTACTACCTGCTCTAAAAATTTGTCGTGGATAGATTCCTCAACAAAGAGGCGTGAGCCAGCGGTACAGACTTCGCCACAGTTGTAGAAGATGCCTGCCACTGCACCGCGTGCGGCTGCCTCTAGGTCGGCATCAGCAAAGACAATGTTGGGTGATTTGCCGCCTAGCTCCAGCTCTACACGTTTAAGATTACCAGCAGAACGGCGTAGGATATCTTGGCCGACCGGAGTTGAACCAGTAAAGGAGACACCATCAACATCTTTATGTTCAACTAGCGCCTGTCCAGCATTGCCGCCCCTACCAGTGATCAAGTTGAAAACTCCATCGGGTAAGCCAGCTTCTTGGCAGATCTCAGCAAGTCGGATTGCTGTCAGTGGGGTAGGCGAAGCCGGTTTAAGTATGATTGCATTGCCAGCCGCCAGTGCCGGCGCAACTTTGCGTGTAGCAAGCAAGAGCGGAAAATTCCAGGGCGTAATCAGTGCTACCACACCAAGCGGTTCACGTAGGGTATAGTTGAAGAAGTTGCCGCGCACAGGAATCGTTTCACCCTGGATCTTACTAGCAGCGCCGGCAAAGTAACGAAAGCAGTCGGCAGATAAAGGTACATCGATCTTACGTGTCTCGTTGATCGGCTTGCCACAATCTAAAGTCTCTAATTCGGCAAACTCCTCAACATATTTCATCATTAAGTCTGCTATCCGCCAGATAATCTCGCCGCGTTCGGCTGCGCTTATTTTAGCCCAAGGGCCACTGAGCGCATTGCGCGCGGCCGCGACGGCTAGATCGACATCCTCGCCGCCAGCATCGGCAATGTCGGTGATCGGTTCGGCAGTCGCAGGATTAATAGTAGGAAAAGTCCGGGCAGATTTCGCTTCTTGCCATTGGCCGCCGATAAACAGCTTGCCTGGCTTAATGGTGGCTTTGCTTGGTGCGCTCATTATATTCTTCTCCATTTTTTGATTTGTTAGGATTTTACCAAGGGTTTCTAATCCTTATTGTACTCAGCAGAGATTTATATGCCAGCCAAGCGAGCGGAGCAGGTCTTGTTACTGATAGCAGAAAAATCGCTCGGAACCATCTATAGGATCAGCGCGTCTACAACTGCAAAATGGAACTTATTCCGTTAATAATTGGAGAGGTATATATTATGAGTATGGATAGGCGAACATTTCTGTTGTTACTTTGGGCGGCTGCTCTGATCATTGTTGGTGTGATCTGGGTGACCAAAACACAACAACAAGCAGTTGTTATTTGGCAAGGACCGGCAACAAATGTCGCCATTAATGGCGCTATTCCAACCCCAGAACCCCCACCAGCACCTCTACCCCCTCCAGCTAAGAAAGAGAAGCGATTGATGACAGCTAGCGAACTGGCCGCATATCGAGAAGCAATCAGCAAGACCGCGTTAATGGTCTCAAATCCACAAGCACAACAGTTTGCCGCCAAATATGGTCTTAATATCTTAAATGTAACTTGGGAAGACACCGGTCGCTATAAAGGATCAAGTGTAGGGCCTAATATTAGTGATATGACCATACAGGTAGCAGCGCGTGATTCTCAGACCCAACAACTCAATGTTACTTGTATGCCAGTGATACGTTACCCAAATTTTGAAGACAAGTCATGTGATCTAGATCCACGCGATTTTACTCTATTGGTTGGCAATCAGCGCGGTCGCGCACTCAAACGTATCTCACTTTATGATTTTCTCGAAAATCCTACTAGTTATCTCTTCAATTCCAATTCTTGGAAAGCCCCAAAACGTACGCTACTAAGTCAACGCGATAGCAAGGTACTGGTAAGCGCACAAGCCTGTTTTCTCCCTGTCCCTAAGCAGGGAGAAGCTACTTTCAATCCCGTAGTATTCAACTATCAATCTTATCAAGGTAACCCCGCCGTGCTTACAGTATTGGTAACACGCGAAGGCACAAGCGTAACCGTTATTGATAACAAGCGAGATGCGTTTGAAACTGGCGCCGTATGGGGGCAGCGGCTCTTCCATAATGAGAACGGACATCGTGCTAGTCTCACTGGTCAAAGAGAGAGTGATTTCCAACAACAACAGAACCAGAACATTAAGACACCTTCCGTAGGTAAAGCCAATTCTAGTAACCAGGAAGCAGGTCTTAATATGGTGCTTCTTATTCAGATCCCTTTAAAACAGAAGCAGCCTATGCGGTTTAAGAGTGAAGATGATATGATGGTAGCTGGAAGCATGGCGCCGGTAGAAAAGGAATCCTCGCGTAGTAATGTAGAGAATGCTGTCATAGGGCATGGCGAGTTGGAAGGTCCGTTTACTGAGATCGATAATCTTGAAATAGAGCGCGACGAGCGATTTCCTATACGAGTTACTGTACAGTTCTATAAGGCTACTTCCAATGGCGTTGTCAGTGAAGCAGATATCAAAGCCATTAAAGAACAGATTGATCGTGTCTATGCACAGAGCGATTATATAGGTAGCTTGGTAACAGAAGGCGAGACAGGGCGTGTCACCGAATACGAAGGTGTGAAGATACAGCCACCAGATTGGTGGGAGCAGTTCTGGAAACGTCATGAGCAGAATACTGGTGATCGTAGAGATGTTGCGATCGCTAAGCTACACACCCTGCTGGGCGCTAATTATCAGCAACAACCAGTCAGCGATCTATATCTTCGCTCGCTGCTTAAGAAACCTAATGTTAAATAGCTGTCTGAGGAGTAGAAAAGATGAAAAAGAGCGTTCTGTTGTGTAGTTGCTTGCTATTAGTTCTGAATCTATCTGTAGTTGCAATTGCACAGCAAGGGCGTACACTCTCTAACGAAGATTTTTCTCTACGTTCAGGCACTGAATCATCAAAGGTAACTAAAAAGAGCCCAGTAGTACCTGGGTTTGAAGACGTAGCGGTAGGTCAACGTTATATCTATCTACTTAGTGGAGATATGATCTGTGAAGAGGAGATTATTGATCTCAACACAGATGAGATCACCTACCGCATAACATTGACTAAAGCTGCAACAAAGGGGACGCCAGCAACGTCCCCGCCATCAACTGTAGAGAGACGTATACCGCTCAAGATCGCTACTTTCCTAAAAAAATATCGTCCTGATTTCAATCTTGCCACTTTTGGCGAGATTGGTTACACAACAGAATATTTCGAAAACCATATGGCCTCTTTCCCTTACAGTCATGCCTTCCCATCGCATGAATTCAAAGAGACCCGACAGGTTAAGATATCAAATAGATCATTCTCCTGCCGTCTCTATCGTAGCCATCAGATGGCTATGACTCTCAATGGCTGTATAGATATTCATACAGAGAGACAGATCGCAGAAAAATACCCTTTTACTATCAAATATGAGAGCAATGGCTCACCAGTTGTTATTCTTCAACAGATCAAGTAGCTCCCTACTTTATGTACTAAGGCTCTAACTGTTCTGCAATAGCACGTACTAACTCAGCAAGCGAATCTAGATCGCGCAGATCGATTATTTCAGCAGGAGAGTGTGAATAGCGTAGTGGCCAACTAAGTGGTACATCAATCGCACCATACTGAGTGAAGACAGCGCCATCATTACCGCCTCCCGTCGCGCCATATTGTATTGGAATCTTGCGTAGTCGTGCGAGCTTGAGAATATTATTGAGTATTTCGCGAGGAACAATATTGGAATTATCCATTGCTCGCACCACAGCGCCTGCACCAATCTGTGCATTGGCGAAACGAGTGGATTCAAGTGGTGAATCGGAAGAGACAAAGGTATCAATAGCAAACACCATATTAACATCTGTACCGATACGATCTGCTACTACTTTAGCCCCTTCTAGCCCAACCTCTTCCTCAACGGTCCAAACAAAAGTTACTCGATTTTTAAGACGTGCCGGAGTAAGCTTCTGCAGTGCCATTATAAGTGCTGCACTACCGACACGATCATCAAATGAGCGACCATGCGCACGCCCTTGTTGCAGACGACTGAATTTTTTCCGCATGGTTACAGAATCACCAATCTTGACACCCAAGGCCATTGTCTCGGCTCGACTAGCAGTACCGAAATAGAGTGAGAAATCTTGTACCGAAACATTACGCCGCTCCGCACGAGAATAGTTACGACGTGGTGAGATCACACAGGTCACTGAGCCATTGGCAGTATGTACAAGCATTGGGTGTGCTTCAAAAAGTGTATCAAAGAAGCCACCGCGCTTCTGCACATTTGCGCTGCCATCTTCATTAATGGCATTGATGACATATCCGATCTCATCCATATGGGCAGCAAAGACTAGATGATTCTTGCCCTGTCCTACCGTCAAGATCAGATTGCCACGTGTATCCGTAGTTGGTTTAGCCCAGGATGGTAAAAGTTTTTTGATTGCCTCCGCAACGGGCTGCTCAAAGCCAGCTACACCATAAGTTTCGATCAGTGGCGCTAATGGTGAGGGATCTGCTTTTACTGGTGTACGATCTTTTACCGGTGCAGCAGTTGCTTTTGTAGGGGAAGTTGGAGATTTTGCTACTTTCTCAATCAACTGCTTAGTCAATCGTTCTACATCACGTTGATCCACTACTTCTGTAGTCGTTCCACCAAAGAGCACTGGTAAGGCAAGTGTATGCATCTTTGCATTGTTAAATTTCGGTCCGCCTGTGTAGATTGCTGCACGTGGTTTTAGTGCCGATACATTCTGCCAGGAACCCCCTTTGCCCCAAATATTCTCATCGGCAATAAGTGGACCATTACCCAATTTGCCAACACGGCCAAGTGCATCGCGCTCAACATTCTGACCCACTGCTAGCGTCCCCAACCAGGTGTCAGTAATAAGAATAACCTCATCAGCTTTAATCTGTTTAGACAACCGATCGATCCCCTTACGACCAAAGATGTCCTGGGCGACAAAAGCGATTGTTAATGTTCCCTCGATTGATTCCGGTGAAATAGCATTGACCATTGCGATCAATGCTGCCAGACCTGCGCGCGTAGCAGCGCTCACACCTGCGACTTGATGTGTACCAAGCTTTTCTGCACGCATCTGTAAGCTGATTGGATCAAGTAGTCGCACACCTGCTGCTTCTACCTCTTTTTGTGAATGTGCACCAATATCGATCCATAGCTCATCTAGTCCAGTAATACGTTGGCTGTCATCAACAGTGCGGTTACGTTGTAGGTGTGTCGAGAGGGTTGCCGTCACACCTAATACATTGCCTTTTTCCGTTACAATAAATATCGGCTGGCCTTCATGAAATTGATGATATAGCGGGGTTGGCGCAATTCCTGGGACAAATTGCACACGGATAAAGCCGTCTGCACGAATCTCTGATACCACATAGCCAGGTTCATCCATTGGTGCAGCTAACAGTCGTGTTGGACTGTCTGTGCCAATGGTAATTACTAGATTGCCCAGGTTATCTACACGCGCCTTTTCTCGTGCCCATTGGGGCAGGCGCGTCTGAATCAGTTTTACTAATTGACTTTCGTTACCAGAGATGGCTGGTTGCTCAATTAGCTCCACAATCTCTGCTTGTGATTGTGCAAATACTGGAGTAGCAAATAGACAGATAAGTATTAGCAATCTTTTCATATTGATCTCTCCACAGTTAATAGGTAGGCAGCGCAATGATAATATGAAGTATCGTAGAGGAAAAGCAAACCTTGTTAGTGACTGTTGGAGCAGGAAAAGACTCTAATAAACCGTAATTGCGATTAGATGGTGATCCATTCGCCTTCATTGAGGCAGGGAATAACCGATTTATCTGTCTCGAAGTTATCGCCATAATGGATCAATCGCATACGAGCGCGTAGTTCAGCAGGAAGTGTAAGCAGTTTCTCATAATCGGTATGAACACCGGGTCCGGTTTCATGAATGATTAGCGTAGCAGCGCTAAGAAATTTAATATGATCCTCATCAAAGGTGGTGTCAGCACTATAGGCGAGCACGGTACGGCCCTCATGCTCAAGCACAAAACCATAGGTTGGAATATGATGACGAGTACGGCGCAGCCGTAGCCGAAAAGGGCCAATCTCATTCTCTGTGACATCATAGAGTGGATATGTATGGAAGTAGTCTTCTAATCGCATACGATGCCGAGTTGAGAAATCAGGCGAATATAGATCCTGCATTGCCACGCTAAGACGACGTGGCCATAACTCTTCTAGTACAGTTGGCGCAGCATATAGATTGGTGCGTACCTTTTCGACAAAAAACTTGTAGAACCCGAAAGCTTCCAGTCCACCTACATGGTCACCATGCAGATGCGTGATCAGCACATGGTTGAGCATCGCGATTTCTAGATGGCGATGAGCACGCTCACGCGCTTCTCGTATAGTCTTGCGCACACGTTCAGGGCAGTCGATCATAAGATGAAAGTCCCCCGCCGATACCACGAACGAGCTGGAGTTGTAGCGTTCGCTAAAAGCGTCACCCACCCCGAGCACAAAAACAGAAACGGTCATGGCTGCTTCACCTCCATCAAACCTGGCCGATCACGCATCATCCAGGATTACCTTACTACTTTCTGTTATAGTATTAAACTATTATCTTCAGATATACTATCCAAAAAAGTTATAGCGGAGACAATGCGATGGATCTTGAGAAGGTACGTGGTTTTATTGCATTCGCAAAAGCGCTCAATTTTACCCAAGCAGCTCGTGCCGCCAACATCTCACAACCGGCGCTCTTTGCCCAGGTCAGACAGCTTGAAGCCGAGTTAGGAGTACCGCTCTATTACAAAGAGGCTGGTCAATTGCAGCTTACCGAATATGGGCGAGATCTATTATTGTTTGGGCAGAATCTGCTTGATGAGGTAGCAGAATTCAAAGCAAAACTCCGTGGAGTGGTAGAGCGCCGTCCCTTGCGTGTGGGCGCTGGGCTTACCGCCACTCTATACCTATTGCCCAACTTTCTACGTGTCTTTCGCGCCAGTGCGCCCGAGGCTGAGTGTCGAGTGGTTGTACGCCATCGTGGCAGTGTGATGGATATGTTAAGACGCGCTGAACTGGAATTAGGAATAACATCTGTAGAACAATTGCCAGCCGATATGGCAGGAGTTATCTGTGCGCGCGCCCGTCATGCTCTTATCGTACCGCGTGCACATGCACTTGCACGCGCCCGCAAGATCACGCTGGAGCGTATCGCTCGTTATGGCCTGATTGTACCGCCACTAGGCTTTGAACAGCGCCGCCTTATTGATTCGATCTTTGAATCAAGCGGTGTGCCCTTTCAGGTTGCCCTTGAGACAGAAGGTTGGGAGGTGATCAAACACTATGTTGCGCTCGGTTTTGGTATTGCCATTGTTAACGACCTCTGTCTTACTCAAAACGTGCCTGCAGAACTACATGTGCGCCACTTAGCAGAACTCTTCCCAGAGAAGATCTATCGGGTAGTCTGGTGCCAAGGTCGTCGTCTACCCGATACGGCACAAGCCTTTCTTAAGTGTATTAAGTGATAGAAGAACTTAACGGATGAGGAAAATATTCTTGAGACGGCGAGCAAAATGGTATAGTTTTCCTCCTCTAACCCTGCGTAGGATACTACGGATAACCTATTATGGAAGGGTGTGCAATGAAAATTCACAATCGCTTACTCTATCTTTTAATCGCTATTGGTTTAGGACTATTTAGTGCCGGCACAACTGTGGGGCAGCAAAAGACTGCAAAGGAAGATTTAACCATCACTGCTGAGGAACTGCTGGCCAAGATGAAGAAAAACGAGCCGGTGATTATCCTAGATACGCGTACCGAAGGCCAATACAAGGCGAGCAATCTTAGAATTAAGGGCGATATACGTATTAATGAGGAAGATGAATTAGCTACTAAACTGAAGGATGTCGCACCGGATCGTCTTATCGTTGCCTATTGTACTTGACAGGACGAGGCCAGTAGCACCCGTGTGGTGCACATATTGAAAAATAGAGGGTTCAAAAATGTATATGCATTGAAAGGCGGCTATTACGCCTGGTTGCGTATGGATGGACCTATGGAGCCGATACAATGACAACCCCACTACCATTAGAATTACAGGATCGTGTTGCGTTGGTTACAGGTGCAAGTTCAGGAATTGGTGCAGCGGTAGCACGCCGCTTTGCTGCTGCTGGCGCGGCAGTGGCTCTAGTAGGCCGACACACCCAATCACTCCAACAGATTGCCGAAGAATTAAGCCGGCAAGGCTGCCGTGCTCACCCTATTACGGCTGACTTGTTAGCCGAGGATGGTCCTACATGTGCGCTCACAGAGACAATCAAAGCCTTTGGTCAACTGGATGTATTGGTCAACGCTGCAGGTATAATCAGTTCAGGCACAATTGAGAATACCTCGCTAGCGGATTGGGATAGGATGATGCATATCAATGTGCGAGCAGCCTTTGAATTGATGCAAAGAGCGTTGCCATACCTGATTACACGACGTGGTAATATCGTGAATATCTCCAGTGTGACCGGTCCACGTTCATTTCCTGGTGTGCTCGCCTACTGTGTAAGTAAGTCTGCTCTTGATCAGCTCACACACTGTGCGGCACTTGAACTAGCTGCGCAAGGTGTACGAGTCAATGCTGTCAATCCTGGAGTAGTGGTAACAAATATACATCGTGCAGGGGGAATGGACGAAGCTGCTTATCAGGCTTTTCTAGAACGTAGCTGTACCACACATCCATTAGGTCGTGTAGGCACAGCTAAAGAAGTTGCTGAATTGGTGCTTTTCCTTGCTTCCGATCGCGCTAGTTGGATCACCGGGGTAACTTACGCAATTGATGGTGGGCGCGCACTTACTTGTGCGCGATAGCGCTTGCACGAGGTATTCCGTGGGCAGTTCGGAAAAATATACATTGATTGTTAGTCTCAATGCCGCCATTGATCGCATTATCAGTGTAGCACGGTTGGATGTAGGTCAGGTTCAGCGCAGCGACCATACGCTCAACCAAGCAGGTGGCAAAGGGATCAATGTTGCACGGGCACTCACTGCGCTAGGCCAACGTGTATTTGTAATAGGGTTTGCGGGCGGTCATACAGGTGAACAGATCCGTGAAGATCTGCACAATAGTGGTATTCCTTACACACTCATTCCAATCATGGGCCATTCACGCAACTGCTATATAGTTGTAGACCAGTCTACTTGTAGCCAGACTGTGATAAATGAAGCTGGTCCTCAAATTAGCGCAGTAGAATATGAGCAATTTCGCCAAGAGTTGATGGCAAGGCTTGATGGTGCGCAGTTACTTATTTGTAGTGGCAGCTTGCCACCCGGTATCGATGCGGGTTGTTATGGTTGTTATGTGCGCTTGGCACATACACGTGGTCTGAAAACACTGGTAGATGCAAGTGGTGAGGCACTGAAGTTGGCCCTTGAGGCTGGTCCTTATATGGCAAAACCGAATCGTGAAGAGGCAGAGCAGTTGCTTGGTATTAAGATCTCTGATGGGAATGCAGTAACAGCAGCCAGACATCTACGTGAGCGTGGTGCAGGACTAGGCTTGGTGTCACTAGATGGTAGTGGGGCTGCAGCGACTTGGGATGGTGGTGAAGTATTTGTGCGCGCACCCAATGTCTCAGCGATAAATGCAGTTGCTTGTGGAGATGCATTCTTGGCTGGCTGTGCAGCGGCACTATTAAATGATGAGCCGCCCTCGGCAATGATTGAGTGGGGTGTAGCGGCTGGCTCAGCCAATGCGTTGGTAGGTGGCGCGCGTATCACTCGCGCTGAAGTTGAACGTCTACGCGCTGAGATTGCGCGCAGTCAGGGAGGTAATAATGAACCTTGACAATATTAGAGATTTGCCAGAGCGTGATAGCGCCAATATGGCAGGCTTTATACGCTCTTTACCAGATCAATTGCATGAAGCCTCGAAATTGATGGAGACACTGGTTTGGCCAGGGATAAATTTTGAGCCTCATAATATTGTGCTGCTTGGCACTGGAGGAGGCTCAGCAATTGCCGCACTATTGGTGCAAGCCCTCTTTGAACGGGAACTGCGTCGTCCACTCACCCTCAATTGTGGGATGCAATTGCCAGGTTGGGTTAATCGCGACAGTCTAGTATTGGCAACAACTGTCTCAGGTGATACAGAAGAGACATTGACTGCGTTTACTGAAGCCATACAGCGAGAAGCCTGTTGTCTGGCGATTACCTCGGGCGGTAAATTAAGAGCGCTGGCTGCTGAACATAATATCTCGGCTTATCTTTTCGATACTGGTGGAATGCCGGCACGTGCAGCGATCGGCTACCTTTTTGTCCCTATGGCGGCAGCCTTGGCACGTCTAGGCTTGGTGCGCGACCTCAAGATCCAACTTAGTGAAACCATCACACTACTTGATGGGTTAGGGGAGCGCTACGGATGGGAGAATCCTGAAGCCAATAATCCTGCCAAACAGCTTGCCCGCCGTCTATATGGGAGACTGCCAATAATCTATTCTGCCGATCAGCTCACCTATGTAGCAGCAAGGCGTTGGAAGAACCAATTTAGTGAGAATAGTAAGTCACTTGCGCATGACAATACCTTTCCAGAATTGAACCATGATGAGATTGTTGGTTTTGAAAACTTCGCCTCACTACGTGAACATATACAGGTTGTCTATCTGTGTGATGAACTGGGGGATGAGCCAACAATAAAACAGCGTATGATCGCTACTCGTCAACTGATCGAATCGACTGGTGGTTCAGTGTTAGAAGTTAAAGCAGAAGGCCAAAGCGATCTGGCGCGTCTGTTTAGTCTAATCTACATGGGTGATTGGGTGAGTCTCTACCTAGCACTGCTTAGCAGTATTGATCCAACACCGGTAAGGTCGATCGTAGAGATAAAACGATTGTTGCGTGAACTGCCAAATTAAACTCTGTCTCCTCTGTATTAGGTCTTTGCTTACCGAACTATTACCTAATTTCCCTAAAATGTCACTAATGGTGACGAAACTACTAATAGTAGGTAATAGTGTGTCAAATAAGTCTAAATAAGAAAGGTATTAAGCGATCGGTACAGAAATTGCGGGGGCAAAATTTTTAGCGATGGCGTTCATAACATTGATAGTAGAGTAAGTGCCTATTAGTGAGTAGAAAGGGCATATATATGCAGCCTGAGCAGAGAGTCAACATATTGTTAGTTGACGACTATGCAAAGAACCTACTCGCGTTGGAGGCGATCCTAGAGGATCTAGGACAAAATCTGGTCAAGGCGAATTCTGGTGCAGAGGCTTTAAAACACCTCTTAGAACAAGAGTTCGCCTTAATTCTGCTAGATGTGCAGATGCCAGAGATGGATGGTTTTGAAACGGCGGCACTAATACGGGAACGTGAGAAGACCTGCCATACTCCAATTATTTTCCTTACCGCAATCAGCAAGAACACCCTACATGTTTTTAAAGGCTATTCCTTAGGCGCGGTTGACTATATTTTCAAACCCATCGTGCCAGAGATCCTACGTTCAAAAGTAACTGTATTTATTGAGTTATATAACAAGACGGAACAGATCAAGCGACAAGCCGAGTTGTTGCGTGAGATCGAGCGACAGGAGCATGAAAAGGAGAAAGCACAGACATTAGCAGCACTACACGATAGTAAAGAGCGATTTCGCGCTACTTTCGATTGGGTAGCCAGTGGTATTGCATTAGTCGATTTAAATGGGCGGATAATTGAGAGTAATCCTGCCTTACAGAAGATGCTCGATCGTTCTACCGAAGAGTTACACAACAGTCGCTTGAATGATTACACCTATCCTGATGATATCAAGCTAGATCAGCAACTTTATCAGGAGTTGATAGCAGGCCAGCGAGATCACTATCAAATTGAGAAACGGTTCTTGTCGCGACAAGGAGAACTGCTATGGGGGCGCCAGACCATCTCTGCGGTACGTGATGCCAACGGTAAACCACAGTTTGCTGTTAGTATGATCGACAATATTACCGAACACCGACAGGCTGAAAAGGCGCTCTATGAAAAAGAGGAGCAGTTGCGCCAGGCCCAAAAGATGGAGGCGATAGGCCGTCTAGCCGGTGGTATGGCGCATGACTTCAATAATCTCCTTACCGCGATTCTAGGTTTTAGTGAATTAACACTGAATAAACTTGAGCAGAATCACCCTTTGCGTCCAGGGATCAGAGAGATTATGGAAGCAGGCGAGCGTGCTGCCACTCTGACGCATCAACTATTGGCCTTTAGCCGCCATGAGGCTAGTCGGCCCAGAGTATTAGATCTCAATGCGCTGATTGCTGGTATGCACAATATGATAGGGCGACTGATCGGCGAAGATATCGATATGGCAACATTACCTAGCGCAACGCTGCCCTGGGTAAAAGCCGATGTTGGTCAACTTGAGCAGATTATTATGAATCTGGTTGTTAATGGCCGTGATGCCATGCCACAGGGTGGCAAATTGACAATCGAGACCACTAATGTAGAACTGGATGATCCTTATACCGGCAACAATATCGGTGTTACACCAGGTTGTTATGTGATGCTGGCGGTCAGCGACACTGGCTGTGGGATGGAGAAGGAGATCATCTCACATATATTTGAGCCATTTTTTACTACTAAGGAGAAAGGCAAAGGCACAGGATTAGGACTCTCTACTGTCTATGGCATTGTCAAACAGAATGGCGGCCATATTAAAGTGTATAGCGAGCCAGGCCGTGGCGCCACTTTCAAAATCTATCTGCCACAAGTTAATGAAGCTACCGAACAGGTTGAAGTGGCAAAGGTTGCTCCAGTACTATCACCTGCTACTGAGACAATATTGCTAGTAGAGGATGAAATTGGTGTACGAGAACTGATGAAGTATGTACTTAGTGAAGAAGGCTACACCGTACTAGAGGCATACGACGGTTGTGATGCCTTACATATCTGTGAATGTCATAATGGTAAGATCGATCTACTTATTACTGATGTGGTAATGCCGAAGATGAGTGGTCAGGAGTTGGTTGAACGATTGACAGAAAAACAACCCAACCTAAGGGTGCTCTATATCTCTGGTTATGCAGACCGTGCAATTGTACGTCATGGTCTATTAGAAGAGGGCAGCAATTTTCTTGAAAAGCCTTTTACTGCAACTTCTTTAACACGAAAATTACGCGAAGTGCTCGATACATCAGAGAAGATCTGATCTTAACTTGTTAAGTCGATACCAAAGTGCTCTCGTAATAGAGCTAGATACTCCTCTTCACCGGTCAACGCCCGCTCTTGTCGCTCACCATTAACGGTTTTAATAAATCGCTTACTAGTTAGTGTTATACGTCCTGTGGGAGTAGCTTGTGAACAGATACGCCGTTGTGTAAAAGGCGATTCTGGCGAAGTTTGATGGTAATGGCACATTTCAGCGTAATCAGCATATTGGTATGGCTGTAGAGTGAAACGATATTGAGCGCTATATTGACTATTTTTACTCTCCTTCTGCATAAGAAGAAGATGAGTATCATCAGTATCGATACGGTAGCAATGATCACCTTGCACCTGTTCATGGCGCTCATCGAGTAGTAACGGTTCACAGAATGAGTCGCCAAACCCTACATCTACAAGCCAACGCTCCTCTAGCTTAATCATTAGCGCCATATGATCAAATTCAGGACCAATTACTCCTCCTGCATCAATAACTCTGGCTGAGAGCATAGTAACCTGGAAACCTAAACTAGATAGTAGATATGCAAATAGACCATTTAGTTCATAACAGAAGCCGCCCCGCCGACGTTTCACAATCTTATTAAACAATGCGGCATCTTCAAGGATGATAGGTTCTCCTAAGTGTATACTCAAATTTTCGAAAGGGACAGTGAGCATATGTGCGATATGTAAGTTACGCAATGTCTCGGCAGTAACAGTAAGCGTACCACGATAGTTGATACGTTCAAGATAAGCTTCAATATTCAAGTAAGACACTCCTTATTATTTATACTCTCTTTTGCCATATCATTAGAAAACTTACTGGATGACAGCGATATTTCTCCCATTTGGGTTTCTTGGCAATCCATTCATCATCAATGATACCTTCATCCATATCCAATAATATTAGATTGGATTTGTGGGCAGCCTTAATATGATCACTAGTTAAATGAATATAACTCTCTATTGCGGCTGGCTCTCCATTACTTCTATTAAAATGTGTTGGTATTCCCTTCATTAAAAAATAGGGATGATATCCAACTATAACAAAATATCCATTAGGCTTTATGATTTTTGCTACTTCACGATAAAGCGGCTGCAAATCTTGAATATGTTCATCTGCTAATACTTCAATAGCTAGATCATATACTGCGACTATTCCGGTTGATAAAAAGTTTGCTATGTTAAGTTGGTTGTAAACTCCTTTGTTCTTTGCCAGTGCTAACATTTCACTACTAATATCTATACCATCAATATTCTTTACCCCTTGTTGTTTTAACCATACACCTATTCTCCCTGTTCCACAGGCTAGATCTATAGTTCGCTCCAGCTTATCCCAAGCGATAAGCTGGCTTCTTGATAATAGCCGTAGATCCATTTCATCTAATACAGTCTGTTCATAGGTTGATGCCCATTCGTTATATCCTTCTGTTACTGTCATTGTAGGATAGTTACGAGTATCAAATTTTGAAAAATCCATCTTCAATTTCACCTTTTATTAGCAACTGTGGATAATCTATCACTGTCCTATTATAGCACTAGCATTATCTTTATACTGAAGTGCTGGGAAAATTTCGCTAGCGTGGGCAACCGTGAAAATGATAATCTGCCCTTTATTGAAGAACAATAACATCTTGTAACAGTGGTATTTTATTGGGTTATGACAAGCAATTCCACCGAGATAGGCTTGGCGGTACAGACAACTTCTCTGTCCAAGGACTTCAACGGCGTCTACGCAGTAAATAATCTTGATCTTAGTGTGGCACGCGGTGTCTTCTACGGTTTTTTAGGACCGAATGGAGCAGGCAAATCGACTACGATCAAGATGCTTACAGGACTGCTGGCAGCCACTACCGGTAAGATAGAGATTCTTGGATTCGATTTTGCCAAACATCCTTTGGAAGTAAAACGACAGATTGGTGTAGTGCCAGAAAACCTGGCCCTCTTTGAGCGCTTAACAGGTTCAGAATATCTAGATTTTGTCGGGCGTCTATATG
>JBFLVQ010000051.1:0-26003 GCA_040758525.1 Acidobacteriota bacterium
CTCCGATCAACATGATTTTACCCTCTCCATTGTTGCTTATCGGTGACGTTCATTTTTCATTTACATGATTCTTCTCGTTATGCAACCATTATACCGCTTACCGAATTTAAAAACTTGATCATCGAGTTAAAAGAAGAAAAAACGCTGGTGCAAATTGCTAGTGAGCATGACATCCATCCGCAACAATTAACGGACTGGAAAGCGACAGCGCTGAGAGGATTAGCGAGCGTGTTTGAGAACGAACGAAAAACAGAGGTCAAACTCAGAGCAGTTTATGAGCAACAGCAAGAAGAATTGTATGCAGAAATCGGCAGGTTAACAACCCAGTTAGCGTGGCTGAAAAAAAAATCTGGCATCCTCTCTGAGTAGAAGTAAACGACTGGCCTTAGTGGAATGGGAGCAGGAAGAGTTACCGCTTAATCAACAAGCAGAATTGTTAAGCTTGAGTAGGGCTAGCTTGTACTATAAGCCCATTGAGCCATCTAGAGCAGAAATCGCCATCAAGGATCGTATTGATGAGCTTTATACTGCACACCCATTTGGTTTTGTCCGTATAGGTGGCCAGCTAATCGAAGATCTGAAAGAGTTGGAAATAATAGATCAGATTAAATCATGGCGTGGAGATGGTTGGAGCTTAAGACGTATAGCGGCAGAGCTGTGTAAGCTTGGTGTTCCCACCAAAGAAGGCGGGCAATGGTTTGCTTCAACAGTTCGTTATCTTCTACAGAACGATCTTTAAAAAGATTTACATGTAGATCGATGATCAACAACCCACTTTTCAAGGCTCCATCTTTCTTCAGATCTTCTCTCCTAGTCCGATAGTTTGATTAATAATTGTCCAATCGTAGCGAATTTTTCTAAGTGGTATTTTTGGTGGAATTTTTTGGATTCTTGTTAAGGTGTGCCTGTAAGTTATTGATTCTAATGCGCCCAAGTGGGCTCGAACCACTAACCTACGGCTTAGAAGGCCGTTGCTCTGTCCTGTTGAGCTATGGGCGCAAGAACTTGGTCGGGGAGAGAGGATTTGAACCTCCGATCTCACGGTCCCAAACCGTGCGCGTTACCAGGCTACGCTACTCCCCGTCCTAAACTATCAATAACAGGCGAGAAGTATGACTCTACCGAAATGTCAGTAGTAGTGTCAAGCAATATAAGTAATAATCTAAGTCTAGCTGCGCTGTCTCCTCCCAAGATATCTATTTTTGTTGATCTATATAGAGCTATAGCCAACTGAGGCACTGCACCTTGGGAGATTTACCAATTTCACCTACAACTCCTTTACGCCATTCCATCAGTGGGCCGATCGCTTTGAAGAAATCTGGCACAACAAAACCACACTCACCTAGTGTACGGTAGAGTTCTGACCCAGTACGAGCAAAGCATTCTATGCGTGTATGCCGATAGCGCATCAGTAGATAATTTACCACATTGGTAAGATCGGCAAAGGTATGGGCATTAGCACAATCGATACATAGAGCACCACCTCGGCGTGGACGTAAGCAGAGTGCTGCTGCTAGCCGTCCAGCTTTACGTAGTCCATAGAAGCGTATTTCTGGCTGTGCCAGCAGCGCATCAAACCATTCTGGACGTGCCATACCAAAAATTTCACTGTCCAAATTAATCAATTCATCACGTGCAGTCTTGCCCAGTTGTACGATTTCACAAGCAACCTTAGAGTCTGCTATACCTATCAATGGATCGCGCACTAACAGGGTAAAATGCTGGCAAGGTTTAAACCCAAGTAGTTTGATAATACGTGCAGAGTCGTTGGTAGTATGTACAACGAAAGCGCGTATTCCCTGGCGCTTTAGCTCATTGATAGTATGAAAGTAGAGTGGACGAGCAATGCCAGCACGACGGAACGCTGGCGCAATAATCATCATATCTAGATAACCTATTTCAGCAAAATTGTGGGTAGTAAAGAAGCCAGCAAATTTGCCATCCTTACGTGCAATAAAAGCAGTCGCTTTGGGTTGAGCATGGGATATCTCCATATCTCCCCGTACAAATGGCCATTCTTCTTTAATCAATAGTGGTTCGATCTCAGGATAATCCCGATCAAGATCCATAGGCAGTAGTTCTGGATGGCCAGAGAATAGACTGCCATCAGCTATTGTTCCCCAAATCTTCTTCAAAGCAGTATTCAAAACCGCATACATAATTGCCTCCCTATGGTTAAAGAACCACTTCCATCTTGTTGCCTGTGATAAAAGGGGTCAGATCCGAATGGCTGATCACATAATCACCTAACAAACGTTTCAAGCGCTCTACCATACGCTCATAATCGCGGGGCGATTGCTCCTCAATTGAGAGTTCACTGCCTATTAGCATCTCTTCCTCTCGCATAATTGCCCAAGCAGCCTTCTGCAACTCTTGATAGGTAGGATTGAGTATGCCCCAAACATTGGTTTCATCTATCGAGTAGTCCTGTGACTCGTGTTGTAGGAAATGTCTGCGTGCATCGATCTCTTGGAAGCGCTGTACTAGCGCAAGCGCTTTAGGATGATTGAATGACATATAGACCAATTGATTGTCACGTTCGAGCGCATCGTGCAAACGATGTACAAAAGTCTCATAGCTAGATAGAAACTCGCCTGTGAAAATACCTGCATCAAGCGCTCGTACCGTTTCTAAGACAGCCATATAAGCCGTTGCAGTTCCTCCTGTCAACCCTGGTGATATCAATGGATCAACAAAGAAAGCAGCATCACCTACCAGTAGCCAACCATCTCCTGCTACCTGACGCGAATGGCTACGTATATTATTGCGACTCATAAATGGCTGACCTGTTCCATAGTGATCTTCAAGCTGTATTGCGCCTTCTAAGATTTGACGGATTGCTGGATACTTATGTAGGTAATTCTGGAAAGCCGCACGTGGATCATCAGCCAAGTATCTATCGCGATCGCTACGTAGCGCAATTCCTATACTCACTATATCCATAGTTGGACAACCATAATCCTCGACCAGACGCTGCCGTGTGGGAATAGTACGGCCTGAGGTAAGCACTCGCTCAAGCGCTCGTGCTAGATTTGCCGTAGGTGATGCTTGCCAAGAGACGAGGGGAATATACCAGAGCCATCCTTCTCGAAAGCATAGATGTTGTGTGTAGTGATCGCGTGAGAACTGTGCCTTATTGGGCCAACCTGAGTAATTGTTAAGTGAACGCACATTACTATAGTAAGTCCATACAGAACCTGTTTGGAAAGATACCCCTTCACTTGTATGCAACCCTAAGTGGCGTGATAATAGACCTGCAGGACCACTAGCATCAACAACCAATGAACTCTTTATACGATAGCAACGTGGACCTATCTGATAGACAATAATATTGCCTTCCGAACTGAGTGAGCATTGTTGCATTAATACATTGGTTCCTTGCAATACCTCGATACCTAACCGCCTAGCATTAGTAATAAGCAGACTATCTAAGACTCGCCGCTCTACTTGAAAAGTCTCATTGAAGGTCTCCAGTATGTATTCAGGAGCTTGTGTAATGTTGTGCACAGACTCATCAATATAATGAAAACCTAGACCATTTTTGGGATAGAAGAGTTGGCGTAGCGCTTCTTGACGTATGCCAATGCTACGTAAAGCTTTGCAAAAGCCTGAGAGAGTACTCTCACCAATCTTATGACCAGGTTCAGCAGCACGTTCTAATACTAAAATTCTTGTGCGTGGACGTTGCAGTTTAAGAAAAGATGCATATATAACACCAATAGGCCCGCCACCGATCACAGTTACATCATACTCTTTTAGTGGTTCACTAATTTCTATCGCAGCGACTTTGGCCTGTTCGGTAGGTTTAGTAGGAGGCTTAAGAATCTCTGAAATCAGCGCAAGCAGATCAGCCGCGCCAGGAAATTGACTGAGCATAGGTAGCAGCATTGTTAGATCAACTATCTTGTCAACCAGTTTCCAGGTATTCGAGAAGTTTGCTGATTTGTCGTAGAGCCAATAGAGTATTACACAAACATGTAGTAACCAGAACAAGCGAGCAAAAGTATCTATCTGATCTTTCTTGATCAGACCAGAACGCTCTACCAGCATAGCAAAGAAGTTTATGTTATGAGTAAGAACCTGTGCAGAATCAGAGCTAAATGGATTCATGCTCGATTCTGGATCGACAGCTTCACGTAAGAGCGCACCTAGTGAGGATCTGTGTGGGGCAAGGATAGCTAATTTGATCTGCAGCAACCGCTTTAAATTCGTACCCAGTTCAGTCTCGCCCTGGTCGGTTTCTCGGAAATTGCCCAATACTTGCTCATCCAGCACCATATAAAGGTATTGGACAATCTCTTCTTTAGAGCGAAAATAGAAATAGAGTGAGCTACTGCCCATTCCCAATCGCTTAGCCAATTCACGCATGGTCGTTTGGGCAAATCCCTTTTCACTCCATAGCGCCATTGCTGCTTCTAAGATCTTCTGCGCCGTTTCTCGATTCTTACTCATAATATTCTCTGTCCTTTCCTTATGATCCTTTAATCTACTATTTTAAAAATCTTCTTGAGCAATACGAGCAGGAATATGTTGGTAACAAGGCAAATAGGGAAATGCCCAACCAGTCTGTGCAAGCATCTTCATAAATGACCAACGTAATCGCCCAGTGAGATTTTTTGGTGCTGCATCTAGTTCTTCAAATCGCGATAGTATATGTTGCATAGCTTTGCAGTAGTGTTTATGTTCAGCACGGCGAGTGTGGTCAAGAATGGCACGCGCCTGTCTCCAATTTTCTGACAGTCGCAGCACAGCACGGTGTGTATAGGTAGCATGAAAACGCTCATCCCGTAATATCGTGCGAAAGTGTGTAGCCAATGTAGCCTCGCCAGACTCTTGCGCCGCCATAGCCAATGCCATTAGATCTGATACACTACGTAACTCCAGTGTATGCAAAAATGCCATATAACGTATCGTCTCATCTTTGGTAAAAGGGCGTGGTAGCTGACTGTTCTCTACTACATCAGGAACAATATTGTTTAATAGGTACCAACCTAAATCCTCTATTGGTTGTAGAGGAACTGGCGTTAAACCATCTTCTGCTAACAGAGCGCGAAACAGCATTGAATGGCGGGTTTCATCATTGAGTTGGCGGGTAAGTTGACGAGCTAGCAATGGCTGCAATTTATCTATAAAAACACCTCTAGGATGAAGCTCTACATAAGCCTCGCCAGCATAGTACAAGCTCCAGAGAAATTGGCGGGCTACACGATTGCTAAGGATATCTTTGAACCATTGGACCTTCATACGAAATGCTAATGTTGCAGTGGCAACAAAGAAATGCTTTTTATCAGCTAAATTGACCTCTCTCATCACTACACCTCTCTATTTTTGATATGTGTAGGCTCTTGCAAAAGCGCCCAGGCAGTGCGCAAATAACCACGATCGATGACACTTTTATGCTCGACATAACGCGGTGAAAGCAGTCTGTGTACAATTGGTAATCGATGGCAAGGCACGGTGGGAAATAGATGATGCTCTAGATGGTAATTGACATTTGACCAGAGCAACTCTACCAGCCAATTAGTATTGATGGTACGTGTATTGGTCCAGCGACTACCCATATATGTGCCATGATGCTCACATAGACTACGCATTGCCACTACCATAGATAGACTGGTAAATATTGGCAGAATAATAAATAGCAGATAAGACTCGATTCCTACTACGACTGCTAAAACTGTCTGTAGCAGGGCGGCAGCGGCGAGATCTAGTAATGTGCGGCGGCGTGTCAAAGCAGAACACGGCTCACGAAAAGGGAATAGATTCACTCCCAAGTGTGAAATTATTGGAATAAAAAGATAGCTCCAGCCCGGTGCACCACCAATTACACTCGATAATAATCGATATTCGGGATCCTTATCTGTGTGCGCATAACGATGATGAGTAAGATGGAAAACCCTATAGGCAGTCCCTGAAAGCCCTATTAATGCATGTATTAACCAGAGAAAGAACGCGTTTACTAGCTGCCCACGCGAGATCAATCCATGCGTCCCCTCATGCCCATATACCAATAGGTTATGCATAGGTACAGCACCAATAAAAATTACTGCTGGCAATGTTAACCACCAGTGATCTGCTTTTAATGCCAACCATGCAACTCCTATCCATATTATCAGATCCAGGGTTATATAAGAGAGAGCACGATACTTAGCTGCTTTTAACCCCCGCACTATAGCAACTACCTCTAGGTCATTATGCATATCCTCTCTCCTTATTATTCGAACTCATTCGTATAATCGAACGCTATCGAATAACAAAAAGTTCAAAAAGAGAATAAGAATCTATACTTTTATTGGAGAGATTGCTAAGAGGGTCAGGCAGGGGCGGTTAACCAGGTAGCTAGAAGTGGCTATTGGTAAGTTATAATAGACGCCTATCGCGATAGACATCTATGTGAATCTAGTCAGGAGTAAAGCAATAATGATCTTGAAGAAGCTGGCCGGTCTGATCACTTTGCGATGGCGTGATCCTTCACCATGCGAATCTTGTAATCAACCCTTCACCTGTGGCGCAACCATTACTGGCTGTTGGTGTACTAAAATCAAATTGAGCGAATCTGTACGTAAACAGTTAAGGGCACGTTATCAACGCTGTTTGTGCCAAAACTGTTTAGAGCATTATGCGAAAACAGAAACGAAACCTGATCCGACCGTATAAGGGTAGGCATCGTAGTCGGTGACTACCCCTATTCTTTAGTTAATTATTACCCTGCTTCTCTGTCTTCTTATAGGGTGTCAATATTGGTCCGTTATATCCGCTCTGTTTCTGCTTTGTACAATGCAAGGTTTCGTCAACTACAATTTCGCCATTTGCATCAACGACAAAGATCGGTGGGAAGGTTGGGACTACGGTAATATCGCCAAAGCTATAAACACAAACCTTTGGTAGTTCAATGTTTGTAAAATTCGCTATATTCTCATCGCCAAAGATAACGATAGAGATTGTGGCAGGAGGCTTGGTCTTAGTCTTGTCTGGATCTTGCTGAGTAGTGTTATCGCCTGCTGCATTCTTCTCTTGAATAGCAGCATAGGCAACACTATTACCAATGACAATAACACCAACTGCTAGTAACAGTGGCAACAGACTTCTTAGGTATCTCATAGCCCTATTATCTCCTTACTAGATTTGATTAAACTAACACTTATATCTGCTAAGAACGGTATAAGCCTCAATACTTGCTCTTAAATGTTGCGATTATCGCTTAACCAGACGAAAAAATTCCTTGATCCTATATTTTAATAGTGTATAATACACACTAAAATAAGTGTGCAATGCACGCTAATAAAAGAAAGTTAAGGTAAGTGCGGTTGATCAGCGTGGCAGTGATCGAGCAGATCAAAGGGGCAGTAGTGGAGTTGGCCTAGCAATATTGCTAAGGGTTTATCAGTCAGCAGGAATGGAGGCGTTTATGTTTGGTATAGAGTTTATGAAGGCGGTGCCCACAACTTATGTGATGCATTACCGCAATGGTGTGATTAAGCGAGAGGGGGTAGGGCTCTCTTTTTTCTACTACGCACCAACATCTACGATTGTTACGATACCACTGGCCAGTGCTGATGTACCTTTTGTCTTCAACGAAGTCACATTAGATTTCCAGGCAGTCACCATACAGGGTCAAATGACCTATCGTATTGCCGATCCTAAACGGCTGGCAAGATTGCTAGATTTCTCTATCAGCCCTAATGGCAAATATCTCTCTGATGATCCAGAAATACTGACACAGCGTCTTGTTCATACCACACAGATTCTTACTCGTGCAGTAATACAGCGTATGAAACTGAGTGAAGTATTAATCAGTTCTGATGCTATTGTCACCGCCGTACTGGCAGGATTAAAGAGTGCAGAATCGGTAGCATCCTTAGGTGTTGAGATTATGGAACTAGCGATCCTCTCTCTGAAGCCAACTCCAGAGATGTCACGTGCGCTTGAAGCTGAAGCACGTGAGGCGTTGCAACGTAAGGCTGATGAGGCGATCTACTCACGCCGTAATGCTGCTGTCGAGCAAGAGCGTATGATCAAAGAGAATGAGTTAAAGACTGAGATTGCGGTTGAAGAGAAGAAGCGTCAGATACGAGAGACCAAGATGGCTGCCGATATTGCTGTAGAAGAGCAGCGTGCAGATCTTATCGAGCGACGTGTAGAAAACGATCGCAAAGATGCTGATAGTCGCGCTTATGCTTTGGAAGTTACTCTTAATCCGCTACGCAATATGGATGCACGCACATTGATGGCAGTAGTAGCCAGCGGTGCTGATCCAAAACTAAGAATAGCATTAGCATTCCAAGAATTGGCAGAGAATGCTCAGAAGATTGGTGAACTGAATATCACTCCAGATCTACTCAGTTCGCTATTGGCACCCTCAGGAGATGATGGCCGTGTACGAAAAGATCGTCGTCGTGACGCGTAAGACCCGATTAGCAGAGTTGATCGAACGGTTCAATAGCCGTGCTCAGGCAAAGTTCTATATAGAGCATGCAGGTGGTGATTTCAACGATTATGTACAAGAAGATGACGCCTATCGTCGCACGATAACAGCACTACACCATTCGCTCAATCTAGGTTTAAAATTGCAGTTTATCGACCGCAGTTATTTACCGACTTTTCTCTTCACTGAGAAAGATCTTATTGTTACGGTTGGACAAGATGGACTAGTGGCTAACACTGCCAAATATGTTGCCAGTCAACCGATCGTAGCGATCAATCCAGAACCTACGCGCTTTGATGGGATACTCTTACCATTCCAATGCCCACAGGCACAGACAGCAGTATCACGTGTCGTGCAAGGAAAAGCGCGTATGCGCACTGTTACATTAGCAGAAGCAAGTCTCAACGATGGACAGCGATTATTGGCTTTTAATGATCTATTTGTCGGTGCACGTACACATGTATCAGCACGCTATCGGATCAAGTTTCGTAATCGCACTGAATCACAGTCCTCAAGTGGGATATTAATCTCGACAGGAGCAGGTTCAACTGGATGGCTCTCTTCAGTCTTTAAAATGGTAGCTGGTGTTGCTGCTTTCACAGGTGGGAAGAGTGGTGAAGAGATACGACTAAAGTGGGAGGATAGTAGATTGATCTTTGTTGTGCGTGAACCTTTTGCAAGTAAATCCTCTTACACTGAGATGGTAGCAGGAATAGTATTGACAGATGAGGAGTTGATCTTGGAGTCATTTATGCCTTCTGGCGGAGTCATCTTCAGTGATGGTATCGAAGCCGATTATCTTGCCTTCAATTCTGGTACGGTAGCAAAGATACATACAGCTCGTGAGCAGGCTCGCCTAGTTGTGTCTTGATATCATCAGGAGATCGGCTTGATCCTTTCGCTCGACTTTGTTAATGGGTTAGCAGGAATTTGTAGATGGCATTTTATCCAAGCAACAATTAGCTCGACAAAGATATGATCATGTTTTCCTTCTGGAACTATAATATCGGCATGGCGACGACTAGGCTCAACCAGTTCTAGATACATAGGTCGTACACTTGTTAAATATTGGTGTACAACTGCCTCGGCAGTGCGGCCACGTTCACGTATATCTCGTTCTAGTCTACGTATAAAGCGTATATCTGAATCTGTATCAACAAAGACCTTAAGATCCATTAGCTCACGTAGCGCCAACTCTGCAAAGATCAGTATGCCTTCGATAAGTACGATAGGACGTGCCTCTAGGCGTAAAAAGCGGCCTGTACGGGTATGGGTGGCGAAATCATAAATGGGTTGATCAACCGCCTTGCCTGCCAGTAATGACCGTGTATGCTCAACAAGTAATGGCAGGTCGAGTGCATCCAAGCGATCAAAATTCTTCTGATGGCGCTGTTCGATAGAAATATGACTAAGATCCCTATAATAGACATCCTGTTGTAATAACACTACTAGATCTTGACCAACTGCATCGATGATGTTACGTGCAATTGTTGTTTTGCCTGAACCTGTGCCTCCACATACACCAATAAGCATTTGATAGATATCTCTTCTCTATAAAAATTAGCCGCTGAGATTAATCATTGCGGTCTGTAGTAGCAATACCGATATTGCACTAGACAGTTTTAGCAATCAGATCACTTTTTGCTCGCTTCCTTGCACGCTAGTATAAACTCAGCCGGCTTCATTGTAAAAGCAACACCATTGCGCCGATAGAAAGGATGTACTCTTTCTATTTGAGATAGTTTGTTAGAAACAATTAAGAAAGTAGGATAACCCATCACTCCATACTGATTGGAAATGGCGCGCTCTTTTTGACCGGCTTCAGGATTGATTTTAATCTTAATAACATTCTTCATATAGTCCTGCACCTCTGTAGTAGTAAGCAGAGAGCTGCTAAACCTACGACAGTAACCACACCAGTCAGTATAAAAATAGAGTGCTATTGGTTTGCCAGTATTGCGATGTTGTTCTACGGCTTTTGTGTAGCCGTCGGCGCCGACCAGCCAGTCCACCGACACATTATCATTTTTCACTTTACTATTAGCAATATTCTTAATATTGGTCTTCTTATCATTTTTGGCCTCGATAACAACTGCCAGATTTAAACAGACGAGCAAAAGTATTACCAATAAACCTTTTTTCATTCTTAGATCTCCTGGTAAATTATGATATGGTAAACAACATTTTAGCATAATAGGCAGTAGATTCGTTTTTCAATCCTTCTCTGCTATAATTTCCGCCACATTTCTACAACTGCTAAAGATGAGGACACATGGTAAGAAAACAGGATGCACTCGATTATCATAGTCAGGGCCGTAAAGGCAAGATCGAAGTGGTGCCAACCAAGCCCTGCCTTACACAACGCGACCTATCGCTCGCCTATACACCAGGAGTAGCCGAACCCTGCTTAGAGATCGCACAAGATCCCGATTCGGTCTATAGCTATACTGCCAAAGGGAATCTGGTAGCGGTAATCACCAACGGTACGGCCGTGCTGGGCTTAGGTAATATTGGAGCACTTGCCGGCAAGCCTGTGATGGAAGGTAAAGCTGTGCTCTTCAAGCGCTTTGCTGACATAGATGTATTCGATATCGAACTCAATAGCCAAGATCTTGATGAGATCGTACGTACCGTGAAACTACTTGAGCCCACCTTTGGTGGTATTAATCTAGAAGACATCAAAGCGCCAGAATGCTTCTATATAGAAAAGCGCCTTAATGAAGAATTGAGCATTCCTGTCTTCCATGATGATCAGCACGGTACCGCGATCATCTCAGGTGCTGCCTTGCTTAACGCAGTGGAATTGGTAGATAAATATGTTGAGGATGTACGTGTAGTCTTTTCTGGTGCTGGCGCTGCGGCAATGGGTTGCGCCAATCTATATATGAGACTAGGGATACGTCCTGAAAACATTATCCTATGCGATAGTCATGGTGTGCTCTATAAAGGGCGTGACCAGGCTATGAATGAGTTCAAAGAGCGATTTGCTGCTAATACTTCGGCACGCACCCTGGCAGAAGCATTGGAGGGTGCTGATGTCTTAATAGGTCTCTCTGTTAAAGGCATGGTAAATCCAGCCATGTTACAGCGGATGAATAGACGTCCGATCATTTTCGCTATGGCGAATCCAGATCCAGAGATCACTTATGAAGAGGCATTGGACGCCCGCCCAGACTGTATTATGAGTACAGGACGCTCAGACTATCCTAATCAGGTCAATAATGTGCTTGGTTTCCCATTTATCTTTCGTGGCGCTTTGGATGTACGAGCACGCTGTATTAATGAAGAGATGATGATTGGCGCGGTACGCGCCCTTGCCGCCCTTGCCAAAGAGGATGTACCAGATTCTGTTGCCAAGGCTTACGGCCTCTCACATCTGAAGTTTGGGCGTGATTACATCATCCCTAAGCCATTTGACTATCGTGTACTGATCTGGGCCGCCTCAGCCGTGGCAGAAGCGGCCATGCGTAGTGGTGTAGCACGTATTAATATCGATCTAGAAGAATACCGTGAACGACTGGAAAGCCGTTTGGGTAAGTCACGTGAGGTGATGCGGCTGATGATCAATAAGGCGCGCCGCGAGCCTAAACGGATCGTCTTTCCTGAGGGCTACAATGACCGTATTCTGCGTGCAGCACAGTTACTTGTTGATGAGAAGATCGCTCGTCCTATCCTAGTAGGTAAACCAGAAGTGATCAATGAAGTGGCAAAAGAGTTGGGTGTAGACCTAGAGGGTATAGAGTTTGCCCACCATACCACTTTGCCGCGTCTACGTGAGTATGTAGATGAGCTTTACCAATTGCGTAATCGTAAAGGAATGACACGTAGCGAGGCGCTTGATTGGCTACAAAATGCTAATGTCTTTGGCTCTATGATGGTACATATGGGTGATGCCGATGCGCTTATCTCTGGGGTAACACAACATTATCCTGATACGATCCGACCCGCATTGCAAATACTCAACATACAACCAGGGTTAGCGCGTGTCTCGGGAATGTATATGATGATCATTAATAATCGAGTCTATTTCTTTGCCGATACAACTGTGAATATTGAACCAACGGCAGAAGAGTTAGCCGAGATTGCGATCTGTGCTGCCCAGACTGCGCGCCGCTTTGGTATACAACCTCGTCTTGCAATGCTCTCCTTTTCAAACTTTGGCAGTACCCGCCATCCCTTTGTTACCAAGATGCAGAAAGCAACCGCAATAGTAAAAGAGAAGCAGCCAGACCTAATGATTGATGGCGAAATGATGGCCGATACCGCCATCGTTCCTGAGCTGCTTGCCGAAGAGTATCCCTTCTCCACCCTCAAAGGTGGTGCCAATGTGCTGATCTTCCCTGATCTACAAGCTGCCAATATCGCTTATAAATTGATGCAACGAATGGGTCGGGCGGAAGCGATTGGGCCAATCTTAATGGGTATCAGTAAGCCTGTGCATGTACTACAGCGTGGCGCTGAAGTAAAGGATATCGTCAATATGGCCGCAATCGCTGTGGTCGATGCACAAGAGAGCAAACAGAAAGAACTAGTAGCACTAACCGCACAACAGGTAGAAAAAGTATGTTAATGGCAGCAGCAATACAGATGACTTCGACTGATGATGTAGCAGGTAATCTTGTACGTGCTGAGAAGTTGATCTGCTGGGCAGTACGTCATGGCGCCAAACTGATCTCACTACCAGAAAACTTTGCTTACATGCGCTCAGAGAATGAGGAGGTAATCTATCACCAAAGAGTTGGTGGTGAATTGACAGACTGGCTCGCTGAGTTGGCTCGTCGCTTTGAGATCTACCTACTAGGAGGAAGCTTCCCAGAAGAGCAGGATGCTGGAAAGGTCTATAACACCAGCCTACTTATTGATCCAATTGGCAAAGTGTGTGCACATTACCGTAAGATACACCTCTTTGATGCAACTCTTGCAGATGGCACTATGCTGGCTGAATCACGCTATGTCGCGCCCGGCAATGAGTTGGCAATAGCCGATATCAATAGTCATAAAGTCGGTTTGACGATCTGCTATGACTTACGATTTCCAGAACTCTACCGCCGTCTTACTCTTATGGGTGCAGAACTAATTTTTGTTCCCTCCGCTTTTACAGTACCAACGGGACGCGACCATTGGGAGGCACTATTGCGTGCAAGGGCAATCGAGAATCAGGTCTATATCATTGCCCCTGCGCAATTCGGCCAACATAATCCCAAACGTGCTAGTTATGGTCGTGCAATGATTATAGATCCTTGGGGAACAGTGTTAGCGAAAGCACCCGATCGAGAATGTGTAGTGCTGGCTGAGATAGATTTCGATCATCTTGCCCGTGTGCGTAGCTTGATGCCTTGCCGCCAACATATTCGATTACCGATCTGATATCGTTATGAGTGGCGAACCATAGTAACAAACTTCTCGCCTAGGATCTCGCTAAAACGCTCATAGGTTGAGCGGGAAACTCGCAGTACTGCGTTAGTCTCATCTTCACACCAGATCGTAGCATTGCGAGGCGCATTGTTAAGCATACCTAGACTGGCAGTACAGAACTGTCGCTTTACACGCACTTGGTCTAGCCCAGCCTGAATCTCTTCATCGGATCGAGTATCAGTAGTGGGAACAATAAAGGCGACAATCTCTCGTCTACCATCAGGATTCTTCACTTCAATCCGGTAGCGACCAGAAATAAGCCAATAATGGCCATCTTCAGGCGGGTCGTCCTGCACAACCAGTGTATCTCCCTTGCGATAAAGTATGTATTCTCCGTACTCGCCCAGTGTCGCAAGTGTCTGTCGTTGCTGTTCGCTCTCAGCAAAATGATCAACAGCAGCAGTCTTCACCAGATCCTGAAAATTGGCAGGGCGCACTTCCCTTTTAGGCTTTGGTTGGGCCTCTTGTTCTGGATCAAATCGGGATATTACAAACATTGAATCAGTTATGGTACGCATTTTCTGCAGAGGTTTCAGACACTCACCCTCTAGCTTAGCCAGCACTACCGTGATATTGTCCTCACCACCACGCCTTTTCGCCTCTTCAACAAGTTGCTGTGCAGCATCGGAAAGCTGCGACTGACTACGCACAATCTCATAGAGTTCGGCGGCTTTTAGTTTTCCATGCAAGCCATCACTACACAGTAAGAGAATATCACCGCTCGCGAGTGGCAATGAAGTAACAGCAATCTGTAAAAATTCTTGACTGCCTACTGATTGAAGTAACACATTCTTATGGTGACTAATCTCAGCGATCTCAGGTGTAATGGCGCCAGAATCGAGTAGCACCTGTACGACTGTCTGATCGGTAGTCAGTTGCTTGATACGTTCGCCACGCAATAGGTAGGCACGCGAGTCACCCACTTCAGCAATGTAGGCCGATCCACGCTCAATAAAGGCTACCGTGACAGTCGCGCCCATTGCCCGCAATATCGGATCTAGCAACTTCTTTTCCCAAACAACGCGGTTGGCGGCCTCAATAGCAGCCTCTAAACGACTTTGTGGAGAGAGCCGTTTGGAGAGACGGGGTATCTCACTTTTGATTGTACGTACCGTTAACCTACTGGCCACCTCCCCGCCTTCAGTACCGCCCATACCATCTGAAACCATCAACAATAGATGGTTATCCTCAACAGGATTACGCAAGCTAGTATTGCTAACAAGCTTTTGGCCCGTATCAGGATTGGCAATAAAGAAGGTATCTTCATTGTTCTTACGTACTAGACCAGGATCGGTAATCCCCACAACGGTCGTTATAACGATATTATTAGACATTAATCTCCTCGCAAAAGCGGGCTCATACTACTCTCACTGCCTGGCTATTATAGCATTGGCAGGCGTTTAAATGGGTATATAGAGAGAATAGGTAAGAGAAAATTATTCTGCCAACCAATCATGTGGCTGAAAACAGGCCCAAGCGGCCGCCTCTGGTGTGTCTGGGGGGGGCTGATAGTCATACTCCCAGCGCGCCAGGGTAGGCAGTGACATTAAGATCGACTCGGCACGCCCTTTTGTCTCCAAGCCAAAAAGCGTTCCACGATCATAGACTAGGTTAAATTCTACATATCGACCCCGGCGTATTAGCTGAAAACGACGCTCGCGCTCGCCATAAGGCAGTTCACGTCTTCGCTCAACAATAGGAAGATAGGCTGGTAAAAAAGTTTCTCCAACATCTGTGACAAAAGCAAAAAGCTTCTCCAGATCACCCTCAAGATAATCGAAGAAGATCCCCCCTACACCTCTCATTTCATTACGATGACGGATTGTAAAGTATTCATCACACCATTTCTTAAAACGTGGGTAATAACTGGTGTCATGACGATCACAGGCGGTTTTGAAGCTACGATGGAAATGTACAATATCTTCCTTAAAAGGGTAGTAAGGGGTGAGATCAGCACCGCCCCCAAACCAACTCGACTCTCCTCTCTCCAAATAACGGAAATTGGCATGTACAGTCGGCACATAAGGGTTATGAGGATGTAGCACAAGTGAAATACCAGTAGCATAGAACTGCCCCCCAGCGCCTGCTTCTATACGCTTACCAAGGGTTTCTGGCATCTCCCCATACACAGTTGAGAAATTAACACCAGCTTTCTCGAAGACTTTTCCTTCAACCATTATGCGGCTACGACCACCACCACCGCCAGAGCGCTGCCATTCATCCTCACGAAATATACCAGTGCCATCTAGTGTGGTAAGCGCAGCACAGATACGGTCTTGTAATGCAGCAAAAAACTCCCCTGCTCGCTCTTTAATCAAGCCCATTCAATCACTCCATTGCAAAAATAGGTTGCGTAATTACCCTAAAATGAGCCAGGATAAGAAAGTATACAAATCGCTTGAGCTGTTAGCTCGAAATCCCAACTAAGTTCTCACTTACATGCTCTGTTATGCTAGCAGCAAAAATCGTGGGGGTAAACTGCCAGTGGGCGAACACGTCACGTAGACTCGACCTGGATTACGAGAGTAAAGAGCAGATGAGCTATGAGAACCGCAACACTGCTAGCTGTTTTATCGATTTTTCTACGATTGAGCAGCACTATTGCTATACAAGCACCTGCCGGCAGTAGTCCATCTGCGGTAGATAAGAGTAAGCCTGCTCCAGCAGTACCAGCAAATTTTGGCAGCATCAATAACACTCCATTAAAATCTGGTGATATCTACGGCATAATCATCGAAGCAGGCGCTAAGAAGAATGAGAAGACACTTATTCCTGAAATGATTGCATTACCGGGCACAATATTCCAGATGGGCGACGATAATGGCGACCAGGATGAAAAGCCCATGCATGCAGTTACCTTAAGCAGTTTTGCGATTGGACGTTTCGAGATTACTAATGCTCAGTTTACCTTCTTTGCCGATTTCACAGGATACCGTACTGAGGCCGAGAAGGAAGGCTTCTGTTATACCTATACGGCTACCATAGAAGTTACCAAATCTTTTATTGAAAAGAGATTGGGACTCACTTGGCGTAGTTTCAACCTGCCTGGACGCGAGAACCATCCAGTTGTCTGTGTGAGTTGGAATGATGCTGTGGCCTATTGTAATTGGCTCTCAAGTATCACTGGACGTAAATATCGCCTGCCAACCGAAGCAGAATGGGAGTATGCCGCAGGGGGTGGACAGGGCGCCAAATATACCTGGGGAAATAGTTGGGAGAATGAAGCCTGTAACAGTGCTAGTTACTGGGCTAAAACTCAAACTGCTGGCAAGGTTTGGATAGATTGGTGGAATACACAGGGAGCTCAAAAGACTGAACAGGCTAATTATTGTCTTGCCCTCAAAGTTGGCTCATTTAAGGCTAACTCCTTCGGACTTTATGATCTAATTGGCAATGTTGGTGAATGGTGTAGTGATTGGTATAGCGAAACCAATTACAAGACCGATTTTGCCCGCAACCCTAGCGGACCATTGGGTGGTGCACGTAAAGTCGTGCGGGGTTGCTCCTGGATTCATCCCTCCAACGACTGCCGTATCTCTTCACGTGCCCATTTTGGTGTTGCTTCGCGTGCCCCATTCTATGGCTTCCGTATTGCCGCTACAACCGAGTAGTATAGCTATGCTAATACCCGCTTTCTCTTACATCGATTTTTGGATAGGCAGCCACGCCTTCAAGATATATAATTAGTACGGTAAGTAACCCTAATTAATCCTAGTATCTTATATTGTGCAATTACTTATGGATGATGCAGAGCGATTAAATCACGTAGATCAACTGCTTGTGACAATTGAGCATCGCGTCGATCTATTGCAACTGTCTTTGTTAAGATGCCCGCGTAATGCGGTGTTACAAGCTACTCTACGTACCCTACGCCATCAAGAGAGACTGCTACTAGAAGCCCGCCATGCGATTATTGAAGCGGCCCTCAAATCGATTGAAGAGACCACATTAAACTAGCTTTGCCTGCTATTGAAACCCTCCGCTTAGATCCTAAAAATACCCGCTTTTCCAACCATAGATCGATTTATCGGAAAATCGTTAAGAAGCATTACAACAGGCAAATTTTTCGCTGTTCTTTCGCCTAATATTCGTCTATTATGATAATGTGATAGCGGTAATAGCTTGAGGCCTGACAATTTCAGGAGTTTGCCTATGATCGATCTGCATAAAACCTTAACCAACTCAAACAAACCATTGCCAGCAGAACCCCCAGCAACCCCTTTGGCAACCAGTCAAGCAGCTAGTGAAGAGCAATCCAATAGTCTCTCTACAGGCGAAAAGAGGTCGATAGAGAGACCTTGGTCACGCTGCCAGGCTAATAGTAGCGCCCAACTCGACCAAGAGATAGCGACCAATATTAATAAGGAAGATCCTGCTTTACGTGATTATGCCAAAATGCTCAATGAGTCTATGCATACTGGTGAGGACTGGTTATATCTAGATAATCTAGATGAAATGGCTGGGCCAATACAAGGATTGGCATATTTTGGCTGGCGTCGTGAATCTGGCAAGCGTGTCTGGCTAGGTTCAAGAGAATGGGTCACTCGTGCTTGGCGTGAGGCAATAAATAAAGGCCTAGTGGCAACAATAAAGCAACTGCACCAGATTGATAGTTGGAAGCTTGAGATCGAGCAGCAGCTAGATAGCATACCGGACACCTTATAAGGAATAGCAGGTAATGGATCAAGAACCAGCCGTGCAACTACAACCAGCTATAATGAGCACCTCCTCAGAAGAATGGCAAGTGCTTATTGAACAGGCAAACATCCTCCTGCAGAGTGGTTTTCTTCCCGAAGATATCAAGCGACCAGCTCAGGCCGTCGCCATCATTCTACAAGGACGCGAATTAGGTATTGGGGCAATGGCAGCACTACAGAACATCAACATTATCAAAGGCAAGCCAACCATCTCACCACAATTGATGTTGGCACTGATCAATCGCTCAAAGCAGTTGGAGAATATGGAGATCAGTGATGATGGCAACAAATGCACTGTGCTAATGAAACGTTATGGCCGCTCCCCTTTTACTGTTTCCTTCTCTATGGAAGATGCAGCCAAGATAAAGACTTTTGAGAAAGGGGCGCAAATCTCTCTTTGTGAGAAATATAATTGGAGGCAGATGCCCAGTGTGATGCGTCGTTGGCGGGCAATCGCAGCGGCAGCACGTATCGTTTTTCCAGATGTTATTCTAGGTCTATATACTCCTGAAGAGATGGGCGCAGAGGTCGATGAAGATGGTAATATCGTATGCTTGCGGGCAGATAGAAAAGCACAGATCCTGGCAGAAGAAGTAGCTCTCATTGAGATGCTTATCCCCGCCGCTCATGTCACCAAACCGCATGTACTCAAGATGATTGCCAGCAAATACAAAGTCAAGAGTATCGATCAACTCTCTGCAGAAGTGAGAAAGCGGCTCTACCGCTGGTTATGTAACGAAGCTAACAGATGTCGTGAATTGATCGCACAGATCAATATCCTACGTAAAGAGAGTGCAATATTGCGTGGCGAGCCTATACCTGTGTTAGAGAAGTTTCCTCAGCTATCGCGCCAACAGTTGGAAGACCTACTTATCTATGAGCAACAAGCGAGTCTGCCCTACACAGCGATGGAGAGCGAAGAGAAGGAGGCTGCTGCCTATGATTAACATTGAGGAATGGCATAAGTTCCTCAACAAAATCCATTACCACTACTTCTCCTAGGATAAAAATCGTTTGAATTTAACTGCTACGGTTTAAAATCTTTTTAGATCGGTTTTACGAAAAGCCCATTCAGGAGTCTCTAGTGTCTCGCCAAAGTCAAGATTGTACCAAGGGCTCAATGAGTAATCAGTAGGGTTTTTCAATATATGCAGATCCTGAGCAGGCATATAGCTTTGTGCTAATAGAAATAGCTTCTTGCCACTTTTATTCACTGCCATATCCACAACAATCACAGCATGGCCAGGAAAGCCGCCCTGTATAAACACATCACCAATCTTAAGATTATTGATAAGAGAGACCGACTTTAGCTCTCTGCTTAAAGAGGCGGTGCCAGCATAAGTAAAGATCTTTTCCAGATACTCCTTAAAGTTTCGGTAGGAGGTATCCCTAGCTGCATTTTTTATCCAAACAACTTTGTTGCCTCTAATTACCGGTCGATAACCTTCTGTCCAGCGAGTAAAATCGACACGGTCGCCACTAGTAAAATTAAAATGGATAGTTTCGTATTTGCCTGTCGAGAAGAGATATTCTGCACGTAGCCGCATAACTGCATCAGCACACTGTTGTAGATCTTTACTACCTACATCTAGATTAACAACCGCGAAATGTGCCGTCTGATTGATCTTCTTCTCTCCATTATGTAGATAGACGGGTGGATTCCCTTTCTTAAGAGGAAGATGCTGCAACCAATCTTCAAAAGTTCCTACACTAGTGACCACTCTTTCATAACCACTAGGAACTGGTATGCGTTTGATAATACTTTGTGAAGTGTCGTAGTCGGGTAACCAGGTGTAAGAGTGAGGTTGTGCGGACACAGTTAACACAAAGAGCATTGCTGTCAATATCAGAGATAGTAGTGTAACTTTCATATTAAACCAGGCTAATGGTTAGCATTACACTATTTCTTGTTCAAATCTTTAGCAAAAGCGCTAATTACTCGATCACCAGCCTCACGCCCAGCCTGTTCCAAGGAATATTGTAGTGGTGAACGCCCATTTGCAGGCGGTAAAGGCAGAGGTACCTGCACTGGCACACTACCTACATTCACATTAGGCGAGTAGGGACGTAGATATACGCGACCTTGTGATTTCAATTTTGCTGTCCCTGGCTGAAAGACAAAATAGTCAACAGAATAATCAGAAATACTATTTCCGCCTCCATTAAATGCGTCTCCACCAAATTGTAGCCAAACAACAAACACTTCTGTCTGCGTCTTAGCAAGATCGGTAGCCTCTTTACGAGTCATCTGTTTTTCCAACTTGGTATCAAAAATAGGCGTTTCTTTGAGTCGTCCGGCAAAACCACTCATAATAAGACCATAAACAGTAGAAGGAACAGAGACAGATTGTACATCGGTAGTGGCTATCAGCGAGAAACGTGGCGCTTCTTGCTTAGGTGTCTGTTTCTCAGGTTCACTACTAGGTGGTGGCTCTTCCTCCTCAACAGGTGTAGTAGTAGGTGTTGAGACAGGATTAGAGGATGAGCTACGCTTGGGCCGGCGCCCAGACTGGGCTTCGACTGAACCGATCAAACCCAATAGTATTGAGAAGCATAAGAACAGTAATGCCATGCGATGGTATCTCATAAATATCCTCTCTAAAAAGGGTTTTTTCGCCTCGATGCTATCGATCAGGATACCTGAGACAAGCAAATCTGCCAAGTCTCATCCTCAGAATTGTCACAGCTCTTACGATCATTTGTCGCATTTTACTACATCAGATATTTACCCGAGGTGAAAAGGCGCCAAAATAGGACCTTTACCTACTTCACATCAACTATGGTCTCGTTTATAAATGGTGCTGGCGGAGTTACGAATTAAGACTCTCAAACTCGTAACCCGTATTCCCGCTAAAGCTCACACAATGCTCTAATCAATTATCAAATAAGTGTAGCTGTAGAACAGCTTGAAAGTCGGTGTAAGAAAATGTGGCAAAGCACATTGCCACGCCAGAGATATCTATCTAGCTAGTGCCTAAAAGCCTGCGCGCGCTCTCTGCCACTGTCTGTTAAGGAGAAGCTATCTACAGATGGAAGGCGGTCGTATGCGCAAAACCATAACCTCAGTGGAACAGCATATGGTTCCATACAAGCTCTTAAAGGGAGTTGATAAGAAGTTATGTTTACTAATCTGAGCACACAATTCGGCAGCTCTGCCTGCCCGCAATGGGGCTCGCAGTTCATTGGTGGTCTGGGCAATCTACAATCCTTGTATCCGCCCTTTATCAGTGGCTTTGCTCCTTTTGTGCCGGGAATGACGCCCTTTACCTTTAATCTTGGGGCAGTCACCAGTGATGAAGAGATAGAGCAACTGCTCTACAACTTCATCGATAGTAACCTGATATTGCAGCTCGCAGAAATAACTGTAGAGGTGCGCGATCGTGTGGTTACCTTAAATGGCAATGTGCCTAATAAACAGATCAAGTTCATTGTCGAGAATCTGGCTTACCAGCTTCCCGTCGTAATTGATGTCAATAACCAGCTTAAAATCACGGCACGGCGCACACGTAGAAGAGAGCAGACAGAAACAGCGACGGCCCAAACCGCCAAAGGGCGATCTTAAGCTTAAATGAGCCCAAACTAACCTTTCTTAAACAATATGTAAGTAAATTCTTGAGGAGGTACTGTGATGTTTACTGGTTTTAATGTAGGCGCGTTCAACTATCCACAATTTGGCATTTACCCGCAGCATTTCTTTGGCCAAGGCTTCTACCAGCCGGTCGCAGCAGCTAATCTACCTGGGTTTGGCTTAGGTAGTAACATTCCTAGTATAGGTCCAGGTGTTAATATGCCGGGTCAAGGTGTCAATCCCACTGGCTTTGGAGTACCCAACCTCCCACAGCAATTTGTAACCAGTCAAGGGCTCAATCCATATGTTCCCAATCTGCTCACTAATCCCATATACAATATTGGTGTAATACCTGGAATAGTTCCATCACCATTGATTCCCCAACAGAGTCAGATCAACCCATTTGTGTTCAACCCATATTTGACTGGCTTGCCAACTGGCTTTGGTATCACAACAGTTCCCTATGGCTTTGCTGATGGAGTCAATCTGCTGAATCTCTGTACAGGTGTTTATCCACAAAATATTGGCCTAGGGCAACAGCTAACCCAGCCCTACAATTTGGCAGTCAATCGGCAGCCAAACCCATTTATCAATGTGCCCACACAAGAATTCTTTGGTAATCCCCTAGGACTTACATATAACGTAACACCATCAGGATTTGGCACAGGCGTCAATCCACCAAGTTTCAATCCACCCAATGTCAACCTACCAGGTATGAATATACCAGGTATTAGTGCTGGTATTAATCAGCCCAACATTAGCCAGAGTCAAGGAATAAACCAACCACTTACTCAAGGCCCAATCAATCCGATCAACCCCTTATTCAATCTACCAGTAGGCTTGACAAGAAACGTCTTTGGCACAGGTGTAAATCAACCCTGGCAGTTTGTTAACCCTGCGAGCTTTGGCGGTGAACCAACTACATTTCCTGGCTTAACTAGTGGTGTAACAAGCATTGGTACAGGCGTTAATCCCTTTGTCCAAGGTATTAACCCTAGTCTGCTAACCCCAACTATTAACCCATTTATGGGGCTGCCCCATCTAGGCTTATACTCACCGTTGATTCAATCACAGGGTTTGGGATTTAATATCCCTGGATTGACAGGCAATTTTGGCTTACCAGGGTTAGCTCCTAACCTGACTGGATATGGATTTAATCTACCTGGTGTAGGAATTGATCTAATCGGTAGTCTATACCGTACAGGCCCTACGCTTACTCCGCCTCAGGGGCAACTTCAGACCACGCCCCCAATTAGTACTGGTTTGCTAAACGATGACGCGATTGTAGAGCTAGTCTACAATCTCATCGATTGTGATCCAGTCTGCTTGAATGCTGATATACAGGTCCGTTGCGAGACTGGTGAAGTGACTCTTAGCGGAATGGTGCCAAATAAGCATATTAAACAGATTGTTGGAAATATCGCTTGGTCTATCCCTAGTGTCACTGATGTACATAATAACATCAATGTCAGTAGACAAATAAGAACAGGTAAGACCAGTGCTGAACATAAGGCAACGGCAGCACGCACTAGCTAAACCTATCTACCTTGCTAAAACAGCAGGCTGAGCCAGTCTCAGCCTGACTCTCCCTAAATCAATGTTTGAATGAATAGCCACTCATATTGTTGAGGTGGTACGGAAAAACTTTGCAGAAAATCTTGCCAGATAGGATACAATATATCTCTTCATCCGATATATTAGAAGAAACCTCCTGAAAACAGAAAGAGACACCTATGGCGAATCAGCAACATCTGGATATTCTCCAAAGTGGTATTACCGCTTGGAATCAATGGCGAGAGACTAATCCTGATGTAGTACCAGATCTAAGCAGAGCGAATTTCAGTGGGGCCAATCTCAGTTCAGCCAACTTGAGCAATGCCAATTTAATCTGGTCTGATCTGAGTGGTGCAGACTTAAGCGCAGCCGATTTAAGATCTGCCAACCTTACCCTCGCGAACCTGGAACGGACCAATCTCAGCAGTGCCAATCTGAGCAAAGCCTATCTGCTATGGGCAAAACTCGATAGCGCAGATTTGACGAATGCAATTCTGATCTGGGCTAGTCTACGTGAAGCTGACCTTAGTGCAGCAACCTGTGCTAATGTAAACTTCACTGGCGCAGATCTAGGCAAAGTCATCTTCACCACAACCGATCTTAGCAAAGCCTATTTAGGCAGAGCAGGTCTATGCGAAGCGAATCTAAATGATGCGATCTTGATTGAAGCCGACTTACGTGGAGCGGATCTCACTGATGCCAACCTGAAAGGAGCGGACTTCAAAGGCGCCGACTTACGCTTTGCCTACTATGGTTATAATCAAGAGAAAAACTACCAATTACTAGTATCGTCTGTCTATTTAGCTTGGCTGGGAGCTAACTTCGATCACGAGACTAAATTCGAAGAACTACAACCTGCTGCCTAGCATTTAGTAGTGTATAAATAATTGGTTTTAGCTGCCTGCTTTTTTCACAAGTCGATCTGGCTTTGGTATTATCTGTACCGAGCAAGGAGCATGGGCAAGTACCTGCTGTGCTACCGAACCTAAGAGAAAACCTACTACTCCTTGGCGATTATGGCTGCCAACCAGTATCAGATTGGCATTCCACTCTCTTGCCTCTTCAACGATCTCTTCTGCAGTATCCCCTTTGCGCACAACATAAGAGACATCCCGTCCTTCGCCATGCAATTGTGCCGCAGCGGTTGCTGCTACTTGCTGATAGGCATCTTGCATTTGATTGATAATAATATCCTGAGGAATAATTGGCGCACGATCGAAGAAGAGTTCTGTGCCATTAGAGATCGGCTCGACCACTGTTAAAACACGTAGTTCAGTATGTGGTGGCCACTGTTTTTGTGCCGCAGCAAGCACAGCAGCATCACCATATTCTGAACCATCAGTAGCAATCAATACTTTCATAAACCCCTCCCATTATTAGAAGCAAACTTTGCGCCGCTTCTTTAATAGACGACTGAACAACAGACTGGTATAGCCCTTGCCTTAACGAATGAAGACTGAATAGTTGAAAGCCAAGACGGGAGCGCATATTCCACCAGTTTCCAGCGATGAACTCGATTCTGCGGCAATTGTGGGACGTGCAGCTTGCTCAGTAGATATAGTGTGTATCCCCAACAAGTGAGCGTGGTTGCCAATACTGTTTGGAGAAACAATTTCGTAGGAGGCAGCAATGAATTATGCCAGCGCCTTCTGGGCAGGTATATCAGGCGGAGTTGTGATGAGCTGTTTGATGATCATTGATATTAACTTCGCGTTTATGATTGGTACTCTATTTGGACTTAGTCCTAGTCAAGCTACTTGGCTATTTGGTTACATTCTTTATCTTATAATTGCCGGCCTGATCGGAATAATCTATGCAATAGCATTTGAGACAATAACACAACAAGCAGATTGGAAGATCGGGGCGATGTTCGGATTGATTCACTTAGCTGTATCAGGTCTGTTTTTAGGTATTCTACCAATAATACATCCTGCAATACCTGAAGTAATACCGGCGCCTGGACCATTTGCAATCAACCTAGGGGTAGTAAATGTAGCCAGCTTTGTAGTTTTCCATCTAATCTACGGTGCCATCGTAGGAGCATTATATCAGCCTGTACAATACACCAGTTATGTCGAGTAGGAATGTATGGCAACTTTTTACTTCTTCACGATGCAATTAAATTTTGCGGAACATCCTTTGCCTTCAACAAACAGCAAGATCATTACCATTATGTGTCAAACATCTATTAATTCGGAGGGATTATGAAAATTAGAGTACTGCTTTTTGCTTTAATTCTCTCACTAGGGCTATCTTTGCCAGCAGCAGCAAAGACGCTCGATGATCGCGCCGATGATCTAAAGGATGCCGCAGAAAAGGCTTCCGATGCTGCCGAAGTCTTCAG
>JBFLVQ010000052.1:0-25972 GCA_040758525.1 Acidobacteriota bacterium
TATCTTGGGCTGACTATATTAATAATAAACCTTTATTAACATTGAGTGGTGGGTTGATGTGGGTGCTTAGTTTATGCTGCTAAGCGACCATAGTAAATAAAGTAAGTAGCGGTAGCTATGTACAGGGGGATTAAGTGAGTTTTGAAAGATATACAGATGCAGAGCTTGTCCAGGAGATGTTACCTGAATCTGGAGAAGCCACTTGGAAGATCGAGGCAGCTTGGTGTGAGTTTATCTCACGTTTTGAGAAATTGCTGGTCAAAACCATACGCCTTACTTATCGTCGTTATCTTGCTCAACATAAGCCTACATTTGAAGATGTATGTGACTTAGTACAACAGAGCTTTGTTAAGATTGCCGAAAACAACTACCGAGCGTTGCGAGAGTTGGATTTTCGTGAAGAGAATTCTGTAAAGATGTACCTTTTCACAATCGCCTCCCATGCTACGCTTGATAGCTTGCGTGCATCTCAGGCGTTGCGCCGACCTACAATTACAAATTCATTAGGAGAAGTCGAGTATATTCAGGACTGTGTAGCCTGTTATTATGCTGCGCCTTATGCTAGCTCCTATGTCGATCCAGAAAAGCAGTATTTGCAAAAAGAATTGATTGAGCAAGTCTTAGCAGTAGTGGATGCAGAGTCAGACGATAAGACACGTGAGCGCAATCGTCGTATCTTTCTACTTGCTCATTGTGATGGCTATACACGTAGCGAGATTGCTGAATGTGAGGATATTGGCTTAAAACGTACCGGCGTCAATTCAGTTCTTAACCGTGTTAAGAAGAGATTAAAAGAGCTTAAAGATGCTGGCGAGTTAGGGGAATTTGCTGTTGCCCAAACACGCAGCACAGATCGCTAACCAGCAATGGTTCTTAACAAGCTATGGCGAAAATTCTAATTGTTGATGACGATAGAAAGGTCCGTCAGCTTACCGTTGCACTGCTAGGTATAAACCATACCATATTGGAAGCAAACAATGGTCAAGAAGGTCTGCGCATGTTTACCAAACACCGTCCTGACTTAGTTATCACCGATCTTAACATGCCCTTTATGACAGGTTTGGAGCTGATCAATAATTTACGTGTCTTACATAAAGTAAAGATAATAGTCTATTCTGCCTTTCTATATACTCCAGAACAGCAAGCGGCAATACTACAGGCAGGCGCCAACCTCTGCTTGGCAAAACCGGCTGAACTGGCCACACTTAAGAAGGCAGTTGACGAATTGCTTGCCCCACCTGCCCAACAGTCGGTCTAAGATAACAAAAATTAAAGGATTGCATAATGATATTGAATTATCGTAGTTATGGGAGAGGTTCTACGCTAATCATTCTACATGGTCTTTTGGGTTCGCTTGATAACTGGCATACATTAAGTAAGAGCTTTGCCGAGTCTTTTCAAGTGCTAACACTCGATCAACGTAACCATGGTCAATCCCCACACCATAATGAATTCAATTATCAGGTAATGGCTAAAGACTTAAGGGAGTTTATGCAATTACAAGGACTTGGGCAGGCACATCTGCTTGGTCATTCTATGGGTGGAAAGACTGCTATGCGCTTTGCTCTAGACTATCCTGATATGGTGGATCGGTTGATAGTGATCGACATTGCTCCAAAGGCCTATCCGCCCCAACATAACGAGATCTTTGCCGCTCTTTATGCACTAGATCTGAAGACTTTCCATAACCGCAAAGAGATTGATATGGCACTGGCAACAGGTATTCCAGACTTTGCCATACGTCAATTTCTCCTCAAGAATATTAGTTACAATGAAGCCACGGGCTTCAAATGGAAAATGAATCTAGATGCGATCTATAAGAATTATGAGAAGATTAATGAGGCAATAAAAGCAGATCATAAATTTACTCACCCTACACTTTTTATTAGAGGCGGCAATTCACACTATATCGAAGTAGCTGATGAAGCATTGATCAAGACCATCTTTCCCGCTGCTGTGATTGCTACTGTAAAGGGCGTAGGACACTGGGTGCATGCTGAAGCCCCCCAAGAATTGGCCAAACTGGTGCTCGATTTTTTAAAATAATCGCAATTAGAGCGGATACTACTTCTTCCAAAATTCCCACCATCGCTTCTTTGGGCCATAAGTAACAGTGGTACTGGGAGTAGCAGATGTGGAAGTAGTCGATGGTGCAGCCGTAAGGGTTGGCGAAGGAGTTTGCGTAGACAAGATTGCTGTAGTCGCAGAAGTATTAAAAGCCTCGTTGGTATTGCCACCTTGTGTAATATTTAGTTCGGTCGGTTGTTCTAATTGTGGATTGGTTCGTTTAGAAGGGATAATAACTGGACTCTCTGCTTCCGTAACGGCTTGCTGAAAAGCCTGAAAGAATAGACCTACCTTCTGATAGCGATCTTCTGGATGTCTGGCTAATACACGCTGCAGTACTGAATCAAAAGCCGGTGAAAGAAAAGAGTATTTACTTGAAGGTGGCGCCATATCTTCACTTACTTTAACTAGCAGAATCTCTCTGATGTTGGTACGTTGAATAGGGACTTTGCCAGTTAACATCTGATGTAGTATCACACCTAAACTATAAATATCGGCAGTTGCCTCAATTGGTTGGCCTAATACCTGCTCAGGCGACATATAGTGTGGTGTACCAAAGACCTCGCCTACCTCGGTAAGATTTGAACCCTTGGTGATCTCGCTATCAGGCTGCATCAGTTTGACAAGACCAAAGTCAGCCAATTTTAATGTCTCTTTGCCTTCGCTATCTTTGGTAATAAGAATATTCTCGGGCTTGAGATCACGATGTAAAATATTGCGTTTATGAGCAGCCTCAAGGCCATCGCAGATCGGCTTAATGAGTTCTAGGCAGCGCTCAGGGCTGAGGGCGCTACAAGAGGCTAGATAGGATTTGAGCGTCTCACCCTCGACAAATTCCATTGCCATATAGAGTAGACTATCTTCAGTTTCGCCAAACTCATGGACTTTTACAATATTGGGGTGTGATAGTATCCATCCAACTTTTGCTTCACGTTGAAACCGCTTAACGAATTTTGAGTTGGCAACCAACTGTGGCGAGATGATCTTAAGCGCCACAATACTACCATCTTGTAGATTAGTGGCTTTGAATACGGCGCCCATGCCGCCGGCGCCGATTTTATGATCGACGCGATAAGTACTTTTAATCTCCTTGCCAATTAGGCTGTCGTAGTATTGATCTTGGGAAACTGTATTGCTCATTAGCTGGTTCGGTCTTTACTGTGAGTTTTTCGCTACGTCACATGCTACACGAAATCCGAGTTTGGGATCAGTGTAATCTCCTGGTTGCCACATACGAAAAGTTACTGGATCAGGACTCTGTCCATCGTTACCACGAAAAATGTGTGTACGTATACGGGCCAGTTCCTCGGTAATTTTAGCCTTGCTGCCTGGATAAAGATAGAACTCACTGCTTGTCCATTCCAGATATTCAGTTAATAGCTCATTAATACCAAATTGAGTGGTATTACGTCCCAGATACTCCCATTCTGGCTCAGTAAGTAGTCGATAAGGCTTTTGCGTTACTTTGACTAACCAGTCGCAATAGGCTTTGGCATCATTCCAAGTCACATAGGTGACAGGTTTTTCCAGTACGTCAGAGCTAGGCTCACGGTTGCCCCAATGCTTGGGCGGTTGATAACCGGTCTGCTTGACAAACTCTGCATACTGGCGATTAGTGACTAAAAATCTAGCTACTTGGAAAGGCTCAATAGTAACAGAATGTTCTGGCTGGACATAAGGATCACCCTTATTACTACCCATATTAAATTTGTTGCCTTTTATCTCTATTAACTGTGGAATTGCAGACTCAGGCACATTGCTGCCGCTAGTAGTCTCACTACCTCCAATTAGTTTGGGGTAAAAATACCATCCTGCTACTCCTCCTAGTGCCAGTAGTAATATAAGCGTAACTGTAAAATAAGGAGCACGTCGTGGTTGTGCACTCTCCAAAGTGCTATTAGTGATATTGGGATTGGTCGCACTATTTAATTGTAGTGGACCAGTATTAGACCGCACATTGCTTAAGGTCTGGTTCGCAACAGCGGAAAGAGCGCTAGCTGAGGGCGCCTTATTCTTTTCCATAACTGTCTCAACCACAGCCTCATATTCAATACTCTCAAGTTCACGCTTGAGTTCCAATGCTGTCTGAGGACGTTGATCAGGTGATTGAGAAAGTCCCTTAAGCACGATATCATTGAGTCGCGGGGTTGCCCCTGGTCGCATCTCTGAGAGCGATTTAAAGCGTCCCATCATCACTGGTGGCACCACACCAGTAAGTGATTCATAGAGGATCAAGCAGATATTAAAGATATCAGCACGAGCATCGATTGGTAATCCAAAGAACTGTTCTGGCGCAATATATTTCAATGTGCCAGCCATCTCTCCGCCACCTGTCACACTCTTGCCTGCCGCGTCATTAGCGCGCCGCATCAATTTCGCAATACCGAAGTCGAGCACACGTGCCATCATCTCACCATCAGTGAATTGCTGAATCATAATGTTCTCTGGCTTTAGATCACGGTGGATAATGCCATGTGAATGTGCTTCATGCAGACCTGCACACATCTGCTTGATAATATGCATCGCCTGCTTTTCATTAAGAGTGCCACTTTCGTTAAGCAATTGGCGTAGTGTTGCTCCTTCAATAAACTCCATTACAATATAAGGGAGCTGTAGATTAGGCATAATACCAAAATCAGTAATCATCACTACATTAGGATGATTGATTTTAGCGAGCGCCTCTGCTTCGCGCCGAAAACGGATCATCCGATTGGGATCGGTATCGGATTGATTGAAATGCATTAACTTAAGGGCAAAGATCTTATCTAATTGTATATGAGTAACACGATAGACCCGCCCCATCCCACCTTCGCCAAGTAAGGATTCAATGCGATACTTGTTATCGATTATTGTTCCAGGAACCGGCTCAGCGGTTGGCACATGGCTCATAGGTTCACCAGACAAGCTACAGTTCTCTCTGAGAGTTCTAAATCAAAAGGAGTTCTTAGCTGGATATAATAGTGAAATTCCATGTAGCCCTGAGCCTCTTTATGATCACAAATAAGCTCTATTAAATTGAAAAGTTAAAATAGTAAGTCATTATATAAATAACGGTTAGACTTGTCAATTTTTTCCCAGGAAGGCACCATTATTGGTGAGTTGTTGAGCGTGGCTAAAACGTAAAATAGACCCAGTTAGTAGCCGACGACAGGGGGCTTCTCGCCTGTCATCGGCTACTTTCGACGATTCTTTCTTACGATTCTTTCTTACGATTCTTTAGCCAGGTATGAATTAGACCCACAACAATATGTAACGCAATAATGATTAGAGAAATAAGTGTGGCAGGAGGAATATTGGCGTTACTATTCACCGGCTCATTAACAGGTGCAGGCTTAACCATTGACTGCGCAGATAAAACATTGCCACAAACATATCTTGGTAATGTCGCAGTACGCACTGCTCTTTCTTCAGTACGCACTGCTATTTCTTGCGAGCCAAACTCATCAAGTGAGGGCGTGGTAATAATAAAAGGAATAGCAGGACAGACACTCTCATTACCAGCATCATCAATTGCCGTAACTCCAACATAATAGGTCTGACCTGCGACTGGTTGGAAGTTTCCTCCATCACAAGTCCACAATCCTAGCTGAGCACGGTCGGAATAGTTAATAGTAGTAAAGCTGCCAATAAAGTTATGTGCTTGGTAATTATTTTTGCTAGTTGCCAGATAGATACGATAACGAGAGACGCCATCGTTATCGGGTGTTTCATTAAAACGGAACTCAAAGTTCATAATCGTGCCAGCAGTAGTGCTAGTATGCCGCCATTCAATCGATTGAGGCAGACCCAGCGCACTAGGAGCAAGATCATCACGACCCACTCCTGTTACTAGCTGAAGGGGGATATAGGATGTTGTGGTTCCACCATCAAGCAAGACTAGTTCATAACTAGTATAGGGACGCAATTCGGTAACCGGTTTCAGGTTGAGCACAGGCCGACCTAGTTGAGATTCTCTTGAAATAATACTGAGCGCTACCAACTCTTCATCAGTTTTTAAGAAGAGGTTTCCTGGTATATTATCGATTGTGCTCTCTGCTGCTTCACTCAAATAAAGAGTAATGAGCGGATTGGTTGGCGAGTCTGAATAGGCGGCTATCGCTTGAGACCTTGGTGCTGCACAACAGGCCAATGTCTCTGTTACATTGCTGATAAGCAGCATCGCCAAACTAAAGACCAATACCAGAATCCATTTGCGTCTCATAATGTTGCTTTCCTTTCCTGAAGTCATGCTTTCCCTAATTCTACGCTTGGCACAACTATTTATATAGCGATTTTTTAGAATAGACGTCAGGTGGCGGTAATGGTTCCAAAATATCTTTCATTTTAGACGCCACGTGCCTCTGGCGACCAGATATACTTATGTAGTTGTAGCTGGAAACGAGCCTGCAGACCATCAGCAAGCATCCATTCAACCAGTTGTTGTGGAGAGAGCCTACCATGTACAGGTGAAAGGAGCAGATGGAAGCGGCTTGCCAAGTTGCGTTGGTAGATTATCTGGCGCGCCCACTCATAGTCATTGCGATCAGCAATAACAAACTTGATCTCATCACGAGAGGTTAAATGATCTAAGTTTGACCAGAGATTCTTTTCGCTTTCACCGCTGAACGGGCATTTAATATCCATAATCTTGATCACGAGCGGATCGAGTACAGAAACATCACGATGTCCACCCGTCTCGATCATCACTGTGTAGCCACGTGCAAGCAGTTCATGGGCTAGTGTAGGAGTCTCTTTTTGCAGTAGCGGCTCACCACCGGTTAACTCGACCAAGCGAGAAGGATATTTTTCTACTTCTGCGATGATCTGGGCAATCGTCATCTGTTGGCCACCATAGAAAGTAAACTCACTATCACACCAGCAGCAGCGTAGGTCACATCCAGTGGTGCGCACAAACACGCAAGGTAGACCAGCATAAGAGGATTCACCTTGTATACTCTGATAGATTTCGGTAATGCGCATACAATAATTGTACGGGCCGTAGGCAAAGACGAGCAAGTAAGAGGAGAGAGTTTTAAGTAGGTAACTGTCTGCCGGACAGACCGGTTAATCAATCTGTCCGGCAGCAGCCTTATACACCTACAGAAGCAGCCTGACCAAGTAGCATGGTCTTAAACTGCTCAAAGAGCATAGCGATCTCCCGTTCTGCATAAGCCAAATATTCTTTCAACTCCTCATCATTTAGCTTGAGTGGTTCACCTGGTGAGGTAGGAGTAAAATAAGGGCTTTCTGGTAAACTGCGCAAGCGGTAACGTAGCGCCTGCACTATTACACTGTCATTGGCAAAGTGGCGCAAGAAGGCGGCCTCATCAAACAGTCTTCCCATCTGGAATAGGCCAGTAATGTAGCTAAGCCCAATCGTGAAATATTGAACATCGTAAAGCTCAGCTTGAGTCGGTAAGCCACTTTTAGCGAGCATAAAACCGACCAAGGTGGCAAAGGAACGACCAACTTGTAATGTTGGTTGCTGTTGATTGAGCGCTTGCCAGAATTCCTGTTGGGCTTCGACAAGCTTGCTGGTCAGATCGTTGATTATTTGCTCCTCGGCCTGGTACCAATCTTCTTCAGCGCTGCCTATCTCTGCTGCACGTGATTGATAAAGTTGATAGGCACGTGTGGCAATCAACTCTTTGACGCGTACATCGCTACGTAATGCCTCTTTAATGGTGGTCTCATCCATGGGAACTCCTTTTAACAGAGGTTAAGATTGAAGATAACAGACCATTTTACAACTCAATGTGGTATAGCAACAATGCGGAACCCTACTGTAGGACCATCCCCGTCTGGAGCGCTATGGCGGCGGCCAGTAATACGGCAGTTATCCACTCGATCGGCCCACGAGCCGCCACGTAGCACTCGGAATTGGCCCTGCTCTGGACCAGTTGGATTCTGGGTTGGACTAGTTACGTAATACTGTACATCATACCAATCTAGGCACCATTCCCAGACATTGCCGAGCATATCATAAAGGCCGAATTTACTAGGGGTATGTAGACCTGCTGCAGTTGTCGGCAACTGTTTATACTGTGTCTTCTCTAGTGTCGTGCCAGCCGTTGAGTCTTGCGCGGCATACTCCCATTCTGCTTCTGTAGGCAGTCGCACTTGCTGTCCGGTTAGTTCGCTTAGCCACTTGCAGTAGTCCATAGCATCTTGCCAAGTAATATTGACTATAGGGTGATTGGGGTAATCTTTTATGTAGTTACCTTGCCAGCGTGGATCATCTGGCATAGCCCTTCCCGTTAGTTGGCAGAAGGCGCTATATTGTGCATTAGTGATCTCAAAACGACTGATAAGAAACTTATCTACTGAGACTTTATGTTGAGGGTGTTCATTAGCTGAACCTTTGTCTGCTTCACTTCCCATTAAAAAGTGCCCAGCAGGAATCTCTACCATCTCTGGGATAAGTACATTATTCAGGTTAATACCATAACAACCCGCGAAATTGGCGAAGGATGGGCTTGACCCATTGGGAGTCACGGGTTGGCTATTAAGGACAAAGCGGCCAAGCAAAGTGATAGCTATAGCAAAGCTGATCAGTAGCAAGAATGCCAGTAACTTTGTACGACCAGAAATAGTGATGGTAGACAACACGTATTAAAGCCTCCATAGAATAGTCTGCTCTAGCTCAAATCCCCGCTAATATGGTATAGTGCACGCTCATCGGTGGATGAGTGCCCGTTAGCGGGGAGAGTTTATGGCGGAAAAGACAAAGCTTAAATGGTTACGCAAGGAATTTAACTCGTCTGAAGAACTAGAATATTACCTGGCACAACTTAAACACCAGGATAAACTGAAGTCCGATATTATCTCTTTACTACAACGATTTCAACATTTGCTCTTTGCTAGTTATGAGCCGGATTTTTTGGCGATCACTTACAATGGTCAATGGGATGTTAGTTTCACCCCCCTTTCTAGTGAAGAGATAAAAGAGCGGAATTTAAAATCTTCATCTACACTCCCAGTGGCAAAACCTGTTGCCCCGCCTAGCGCAAAAGCTTCCCGTTCATTAGTTGCTGCTAAGACCAAATCATTGGCTGCCGACAAGCGCAAACCACGTGTTGCGCTTAAAGATCTTATTGAAGCACAGCTACTCAATGTAGGTGCTAGGCTTAAACATAAGAGTCTGCCTTCTTTGGTGGCTACGGTAACACGTGAGGGACATCTACGTATAGGCAAACAGGAGTATCAGAGCCTTTCTGGCGCTGCCACCAGTTTTGCTCCTTCCGGTCGCCGTGATGGTTGGTTCTGCTGGCTCTTTCAAGATCAAGATGGTAGTTGGAAACCTATTGATCTGTTGCGTGATCGCTGGCGTGCTAATCACTAAATTGAAATATCACAGCAAGCAACTTGCTAGGCAGTGGGAATCTCTGGAGTAGGTTGCTCATTGAAGAAAGCATAAGGAACAAGCTGCTTATCATCAGGCAGACCCTTGTCTTTCATTACCACCATTAATACTGTACGCAAGACCGCCACATGTTGAGTCTCTACAGGTAGGATAGAGGCAACTAGACCACGCGCCTCATCTGTCGCCAGTTTGCCGCTTACTGCTTCTAAATATGCTTTTGAGGCATACATCTCTAGCATAAGCGCGTAACGTAGCACATCAGCTTCCTTACCTTTAATAATTGTTTCAGGAACTGGGAAGGTGCCGAGATTCTCGATTAGCACAGGAGTGGACTTAAAGTTAACACGCACAGCTTTAGTAAGTTCATCACGATGCTCGCCATGATCTGCAGCAAAATCGACAGCAACATCCAGGTATTCAGGTTTTTTAAGCAGGTCGGCCTGTGCGGCTGCCTTGTAAGTGTTGATCGCTTTCTGTTCAAGTTGAATAGCGCCATTGATAACAGCTATATCGCTACTAGGTGAAGGGCGGCGTTGTCCAGCGGCTATTGCTGCTAGTACATTGCCGCCACTAAATGCTGGGCCGATTAGCGTGGCTAATGTTGCGAGCGCACTACCATTAAATAGACCGTTAATAAACGCCCGTTTGGAGAGATCTACACCGCTAAGTCCTTTTGACATATTCACAAACTCCTTATGTAATTGTCGCTGCCGGCCGCGTGAGGCGGTTTCCAATCTGGTCTAAGGAGACGGTTCAAGCTGACATTATCTATTTTTGCCTGTATGGGTGCAAGAAGTTTAGTAGTGAAGCGGTGAAAACAGATCAAAATCCGCTTGCACGACTACCTAAATTATATGATTATATCGGGAATGAGCCTGCCGGAAACGATATCCCTGGGAGATTGTTAAGAGACTTGGTAAGGAGTCGAAAGATGCAAACAGATAATAAGCTTGTTGAAATAGCGCGCAGAGATTTGCTCAAGATGATAATGACAACCGGTACGGCCGCAGCAATGGCGGCACTAAGTAGCGGTTTTGATCCTGCGTTAGCCGCTCTAGTCAACCCACAGCGCAAAGGAGCAGCCGCTAGCAAGCCAGCTCCACCAAAGAAGGTAGACCCTGTAGCCAATGATCTGGGCATCGTAAATACGGCGATTCAATTAGAACAGAAGGCGATCAATACTTATGTTGGTATGGAGAAAGTTAAATTGATCGTTAACAAACAGATTATCGAAGTCGCACGCCAATTCGCTGCTGATCATATGGCACATAGAGATGCTCTTATCAAAGCAGCCAATGAAGAATTCAAAGGGACGCCTGCTGCTATCAAAGGTCTTGGTACCTTCCCTATTCCTGCTTCGATCTTGAAGAAAGAGGTTGATGCCGTTCGTTATGCGCTGGCACTAGAAGTGGTTGCTTCGAAGGTCTATTATAATGCTTTTAAGGATGCGTTACGCACAGATGCTGGCCGTAACCTAATTATCACTATTTTACCGGTTGAAACTCAACATATCGGCGTTTTCCGATCTGTCTTGAAACTAGTACTAAAAGATAAACAGATACCAGAAAATGCTCGTCTAGTGCCTTATGCGTTTTTAGAAGAGCATCCCACGCCAACTATACCAGAAGGCTTCTCTTGGGATTTTGAAAAACTCTCTTAACCGAAAATGAGAAGCACTCTCCTGATTTGGTATGACACTGATTGCAAGCTATCAGGCCTTTATTAATTGGGTTTATCAGCAGAAGGTAGTGAGAGTGCTAGTCAAAAAAGCTGGTTCAATGGCGCCCACCTCCTCTATACGTAGCGCTGTTCGGTTACTTGCCGAATTGACTATCATGCCTCACAAACATAGTGGTGAAGCTACTACACCCCTTACAGTGCATTATCTTGAGCAGCAGGTAGGAGAATGGCTACTTACTGTAGGTGGCGATTATCGAGCTGTAAAGCCAGGTTTATACGATCTTTTTGATACTACTTTGATTCATGTCATCTCCTTAGGAGAAGCTAAAATAGCAGCACTTAGCTGTCCTTATTGTAAGCTACTGCTATTTGGTCCCGATGCACAGGTCTGTTCACATCTTTTCTTGCGCCTAATGCCTAATAGCTATTGGGCGCCAGCCGTAGATATATTAATGGCTGAGTTGAGTGATAAAGCTAATATTTCAGTAGTACTACCTCAGGATTTCAAGAAATTTCTTATTACCAATCCACAATTACCTTGGCAGCGCCTTACCTATCAGGAAGAGATACCCTCAATGGGCGGTATAGAAGTAATGGCTTTTGTTAGTCCTGATCCAGGACAGATACTCAGTATGTTTCCCAAATGGCTGCTGCAACGAGACTGCACTCAAGAGCAGCGTGTTACCAGCCAAGCAGGCAGACCAACTAGCAAGCAGCGCCTTACCAAGCGAGGTATCAAGCAAGTATAAGTGGGTTGGCGAGAGTTGCCGACCTGCAGGATTAACGTTAGAATCATAAAAAAGTTATAGCAATTTAATCGCCTAGTCTTTTTTCTCAGTAAAGGAGTTGATTATGCAAGTAATGTTACTTTCGTCGATTGAGATGCTCTGTCCGCAAATAGCCACATTACAGTTACAGGGTAAGGAATTGATCGCAACCGGGGTAAAGTTTGACAACCGATCTGAGCATTTCAATATTGCACTAATAGATGTTACACCTGAAGTTAGCAGCGGACAGCTTAATAGCCGAGATTTAAGACTGGTGGAGATTTTTATTCGTAATCATCAGCAAGATATAGTTGAGCAGATTCAAGAGTTGGTTGCGCCTAAGCAGGCCCTTGCCGCTAGTGCAGTCTAACGCTATTACTGCTTATCAAAGTGTAGGAAGCGAATCTGTTGCAAAACTACTAGATGGCAACCGCTTCCTGCCAAACCTTTCCTTAAACAGAGGAAGCTTTAGCACTATTTCTTCAACTCTATTACTTGCCAGGTAGGATGATCTAAACGCAGTCGTTCACATAATTCAGGTGTTAAAAACTGTATATCATAGCCATCTTCCAGACTGCCGACAGCATAGTATTTACCTAGCAGGGTGTCGCTAGGATAGCCATCATCGCCTAGGAAGGTCTGGCGAGCTATTTCTAATGTGGTGTATTGGCGTGGTCCAGGAGTAACGGGCGGTGTCAGGTAGTTGGCCAAGAGCTTTTTCATCGTTTCTACCTTTTCTTCTAGTCGCTGTACTCCCATAGCAATATCTGATAACTCCAGACCGGTTGGTTCATGCTGTAGGCTGTCTCGTGTCTGCTCAACGATATAATCGATCCAAGTGCGGGCATCTAGTCCTAGTTCCAGTATTTGTAGATAAAGATCCATTTTGCTCCTTATAATCGATTAATTGATGCAGTTATTGTGATTTTGTTAGTAGCTATTCTGGCAGAGAAGAAAACCTCTTTCAACCATTGTTATAATACTCTGCTGGGAGTGAAAGCGCCCTGCCAAAAGCAGGGCACGGAGTTATAAATCCTAAATTAATTATAAGGAGAACCTAGAGGATTGAGACTGTAGGGCCAATACCATCGTTTCCGTAGAACTTCATGATCGCTTTGTTCTCTATTTGACTGAATTTTTGACTCAATTTAGCCAGTTGTTTCTTGTCAGTACGGCCACGCGACATTAACTGAGCTGCTAGATCCTGATAAGATTTTGCTGCCTCCTGTGCGATCTCTCTCAATTGATTTGGTGTTACGGATTGACTTATACGCCGCTCAAGCAAGCTAGCCTTTTCCGCAAACAGGGATAAGTCTCTGCTAGTTTCTCGCATTACAACTCCTCCTTTAGGTCTGAGAACACTTTTGGCAAACGGTGTTTGTGACAATAATAGGAAATTGCTCGCTCGGAAAAATCGACTGTGATTTAATTGCGCGCGATGTAGGTAAGGACAAAGAAATTTCACTATTTGAATTGACTGCTGGCAAGCCCTTACCGGAACTCAGTGATTAGCTTCCCACTCGCGTTCCTATCCCCCAATTCGATAGTTACTTGACCTGCCTGCTACTTTTCTCTAAAGTTTTGTGCTATTTTGGGCAATCTATTTATACTACTGAGTTGTACAATGGTAAATACAGTATGATTCGTATTTTTGATTAGGGTATCGCAGTATTTTACTGAGCGACAGCTTGGCTTTCAAGCAGGGTGCTCCCTTTACACTGTGAGGATTTGATTATGAACGGAGAGATTAAGTGTATAGGCATACTTACCGGTGGTGGTGATGCTCCTGGTCTCAACGCGGTAATACGTGCAGTGGTCAAGACAGCAGTCAACTGTTACCAGATGCGTGTGGTAGGAATCGAAGACGGGTTTGAAGGCCTACTCGATTCCCCACGCACACGTGAACTAGGGCTTAATGATGTGCGCGGATTGCTACCACGTGGCGGTACTATCCTTGGCACGCGTAATTGTGGTCATTTCACAATCAAGCGGGAGCAAGGTGAGACAGTACGTCCACCCAGAGTTTTTGAAGAGTCGATCGCTAATTTACATCGCTTAGGTATTGATGCCCTTGTTGTCATTGGTGGGGAAGGTACACAGGGTATTGCGCTGGAGTTCCATAAACTCGGCTTTCCTATTGTCGGTCTACCTAAGACAATCGACAATGATCTAGATTGTACGGAACTAACTTTCGGTTTTGACACCGCCGTTGATATCGCCACTGAAGCGATCGATCGATTACACACTACCGCAGAAAGCCATGATCGGGTCATGGTACTAGAAGTGATGGGGCGGCATGCTGGCTGGATTGCTACCTATGCGGGCATCGCGGGCGGTGTTGATTGCATATTGATCCCAGAGATCCCATTCTCTTTTAGTAAGGTTGTTAAGAAAGTTAAGGAGCGCGAGGCGCAGGGGCGTGAATTCTCGATAATTGTCGCTGCGGAAGGCGCTACCCCTTTAGGTGGGGCGGCTGTCTACCAGCAAAAAGGACGATTAGGGGGAATTAGTTATCAGGTGGCAGAAGCTGTGGAATCACAAACTGGTAAGGAGACACGTGTAGTTGTGCTAGGCCATCTACAACGTGGTGGGCAACCTACCACAGTTGATCGACTGTTTGCTTCCTGTTTAGGGGTTTCTGCTGTTCATCTACTGGTTTCTGGCCAATTTGGTAAGATGGTAGCACTACGTAACGGCCAGATTGAAGCAGTAGAGTTGGCTTCTGCAATCGCCAATCTTAAAACTGTATCACGTGATGGCTATCTAGTACGCACAGCGCGTTCGCTCGGCATTTCATTTGCAGGTGAAGAGGATTAAACGGCTGCTCTTTTTCGATGCAGACTGCCACTAGGGTTGCTATAATGCCAGTTAACAGCTAGTTATTAGCGATACTCTCTTTCTTCTAGCTGGTTATAGTTGGGTTACCCTTTGAAATAGACACCCTTTATCCTGCTACGAGTGGGCCATTGGGGGCTGTATGGGCGATTACTACCGAATCCTGGGCGTTTCGCGCAAAGCGACACAAAACGAGATCCGGTCAGCATACCGGAAGCTAGCGCGCAAAAACCACCCAGACGTGAGCCAATCACCAGAAGCGGCCAAGCAGTTTGCGCTTATTAGTGAAGCCTACAGGGTACTGTCCAATACACAATTGCGGGCACTCTATGATCAAGGTGGCGAAGAACTGATCGCGAATCAGAAACGCCGACAAGATCAACATGCACAGCGCACCGCCTATCAAGTGCGTATTAACCGTGTAGTTGATGAGATGATTGCCGAAGAGCGAGCTGAAGTTAAGGTTCGCAGTCAGGCCGTCACAGTGGTTGTTACACTATTTGCCTCGACATTTTTCGTTGCGGTTGCCAAACCCTCTATCTTCGATTCGATCGGTCTCTTCTGGAAAGTTATTATTGTGACGCTCTCTTTCCTAGGCTTGCGTTACCTCTATCAGAGCCTGCGTAAGATAATTGAGCGTTACACCTATATTCCTGAGTTTCCTTCTATCACACGGTTGGTTGAGCCGCCCAAACAACCTTTCCGTCGTCGCACCGCGCTCACCTTTCTTATCTGTGGCTATGCAGTTTCACTGACGCTTGGCACAATTATGGGATATTGGGTTGATGACGGTAGTGCGGGGCCCTATTTCGATAATGGCTATTTAATAAATGTATTACTGCTCCCACCTATTGTCGTCTTTATTATTCATTTATGGCGCTTTCTAGTGGCTAAGTTCGATGATATCTTTGGATTGTAATCTATCCATAGATGCTGACAGATTTCACGTTCTCGGTTGACAAGGATAGGCGGAAATGATAGTGAATGTCCGTCTCTTGTCTTTGCTATGGGATAAATCAAGCCTGCGATACTCGACCATATGAAACAATGCTTCAAATGTAACCGCTCATTCGAGGAGAACAGCACCTTCTGTCCTTTTGACGGGCAGAAACTGATCTTTATACAGACCGAAAATGATCTGATCGGACGACTAATTGATAACAAATATCAGATTGAGGAATTAATTGCTAAAGGCGGCGCCGGCTCGGTATATCGTGCGCTACATATACAGCTCAATATACCTGTAGCAATGAAAGTAATGCATAACCGTTCAACTAGTGATGTAGCTGCGATCGAACGTTTTCGCCGCGAAGCTTATGCAGCTATGCAGATTCGTCATCCTAATGCGATTGCCGTAATGGACTTTGGCGTTACTGCTGACAAGCTGGTCTATGTGGTAATGGAGTATTTACAGGGTGTGAACCTAAGGCAAAGGCTTAAGCAGAAGAGATATTTTTCTGCCGAAGAGGCTAATGAGATTATCCAACAGATCTGTGCCGCTGTGGCAGTGGCACACAAACGTAAGATTGTGCATCGTGATCTCAAACCAGAAAATATTTTTCTACACCTTGACACAGAGACAGAAGTCGTCAAAGTGCTCGACTTCGGCATTGCCAAATTCAAAGACGCAATACATTATGAAGGAGATGGTAATATCACACGCCAAGGCTATGTAGTAGGCACACCACACTATATGTCGCCGGAACAATGTTATGGTAAAGAGATAGATGGTCGTGCTGATGTCTACTCGCTGGGTATCATTCTCTATGAGATGTTAACAGGTCGTATGCCTTTTGTTGGCCCTTCACACACGGCTATTGCAGTTAAGCAAGCAACTGAGAAAGCTCGCCCTACTTATGAAGTGCGCAAAGGCATTCCTGCTGTAGTTAATGCTGTGGTTATGCATGCGCTGGAAAAGAATCCCAATAATCGGCCGTCAGATACAATCGCTTTTGCTGCTGAACTAGAGGCAGCCGTCAAGGCAGTCACCGAACAGGAGTTTTTAAAAGTATTTCTTAATGCCAGTGAGCAAGATCTAGAAGCCGCTCTGTTACTTGCTAGTGATCCAGCTAAATCACGCTCAGCCGAACTAGAAAGTGATCTACCGACACTTGAGGAGAGACTTAATCTCCCCAATCTACCATCTGCTGTTGCTGCTGTTAGTGCTGCTGAGACCACTACAAGCATACCTACGGTGATGGAGCCAAAGACGGGTCAATCCATTTGTAGTACCGATACATCTATTTCTATCAACTTGCAATCAGCCATTGGCACACGTAGTGTATCCATCAATCGCGAGAGCTTGCTCAATTGTTCGAAAGAGACGTCCATGCTTTTACAAATTATCATAGGGGATCTAGAAACAGAGAATCCACTTGATGAGATCTTCCTCAATGAATTGAAGACAGCAGTAGAGAACCTACGCACTATGTTATTGAATATCAGCTCGCCGCCTTGAGCGCTTCTGCTAGCGTGAAACGCCGTTCATAAAGCGCTTTTCCAATAATACAACTGTCCACACCGTCGTTTTCTAAAGCTTTCAGATGTTGGATATCTTCAAGTGTGCCTATACCACCCGAAGCAGTAACCTTAAGACCACTCTCTTGGGCCAATCGCCGAGTCATATGAAGATTTGGTCCGGCCAGCATGCCATCTTGGGCAATATCGGTATAGATAATTCGCTTAATACCACTATCGTGTAGCTGTAGAGCCAATGTAAGAGCATCGAGTTGGGAAGTATGTTCCCATCCATGTGTAGCCACAAAGCCTGCACGTGCGTCTATGCCTACTACTAGATGATCCTGATACCGTGCCGCCAATGAGTTGAATAGTTGTGGTGCCGCTACCACAATTGTGCCAAGAATGATGTGTGTAACACCCAGTTCAATAAGACGCACAATGGCTACTTCATCTCGCACACCACCTCCGAACTGTACAGGAAGCTTCAGTTTCTGCACAATATCGCGCACGATTACCAAATTATCTGTTGGTCCGCCTGTGAATGCGCCATCTAAATCGACAACATGAAGTAGTGTGGCACCAGCTTGTGCAAACTGCTCGGCTACTGATAATGGGTCTTGATCGTAGATTTTTACACGATCTTTCTCTCCTTGTGTGAGTCGTACACAACAACCGTTTTTTAGATCAAGTGCAGGAATAACAAGCATACGGCATTATCCAGTGACATGTAATAGTGCCATATTATACATTTTCACCACAGCATAGCGATAGAGAATCGAGAGGTCTTATACCAACGATGATGCCACGTATCATTTCATTGATTGCCAGCGCTACGGAAATAGTCTCTGCACTAGGGCTTGAACAACAATTAGTAGGACGATCGCATGAATGTGACTATCCACCTACGGTAAAACAACTGCCCATCTGTACTAGTCCTAAGTTCAATGTTGAAGGTTCAAGCTATCAGATTGATCAGCGTGTGAAGGCAATCGTGCAGGAGGCACTTAGTGTCTATCGTGTTGACGCACATCTATTAGAAGAGTTACAGCCAACACATATCATTACACAATCACAATGTGAAGTGTGTGCAGTTAGTCTTAAGGATGTAGAACAAGCCGTCTGTCAATTAACCAGTTCTCAGCCAACTATCGTTTCACTGATGCCAAATGCGCTTGCAGATATTTGGACAGATATAAAACGTGTAGGCACAGCACTCGATGTTGCTGCAACAGCAGCAGATTTGATCAAAGAACTGCAGGAGAGAATGGCAATGCTCGCCACCCGTTCGCGAGCACTCACGCCATATCCTACAGTAGCGGGTATCGAATGGATAGAGCCACTCATGGCAACTGGCAACTGGATGCCAGAGCTGATAGAGATGGCAGGAGGGAGCAATCTATTTGGTGAAGCAGGGAAGCACTCACCCTGGATGACTTGGAATGAATTAGTGAGAAAAGATCCAGATATAATTTTTGTTGCACCTTGCGGCTTTGATATTCAACGTACATTGCAGGAGATGTCGTTAATCACTAGCAAATCAGAGTGGAAAAGCTTGCAAGCTGTGCAGAAAGGTTCTGTTTATATAGCCGATGGCAATCAATATTTTAATCGTCCTGGTCCTCGTGTAGTGGAGTCTTTAGAGATTATGGCAGAGATGTTTCATCCTAAAGTATTCCACTTTGGTCATGAAGGTTCAGGCTGGATACGTTTTAGTGAAAATCTATAACTGTGCAGCGAAATTTTTCAGTAATTGCAGACCGGCTTGCTGACTCTTCTCAGGATGGAATTGCACTCCTAGAATATTGTCACGCCCTGCAATCGCGGCGAACTTCAATCCATAGTCTGTTACTCCCAATGTATACTCATCAGTCGCTAGTGTGACGTAGTAAGAGTGTACAAAATAGAAGAATGCACCATCAGGAATATTGGTAAGTAATGGGTGTGGGTGATAGTGATGCACTTTGTTCCAGCCTATATGTGGTACATGTAGATCGGTTTCTGGAAATCGTACAACTCGGCCTGGCAATAGACCAAGACCCTTATGCTGACCAAACTCATCGCTCTCATCGAAAAGCATTTGATATCCTACACAGATACCAAGAAGAGGTTTACCGGCTGCCGCCGCTTTATAGACAAGCTCATCAAAGCCACGCGCACGCAAACAGTTAATAGCATCGCCAAAGGCGCCTACGCCTGGTAGAACCAATGCATGCGCACAAGCTAATCGAGTAGGCTCAGCACTGATTTCAACTTCTACTCCAACCGCGGCAAATGCCTTTTCTACACTACGTAGATTGCCTACACCATAATCGATAATGGCGATTGTAGTATTACTCATAACGAAGTGCCTCAATAGGGTTAAGATTAGCAGCTCGCTTAGCCGGATAGATACCAAAGAATAGTCCTACTGCAAGTGATACACTGAGACCTGCTAGTGCTGCCCAAAGCGGCACAACAGAAGGAAGTGGAGAGAAGGTATCGATCAATTTACTGATTCCTACACCAATCAATACTCCTATGATTCCACCTGTTCCAGTCAGCACAATCGCTTCAAGGAGAAATTGGCGCATTATATCGCTACGACGTGCACCTATGGCTTTGCGTATGCCGATCTCGCGGGTACGTTCTACCACTGCCACGAGCATAATGTTCATTACTCCTATCCCACCAATAAATAGCGCGACCGAAGAGACAACAGTTAACACAAGGGCAGTAGCGCCAGTAAGTTGGTTATATAGATCTAATAGACTATCTTGTGTAGAAACACCAAAGTTGTTCTTTTCGCCTGGTCGTACCTGTCGCCGTCGTCTTAGGATCTCAGTGATATCATCTACTGCACGTGGTACCTGTGCACGACTATGTGGACGGACCACGGCAAAAAAGAAGACATCTGATCCTCGCTCATTGATAGGATAATACTTCATAAAAGTAGTGATTGGGATCAATGTCTGAATATCACGACTCTGACCAAAGAAACTGCCTTGCCGTTCCAATACACCAATAACTCGGAATTTGCGGCCATCTACGAGGATCTCTTTATCTATAGGGTCAGTAAATGGGAAGAGAGCATCCACCACATCTGCGCTTAAAACACATATGTCAGCACGATGTAGGATTTCAAAATCTGTGAAGAAACGACCTTCCGCAATGTAATTGCTACGGGTCAACTCATAGCCGAGCGTAGCTCCAGTGAGTTGCATTGTATCAGTCTCACGGTCGCCATAGCGCATTATTGCAGTCTGCTTACGGTATTCGGGTGAAACCGAGAGTATAGCATCAGAAGCAGCTAGTGCTAGACCATCCTCCAATGTCAGATCCTTGCGCTTTCTTTCTGATTCCGTACGTGTACGCCGAAAACCAGGATCAAACTTGGAGACGAAGATAGTATTGGAGCCCAAGGACTCAATCTGATTAGTAAAAGCGCGATTGAGTCCCTGAATAATTGAAACCATAGCAATTACTGTGGTTACACCAACAATGACACCTAGTGTAGTAAGAAAGGAGCGTAATTTATGTGTTTGTAGTGTGGAGAGCGCCATGCGTGCGCTCTCGCTCACATCCCTTAACTGCATGTTGTAGTTGGAAAGTATATTCTTATCAATTCAGACAATAGCCTCTCACTCAGCACCTATGATAACATACGGCTGTATTTTAGAATATCTGGGCGCAGCACGTTGCTGTGTCTCTCCTTCCTGACAAGGGGGCCTGAGTCGTAATTATCGCCTAGGCTAATAGCCTCGCTAGCGCGGGATGTAAAACCAACCATGGTATTGATCTATGATCTGATATCGGTGCTGTTTCTCTGCTGGGCACTGTTAGCACTAGCGCTACTAGTCTATAGCATGTTTGTGACACTGCGACGACAGCAGCGCGCGGCCTTACGTGTGCGCTTACAACAGATCTTTCAGGTAGTGGTATCAGAAGCAGGAGCAATTGATCTAGTTACTAGTGACCGGCTTGCAGTTGCTTTGCAGCGGCTGGCAGGCCGAAATCGCGAATGTCTGCGCGATTTTCTTGTTGAAATAGCAATAGGGTTAAAGGGAGATGCTTTGAAACCAATTTCTGAAACCTATCAGGCATTAAGGTTTGCTGAAGAGGATATACAAGCTTTTCAGAAAAGCAGTTGGTATAGACGTGCAGATGCAGCAAAGCGATTAGGTACAATGCATTGCTGGAGTGCCATAGAGGTACTGACAGGGGCATTGCGTGACAAAGATACAGAAGTGCGTCAAGCTGCCCTTTGTGCACTCACGGAATTGGGCGAGAGTCGCTCATTGGCTACTGTTGTGCTGTCGCTCTCAAGTGCCAATGGTTGGCAGGTGCTACAAGTTGCTAGCAAACTACGCCAGTTACCATTGGATCTCTCCTATTTGTTGCGTGAACTGTTGCAAGCCGCAGGGCCGTTGCGTGAACGACGCGAGGCAGTAATAAAAGTCGTGCTGGAATTGATGGCAGATTTGGGGCAGCGTAATGAATGGCTAAATGCTCGGTCTGCTCGACTGGCAGCAGCACCATTTCTAAATAATGAGTCGGTCGATATACGTGCCCGTGCAGTACGTGTCTTTGCTGCTCTTGGTGTTGAAACCAATGATGAATTGGAACTGCTGTTGGCAAAAATGGCCGATCAGAGTTGGGAAGTGCGTGCGGTTGCTGCCAAAGCACTGGGTCAGATAGGCAAGGAGCAAGCAATACCAGCACTGATAAGGATGCTTACGGACGAAGCCTGGTGGGTGCGTCACAATGCTGCTCATTCGCTTGCGCAATTAGGCCAGTTGGGATTGGCTGCTTTGCGCGAGCAGACAGAGCATACAGATCGTTTTGCCCGTGATATTGCCAAGCAAGTGATAGAGGAGTTGCAATTGGATGCAGCAGTTAGGACAGGGAGCTGATAGTGCTAAGACGGTTGCTGAACTGCCTATGCTGGTATTGCCTATTACTGGACGCCTGCTGGGTATGATACTACTTGTTAGCCCACTGCTACTGGCATTTGGCCTTTTCGCCTACAATATCTTAGAAATAGGGCTACCTTACGGACTAGCCTGGCAACAGATGCTGACCTATCTAGTGATTTTTTTGTTCACTATTCAACTTTGTACTGGAGCAATCAGTATAATTCAAATTACCTTATCCTTATTTAATACTAGGCGTAATACATTCTGTAATCGTTTAAGCAGCCGTTTTGAACTGATTGACTCACCCAAAGTTCAACCTATTTCATTGATTGTTTGGTCACATAACCAGAGTGATTGGCTAGGAGAGACGCTTAAATCCTTATTGGCGATCAATTATCCTGATTATGAAGTTATTATTATCAATGATGGCTCAGATGATGCTACGCTAGAAATACTGGAGCTAGAATTTGGACTACAACCACTCAATCGTGTATATAGACGTGCGCTCTCAACTGGAGCAATTAGCGCTATCTACACTTCATCGCAATACCCCATTCTCACAGTGATAGACAAGCCATACACGGGAAGGGCGGATTCGCTCAATATTGGCCTTAATCTAGCAAGAGCACCATTAGTATGCTTTCTTGAGCCTAGCCACTTGTTGTCCCGTAATGCCTTGATGCTGCTTGCTAAACCATTCATTGAAGAGCCGCAAACCACCTTAGTGACTGCTAGTACGGGCGAGCCAGAGATGGGTGTCAACCATATGCCCATCACTTTCTTGGAGAATTTGCAACAGATTGAACGGAAGCGTCTTTTTCATAGCAGCCTGCTAGTACGTAGCGCCTTCTGTTTAATAAGTACGACCAATAGTGCGGTGCGCCTATTACGTAAACAGGATTTAATCCAGCTAGGTGGTTTTCAGGGAAGTAAAACTGATAATGAGTTGTGGCTCAACTTGCAATTGGTGCAGGCACGATGTAAACAGGCACGGCCTTACCGAGTCAGATTTGTGCCAGATATTCTCTGTTGGACGCGTCTGATAACAACAAGAGAATCATTAGCAGCAATGCATAGGCGTTGGCAGATGATTTTATTACAGACTGTAATAGGCAATATTAAAATGTTGGTACAGCAGGGCTTAGGATGGCGGCGCATAGCTTTAATAGTGTTATTGCTAGAGATTGTTGCGCCTGTGTTGGAGTTGATGGGGTTGATCACGATACCGCTGGCGCTACTTGTTGGTGCTATTACTGGAGAGATAGCAGCGCTCTATTTTTTTACCATAGTTATTTTTGCGCTTTTAAAGAGTCTGGGTGGAATTATTGCGGATGAAATCTCTTTACGCCGACAACACTCTTTTCCTGAAATTATTGGATTACTATTAGTATCTTTGGTTGAGGGGTTGAGCTATCGATTTCTCACGGCCTTTTGGCGTATACATGGAGCTATTATTTTTATCATTTAATAGAATGTCAATGGTCAAGCGTTGACAGGTTATCATTATGCAGCAGATAATCAATTAACATTGGTAGCAACAGGCTTATTGCCTGATCGTCGATAACCTGATGAAACTTTCAGGAATCTAACAGAGGTGTACTATGGCTGATTATGACGAACGGATCATTTTTCATGGTTCACCTTGGGGGCAAGATAAGGCAGAACCTGTCGCTGATATGTCAATAGGCAAATTGCCCAAATTAAGTGAGGAACAGCTTGCATTAGCAACACATTTCCAGGTTACGCCGGACGATATGGCCCACCTACTTGCTACTACACAGCAACGTAATGAGGAACAGATACGGCGCACACATCATCTATTACATTTGATTGATCGAATTCTGGCTAAGCATCATCCCGGAGTAAAATGTAAGACCCTCTTCTCTTATGGTGGCAAGGCCTATAAAATGATGCTGCAGAAACGGCGTGGCCGCCAACATCTGGAATATTTTACTAGTGACTTGATAGAAGATCTGTTAGAAGAAGGCAAAGCGGATGGATTGCTGATATTAGAGGGTATTATTGCTGGAGCGGTGAAAAAACTCTAATATTCAGGAGTAAATGTTAGTGTGACAGCAAATATTTTGGACACATTAGAACAGGTGGCGACTGATATAGTCGATACTTTGGTTGATACATTATTGGGCGCACCTGAAGAATTGAACAAAACAACGGCTGGGCGGCCTATTGAATTGCCACGTGATACATATGCACACGATGATGTGCAGACAGAATGGTGGTATTATACAGGCCATCTGCAAAGTGGCGAGCGGCAATTCGGATTTCAAGTAGTCTTCTTTAAGCGGCGTACAGATAAAGATCGCCTGGGATTAGTAATTCCTATGCGATTATTTAGTTCGGTCAATTACTATGCCCATTTTGCTATAACCGATATTGAAGCCAAGCAGTTCCGCTATGCACATAGGCGCTCAATAAATGGCAGCTTACCGGCTGGGGCAGCCATTGACAGGCATAAAGTATGGTTAGATAACTGGTCTGTATGTGAATTAGGTAGTCAACATATAGTGTCAGCGCGTATGGGATATACTGAACTTAATCTTTCTCTCAAACCTGTTAAACCGCTAGTCAAGCATGGATTAGAAGGTTTAAGCTATAAAGAGACAGGAGAAGCCTCCTACTATCTTTCTTATCCACGTATGATGGCAGAGGGCGAACTTGTAATCGCTAACCAAAAGTATCAGGTAACAGGTACTGCTTGGATGGATCACGAGTTTGGTACCTGGACAATGAAGGAGAAGATTCAGGGATGGGATTGGTTTGCTATACAACTAGACGATCATAGAGAAATAATGGCATTTCAGCTACGAGATAAGGATGGTAAGCCTACCCGTTTTTCTGAGGTCACTCTAATTGAGACAGATGGTTCATTGCGCCGCTTTTCCCAGCAAGAGTTTTCTATAACTCCACTTGGTAGCTGGACTAGCCAAGTTACTGGAACAGTTTATCCGAGCGGTTGGCAGTTAAATATCCCAACCCTTGAAGCAGAATTGCAAATTGAGCCAGTATTACGTGCTCAAGAACTGGATACACGTGGCTCAACAATGGTAATTTATTGGGAAGGAGCAACCACAATAGCAGGACGACTAGCTCAGCAGCCAGTTACAGGTCGTAGTTATGTTGAGTTGGTCGGTTATGACCGATCCCATGAACGAGTTACTCTACTCGACTATTTTCTTAACGAGTTACACTTTCGCGGACTCGGCTGGCGCTAAAGGTTGATCTGGTTAGCAATTTTACACCGTATAGGGTAACAATAGACAGATTGGTATGGTATAAACTTACTACTGAATATCGATATATGGAATTAACTAGAAAATTTATAATGATTTATAAGATATTTCAAGCCTCGGTACATCAATTGCATCAGCAGTCCGGAAAAGAGATACTCTCAGTAAGCATAGAGGGAATTATGAAGAACAAGTTTTTTAAGCTTTTTATCCTTCTGATTGTTATTTTGAATCTTGTTATTAGCAGACCTGCATTTGCGACTGAGCTTATCTATGATGAGACACAAAAAGGCAATCGTGAACAACCACCAGAGCGCAATTTCCGCGAAGGCAATCGTGAAGGTGGCAACCGTGGTGAGCAACAACCTAAGCGTGAAGAGCAACCTAGACGCAATGAAGATTCGTCCCGACCAAAAGAGAATGGCAAGCCGCCTTATATAATTGTACGGCCGGATAAGGATAAGAAAGACAAGAAAGATAAGCAAGATTGAAGTGATATTCTAACTTCCACTCAATTAAGCATTAGCACGGACAGATAATGAGATCTGCCAGGCTTTTTCTTATAGAATTAGCTATCGTTCATCTCTTCTTCGCTTTTAATGATTCTACAATTGCACCAATTCTGGCACGTGTATCATCAGAGAACCAAATGTCAATAAAGTCGTGGTTGCCGGAATGATT
>JBFLVQ010000053.1:0-25939 GCA_040758525.1 Acidobacteriota bacterium
AATATTTATAGGATCTGCGGAGTTAATAATGAATCTATCCCCACGTATGTTCCCATCCTTCGGTTTACGCTTAAGCCTAGCGGCTTTTTTGTTGGCTCGCCTGCTTGTTCCTACCGTAGCCTATCTGAGCCCTCTACCACCTACCTCTACACGCCCGCTGGCAATGGTCACACTACAGAGCGGCAATCTTAAGATCCGTGAGCGCAATCCGGTTGTAAACGAAAATAATCTGATCAATCTCACGGCCACAGACGCAAACAATAACCCTGTCAGCGGAGTTAATTGGACATCAGGCAGCCCGGATATTGCTAGTGTTGATGCTACTACTGGGATGGTACGGGGGATACGGCGTGGCTTTGCTACTATCACAGCACGTCGTAGCAACGATAGTGTATCTACTTTTGTGGCAGTGACCAGAGTAATGAATGGTAATGCTGTGAGAGTGCCTGGCGACACCAAGACTGATATGGGTGGACGCATCTATCTTACCGATCCAATCAACAATGTGATCTTAAGAAAAGATGGTCTCACCAGTCCAACCAATGTTTTTGCTGGACGCAGAGGAGTAAATGGTAGAACCGATGGTTCATTAACCGATGCCCTCTTTGCTGGCCCAACCGTGGTAGGAGTCGATAATAGCTCCAATGGCGGCATATATATTACCGATACACTCAATCATAGCATTCGTAAAGTCGGCTTTAACAATCAGGTTACTACGGTGCTTGGCAATGGCGCACCTGGCACACCAAGATTTGATGCTAATGGCATTGCCAGTTTCAGTCAGGCCAGTGATATTGCCTTTAATGGTCCACGTGGAATTGTTGTCGATCTAGGCGGCAATCTCTTTGTATCTGATACTGACAATCATGCTGTCTATTATGTTGATTTCAGCAGAAACCAAGTAAGACTGTTGGCTGGTGAACCGGGTGTAGCAGGAAAATTGGATGGTAGAGGCCGAGTAGCACGTTTTACACGACCCACTGGTATTGCTCTTAGTGATAATGGCCGGTCTATTGCAGTAGTCGATTCTGGCAATAAACGTATACGCCTAATTACTCGTAATGGAGATGTTTCTACACTAGGTGCTGCCTCTGTAAGAACCCTTCCCCATGGCACAGATATGCCCACTGTCGAGCCTATTGATATTCCTGAGGCAGAGCAGAATGATGAATTTGCTTTTAACGATCCTCAAGCAGTAGGTTTTGACAGTCAAGAGAATGTTTATGTTGTTGATATTAGCGCCGTGCAGATAATCACACGACCTGTTGGCAAACCACCGCAGATGGTTTCACTAGCCCAAGCAGGTACTTTCAGCAAAGCCACTAGTCTAGTAGTCAATGGAGCAAATACTTTTGTCCTCGATGCTAATGCTCCCATTGATGATTCAGCATTAAAGGTAGTATCAGTGGGCGAACCACAAATTCTTAGCTTAAGCCGCACTACTGATAATATGAGTGGCGGCGCAGAAGTCGTTATTACTGGTAAGAATTTTGCTCCTGAAAGCCAGATAGTATTAGGCGATACTTTAGTAACAAATGCCACCATAGAGAGCGCTACTAGCATTAGATTACGTGTACCGCCACAAGATGCTCCAGGTACTCGTACTATCTCTATACAGACACGTGGCGGTGTTGCACAAGCAGCTTTTGATATTCTTCCACGTCGCTTGCAGGATTTGGCAGATGGTGAGATTACCACAGTTGTTGGTGGCGTACCGTTTCTTGGCGATAGTGGATTGGCAATAAATGCCAATGTCTCTTCTCCGGAAACTTTCGCTGTCGATGCCGCCGGCAATCTCTTTATTACTGACACTAACAATAACCGTATACGGCGTGTTGATTCCAGTACAAGAGTTATTACTACGGTAGCTGGTAATGGACCGGCGGCTTTTACTGGTGACAATAAATTGGCTATTAGCACTAGTCTCAACACTCCTCGTGGAGTACTGATAGATAAAGCAGGAAACCTGCTAATCTCAGATTCAGAGAATCACCGTATACGACGTGTTGATATAAACACCGGCCTGATCACCACAATTGTTGGTAATGGGAACAATGTCTTTAGTGGTGACAATGGTCCGGCGATTAATGCAGGAGTGGTTTCGCCCGCTGGCTTAGCACTTGATAATGCTGGCAACCTCTTTATCTCTACTCCCTTTGATAATCGTATTAGGAAAGTGGATGCAAAAACCGGCATTATTACTACCGTGGCAGGTACAGGCCAACTTGGTGTTAGTGGTGATGGTATCCCTGCCACCAGCGCAGCCACTCTACTTCCTGTTAGCCCTACAGTAGATAAAGATAACAATCTATACTTTATTGAACCTATCATACATAGAGTACGCAAGGTGGATGGAAGAACCGGTATTATCACCACTGTAACAGGTAATGGGTTTGCCGGTTTTAGCGGTGATGGTGGTCCCGCTCGTAATGCCACTGTTAGCCTTCCACTTGGGCTTACGGTGGATGTGACAGGCAATCTATTTATCGCTGATTCTGGCAACAATCGAGTACGTAAAGTAGACGTAAGAACCGGCATCATCACCACCATAGCAGGTAATGGTATTGCCAATTTCAGTGGTGATAATGGTCCTGCCATTAATGCTAGTTTCCGTAATCCTTCTGGAGTAGCAATTGATGGCACAGGAAATATTTTTATCTCTGACAATGGAAATAACCGTATACGCCAAGTGGATAACTTAGGAATCGTTACCACTATGGCAGGAAAAGATATTTCCATAGGTGATGGTGGCCCAGCGCTCAAGGCTACGCTGATAAATCCTTACGATATAGTAGTAGATTCCCAGGGAAATTTGATCCTTTCTGATACGGAGAATAATCGTGTACGTCTGGTAGATGCAGCTAGTGGCAATATTAGAACGATTGCAGGCAGTGGGCGTAAAGAGTTTAGTGGAGATGGTGGCCCTGCTACTAATGCGGGACTGAACATTCCCAGTGGATTGGCACTAGATGGCGCTGGTAATCTCTTTATTACTGACTCTACTAATAGCCGAGTGCGTCAGGTAAATCTGGCTAGCGGTATAATCAGAACAGTTGCCGGCAATGGTTGTGATGCTAGTAAACAGAGCTGTCCGCTAGGCGATGGTGGCCCTGCCATTAATGCTAAACTCACTTTCTTCCTAGTAGGAGGATTGGCATTAGATAATGCTGGTAATCTATTAATTGTTGATTCTGGCAATCTGCGTTTACGGCGTGTAAACCTTAACAATGGTATTATAAATACGGTTGCTGGGAATGGTTGTAATACTGGCAACTGTCCCTTAGGTGATGGCGGTCTTGCCACTAATGCCAGTCTACTGCCGATCTTTACAGGAAACGTAACCGTCGATGGCATAGGTAATATTTTTATTGCTGATAGTGGCAATCATCGTATACGCCGCATTGATGCAAGAACAGGCATTATCACAACAGTAGCAGGCAATGGTATTGGCGGTTTTAGTGGTGATGGTGGCCCGGCAACCAGTGCCAGTCTCAACAATCCTTCTGGTCTAGTATTCGATACTGCTGGCAATCTATATATCTCAGATACCATTAACAATCGCATTAGACGTGTAGATGCAGTGACTGGCATCATTACTACCATTGCCGGCACAGGTACCGCCGGTTACACTGGTGATGGTGATGCTGCTACACGTGCTAACTTCGCCTTTCCACGCGGGATAAAATTTGACAGAGCAGGTAATCTGCTAATCGCCAGTGGTTTCAATAATGCTATACGTATTATCAAAGGCGTAGTCAAAGGTGGCCCCGGCGCTGGTGACTTTGCCCTTGCCATTAATCCACTTATACAGACTGTTTCACCTGGCACATCAGCTACTTTCACAATCAATGTGGCCGCCGCAGGGCTGGCACAACCTGTCAATCTGAATGTCGCTGTCTCGCCTGGTGGAGTTACTCCTACGCTCTCAACCAGCATAGTAAATCCTGGCGGCAACGCAACTCTTACTATCAATGTGCCATCAAGTACACCCACCAGTACCTTCTCCATTACAATTACAGGCACGGCTGGACAGTTGGTAAGAACACAAACTCTTACACTAAATGTTGTTAATGGAGGTGCAGTTGAACAAGAGTTCAAGGTTGATGATGGAGGACCAGAGTTCGGTTTAGTTGATGATGGGTTGATAGTTGTTAATCGTTTCACACCAGCAAGCTATCCTGTTACATTACGGCGTATACGCGCAGTCTTCAATCAGTTTGAAGATCTACCCAGTCCTGTTGGTGATACGGTACGACTTCTTGTCTTTGTTGATCCATTAGGGCGTAATCGTCCTGTCAATAATCCGACTTTTGTAATAAATCAGGTTGTCACAATTCCACGTGCAGACGAGTTTGTTGATTTTCCTGTAAATGGACCAACAATCACTTCTGGAGATATCTATGTAGGATATCAACTGCCTACACCAGCGCGAGGAGTGGGCTTTTCTGCTGATGAGGATGGTCCACAATTACAGCGTGGCTTCTTCTCTGACGATAATGGTGCAACTTTTGATCCGCTCAGCTTTACCGATGGCAGTACCGCCAATATTCTGATCCGTGCAATCGTAAGCACGCCAGGCAATGGTGGTAGTGGCGATTTTTCTCTTTCCATCAATCCTGGTGCTCAGACTGTAGCAATGGGTTCATCAACCAGTTTTACTGTAAATCTGCAAGGGCAGAATGGATTCTCTCAACCGGTTGGTTTGGGTGCAGCCGTCACACCAGCAAACGGTAATCTACAGGTAAGCTTCTCACCCAATATCATTTCACCTGGTAGTAGTGCAACCATGACGGTAAGTACTACCAGTAACACCCCGTCTAGCAATTTCAATATCAATATTACTGCCACCTCTGGTGCGCTAGTACGTAGCCAGAATGTAAGTGTGAATGTGGTGGCGAATATGCCCCCGGCGATCACATCAATTTCAGATCAGAGCGTAAAGGCTGGCGATACTCGCGATATATCAGTAACAGCAACCGATCCAAATGGAAGTAATGGTCTAAAATTCTCACTGCTGCCCGGTGCGCCACCTTATGTTACATTGATCGATAATAATAATGGCAGCGCTACGATACGTATTGCGCCCGCACAGGGAGAAACACAAGGTGGACGCGTTACTATACAGGTGACCGATGCCGGTGGCCTTTCTGCGCAAACTTCCTTCAATATCAACCTACAAGGCCGTGTGACGATTGCCGACGCTAGATTTACTAAACCCAATCTCTTTGTTAATGGGAGTGGATTTGGCGGTACTGGCGTACAAGTTATCGTCAATGGCAGAAACATAAGCTCATTTATTGTCAATCTCAGTGATACATCTATTACTTTGAAAGGTAATAAGAAAAAATTGGCGCTTAAGAAAGGCGCTAATGAGATTGTTGTGATTGTCAATGGAGTAGCGTCCAACACTCTAGTGTTTAATGTACTTACAAACAAGAACGAATAGTGACAAGCGGCGTGTCGCAGTGTAATATCTTGTCGCTCGCCGCTGGTTACTTTTGCCTGAGGAGGCGCGCATCGGCCGGCTAGTCAAGCGGTATACTGCGCGGCAATTATGGACTTGACAAAAATATCTGCAGTTTTGCTGACAATACTACTTTTGGCGCCCAGTGGTCTGGCGCGTATGCCTATAACAAACACCCAGATCGCACCGGCAATGTTTGTACAGACAACTACTGGTACATTGATCGGAACCGTTGTTGATGTTCAGAACGGTCCGATCGCAGGTGTATTGGTACAGGTCGTCAATACTACTAACGGTTTTGGGTATGGACGCCGCACTGATACTACTGGTACCTACCGTATAGACTTTCTCCCTGCTGGCGTCTACGACATTAAGGCAGAAGCAGAAGGCTATCAGCCCAATCTGATTCCTAACTACCTTGTGGAAGTGAATCGCGAAAAGGTGATCAAACCACCTCCGATCCAGTTGCTGCCTGTGAGTGCTCCGCCTGCTCCAACACCGCCAGCCAATCTACCAGCACCAGGTACATTACAGGCCAATATCGCAGACGCGACACTACGTGGTAGCGCCACCGCAGAGTTTATTACTGCCTTGCCACTAGCAGGAATACGTAGCTTTGATACCTTCGCATTACTGGTGCCAGGAGTAGCACCACCACCTGCCACGTTCGGCGCCAATGGACCTGGCATAGGTCCAGGCGTTGGTACGGCAGGACAATTCTCGGTTAATGGCCAGCGTGCTCGCGCTAACAATTTCACTATCGATGGCTCTGACAATAACGATCAAGATGTTGGTGTACGCCGTCAGGGCTTTACTCCTGCCATTCCTCAGTCTGTCGAAAGTATACGTGAGTTTGAGATAACTACACTGCTAGCCGATGCCGAAGCAGGACGTAATACCGGTGGACAGATCAATGTTGTGTCTCGTTCTGGTAGTAATCAAGTGCATGGCGAGTTCTATGATTTTCTCACCGACTCTGCCCTTAATGCGCGGGATTTCTTTGATCTTAAGGGGGGGCCTTCAGGAGGTGAAAATCCTTTTACCCGTAATCAATTGGGGGGAGCAATTGCAGCACCATTATTGAAAGATCGTTTACATCTATTTGCTGCCCTTGAGCGTCAGGATGTAAATCGCTCTCAGGAGATTCATTTCTCTGTGCCAACGCTAGCTCAACGCCAATCTGCTACTAGATTGGGCAGCCAATTAGGCCGATCTCTGCAGGCATTAAGGTTTGGCCAGGATGTGCTTGGACTATATCCTCTGCCCAATAATCCTGGCGGTCCATATGTAGATAACACTTTTACACAAGTATTGGCAGCTTCGGGTGATGGCACACTCTTTTCGTTGAAGTTTGATTACCAGTTCCGGCCCTTTGGCAAGCTCTCAACCTTCACTGGACGGTATAACTTTACTGATGATGATACACGCATCCCAACTGTAGATGGCGCTCTTAACTCAAGCTTAGATGCAGACACACGTACACAGAATATCGCTTTTACACTCAATACAGAATTAACTGCGAATGCCGCTAATCAAGTGCGTCTCTCTTTTGGTCGTACCTCGCTTGGATTTACAGAGGTAGCTGGTAGTCCATTTATTTTCCAATCGGCGCTCGCAACTGGCGATCGTACCGGTGATGGGATACCAGATAGTCGTACAGGTCCGCTGGGACGGTTGCTGTTAGTACCATTTAGTCCTATTGGCGTTGATCCTTTCACCTTCCCACAGGGACGAGCCAATAACACTTTTCAGATTGCCGATACCTTTGTATTAACTAAGGGCAAATACACACTGAAGTTTGGTGCTGATATACGTCGTGTACAGTTTAACAGCTTCTTGGATCGTAACTACCGTCCACAATTAGCAATCACTCCCAATTTCCTTATAGCACTGGATGGCTCCTCATTAGGAATAGGAAGCGGAGCAGATTTTGCAGGTATTGGTCTACCATCCGATTTCCTACAAGCTCTTGCTGTAACTCCAGACTCTTCGCTTGGTCTACGTTTTACAGAGACAAACTTTTTTATCGATAACAATATCCTGGTACATCCGCGTGTCACGCTCAATTTTGGCTTGCGTTATGAGCGTAACAGCGTGCCCACAGATGATAATAGGCGACTAGAACGCGCCTTGGCAGTGCAAGAGTCAGATATCTCTTTCGATCCTAATGATGATTTCTCGCTCCAGTTTATCAATTCAGTACGAGCACAACGTCGTTTCATTGCTGGGCGTGAAAAGATCTATGACAACGATAATAATAATTTTGCTCCCAGAGTGGGTATTGCTTGGGATCTTTTTGGTGATGGTCGCACTTCATTACGGGGTGGCTATGGTATCTTCTATGATTCAATCTTAGGCAATATCGTAAGCCAATCACGTAATCAGTTTCCTAACTTTATTCCTGTCAATTTTGGCTCAGCGTTAAACTCCCAAATCAATACTAGTCTAATTACTGTTAATCCGGCTTTCATTACCTTTGGTATTAACGACAATATCAGGTTGATACAGCCAGGTACAGTTAACACCATTGGGCTATCTCCTGCACAACTAGCATTTGGATTAGGTCGCTTAAGCACCTTTGGTTTTGGTATTGGATTTACCTTACCAGATAAAGAGTTGCGCACACCTTATGTACAACACTTCTCTGTTGCCCTAGAGCGAGCAATATTTGATCGTTATGTAGCAACAGTCGCTTATGTAGGCACAAGAGGGCGTAAGCTAATCCGTTTTCGCACTCCTAATGGTGGTCAATTTACACCTTTTGCTGCCACTGCGGATCTCAATATCCCACTACTACGACGACCTGAGCGCTCATTGGGGGTAATTACTATCTTTGAGAGTTCTGCTAATGCTGACTACAATGCCTTACAAGCTTCACTAGCACGGCAACTTGCTAATGGCCTAGGGTTCCAACTTGCCTATACCTATGCGCATGCCATTGATGAGGTCTCAGATGTCTTTGACTTGGCTGGTAGTTTTGCCTTAGCACAGGACGAGTTGGGTCGTCGCGAGGGGCTGCGAGCAGAACGTGGTAGCGCTAATTTCGACATACGCCATCGCTTCACTGCTGCCTGGCAATATGACCTGCCGTTTGCACGACAAAACCGTTTCTTGGGTGGCTTTCGCCTTGCTGGAATACTTACCCTACAAACTGGACAGCCCTTTACTGTCAATACTAGTGTAGATGCCAATGTTGATGGCAATCTGACAGATCGGTTAAGTACCACTAATGGTTTGATCATTTCTGATCAAGGCCGTACACGTATACGGCTTGCCCCTGGAAGTACACCACAGAGCTTTCTTGCCTTTACTGATCCATTGAACAATCCCACCAATGGCAGTGTCGGACGTAATACTTTCCGTGCTGCTGGTGTTGCTGTGGTCGATCTTGCTCTTGATAAACGTTTCACGATTACAGAGAGTCAGATCTTCACAGTACGTATGGAAGTATTCAATCTCTTCAACCGATCCCATTTTGCTATTCCGGTTCGTATTCTGGAAGCGCCTGGATTTGGTTCGTCAGTATCGACTTCGCTACCAGCACGCTCACTACAGTTTGCCCTACGCTATTCATTCTAAATTTCGCCTGTCTAGGCAGAGAAGTCAGACAACGAATAATTCTCTGACTTCTCTGCTAGGACGGTGAAATAGTCTTAGCCCTGCCTTCTGCCCAGTTTATTTGCTTGTCTTTACAGGGGAGCTTGAGTAAAAATATATATCTTATGTTTTTCCATACGAGTGGACTCCTTGGTATTTGCGCCCTAATAAGTTAAGCGAGGATATCCACGGAGAATAACTTTATGTCGAAGCCGCCGGAAACAGACCAGTCTCTTAACAATAATGCCGAAACACTGCATATGGGCTCGCGGCAGAGTGAGCGCCCGCTATTAACACAACCCAAGACAGCACCACTCACATCGTCAAATAAAGGTATTAATGAGGCCGAGACGATGAAATTAAGACAGGAGGATGCTCCTACCTTAAAGGCCCAGCCGGTTACGGCTGGCCCTGAACAGAAGAACATCCTTACCCCGATCCGAGATGGTCTGCTGATTGGTGAACGCTTTCTAGGAAAGTATGAGATTATCGAGATGATTGGCTCTGGTGGCATGGGTCGAGTCTATAAAGCGCGCCACCTTGATCTGGGAAACCTTGTCGCCATCAAGATGCTCAATACTAACCTGATTCAGAATGATGAGGCGATTGAACGCTTCAAACGAGAGGCGCGCGCCAGTGCCAAGGTGCTACATCCCAATACCGTACGAGTCTTTGACTATGGTGTAGAAGGCAATGCCTGTTTCCTTGTGATGGAATTTCTTGAAGGCGAGCCACTACGTAAGCGGCTTAGCAAACGTAAGCGCTTACCGCTCCCGGAGATTGTACATTTTGTTGAACAGGTCTGTTATGTGCTTGAAGTAATGCATCGCAAAGGCATCGTACATCGCGATCTGAAGCCAGACAACATCTTCTTTCACCAACAGGAAGATATTGAAGTTGTCAAAGTACTCGATTTTGGTATTGCGAAAGTGAGTAGTGCCACAATCGATTCCACTCTGACACGACCTGGTTCGCTGGTTGGTACACCACATTATATGTCACCTGAACAATGCCAAGGCATTGAATTAGATGGTCGCGCAGATCTCTACTCTTTTGGCGTGATCCTCTATGAAATGTTGGCTGGCCGTGTGCCATTTGATGCAGAGAACTCGCTGACATTAATGTTTAAGCATGTTCAAGAAGAGCCACAACAACTTAGTGTGATAGTTCCGCATTTGCCTCCTGCACTCTGCGAAACCGTAATGCGGCTATTAGCCAAAGAGCCTAAAGATCGTTTTCAGACTGCTAAGGATTTTCTCCAAGCCTTCTGTGCTGCTGCCCAGATCACTCCTACGATCAAACTAGAGACACTAGATAAGTCTCAGACAGGAAAGACTAAAGATCGTTTTGATGGCCGTACCGGCGAGATCTCCTCGCTACATGTTCCACCTACCGAAGTTGTTGAAAAGCCTGCTCCCAAGCCAGTTCTCAAATATGTTGTGGGATCTGCAATAACGGTGCTAATTGCTACAGTTGCGCTAATAATGTCAGGAATATTTTCACCTCAACCGATCCAGCCAAAAGTTATAACTCCTGATCCACCAGAGCAAGACGAAGCCACTAAGAGAATTAGTACATTGTTGAAAGATTTTGTTCTCATCGAAGGTGGCAACTACACGATCGGGCGTGAGCCAAATGCAGCTAAGCAGATACCTATGGAAGAGGGGCCAGGCCATCAAGTAATACTCTCGTCTTACTATCTAAGCAAATATGAGGTTACCAATAAGGAGTATCGTGAGTTTGTTCTTGCCGCCCAATATCGTGCGCCAAAAGGCTGGAACGGCAACAACTATTCGATTGGTGCAGACGATCTGCCGGTAACCAATGTCAGTTGGGATGATGCTATTGCTTATTGCAGATGGCGCTCACAACGCGACAAGATCGATTATCGCTTGCCTAGTGAAGATGAGTGGGAGCATGCTGCCAGAGGTAATGATGCACGCCTATATCCTTGGGGTGATATCTGGGATAATAGTTTTGCCCATACCAACAAGGCTGAGAATCTGGCTATTATTCCGCTGGCAGTTAACAGTCCGCCTAACAATAATAATGATCGCAGCCCGCTTGGTATCTTCGCATTGGCTGGCAATGTCTCGGAATGGACAGCTTCCAATTTTCAGGTATATCCTGGCAGCGCTTACAAGCCTCGTAATGAGGATCTAAAATGTAAAGTTTATCGTGGCGGTAATTTCAATTCTCCTGTAGATGACTCTCGTACTACTGCTAGATTCTGGAATAAGCCAGATACTGTCAAACCCAATTTAGGATTTCGTTTGGCAGTAATACCACCAAAGAAATAGATATTGTGAAGAGAAGAATACCAGTGTGGAAAATTTTTCAGCGCACACCACTATTTCTACGACAGTTAATAGTAGGGTTTGTATCTTGCTGTGTCTTGCTTCTGCTGATTGTGCCGGTATTGGCGCAGAAAGATACCGGTACCGTTAAATTACCACCCAAACCCAAAGGCCCTACTACTGGCACACTCGTGCTCTCTTCTGATCCTGCTGATGCCGATGCTGAGATCTATCTAGATAATAAGTCACAGGGTAGAACTACGCGAGAAAGCAAAGAGATTGCCCTCAAACCAGGTAATTACCTACTAGAAGTAAAGCACCCAGAATATCTTGTCTTTCGTAAAAAAATCACTATTCGTGTTGGTGATGTGCAACCGGTATTGGCGATCTTGACACCGAAAAATGGTACTCTGCTATTCTCGGCTACCGATATCAAGCCTGGTACTATTATTGAACTTGATGGTAAAGCCTATCCAGAAGCCGACTGGCAACGGGATAAGGATAATAATGTACGCCTGAAAACCTCTTTTGGTGAGCATACTGTACAGGTCAAGGGTTATCTTGCCAAGAAGATTAACTTGACCATTGAAGAAGCGATTGTGCCTGTGCTACTGGAAAGAGAACTAACTACCTTGATAGTGCAGACACTGCCCAAAACACGTGTCTATATCAATGGTGAAGCCAGCGGTGAAGTGCCTACCACAGGTGAATTAAAGATATCTTTGCCCTTGCCAGCAGAGCAGTTAAAAGTATTGCTTGAACTTGATGGTTATGAAACCTATCAAACTCTGCTCAATCCTGCTAAACAGATACCGCTTGCTGTAAATCTCATGCCGCTACCAACTAGTGCAGAGTTTGCTGATACATTCTTCAATTTAAGCCTCTGGAATGCACCCAAAGAATGGAAAGTAGAGAAGGGCTTGTTGCAAGTACGTGGTGCACCTGGTTTAGGACTGCCAAAAGATAAGCTCTACCGCAACTGTGAAATTGTCTTTGGTCTACGGTTGGCCAAGACACGTGGCGCGGCTTGGGTAGTACACGCCAAAGATGAGAAAAATTATTATCTGTTCTATCTCAATGGTCCAAGCGGTCCTTTCCCCAATCAATTTACGACCTATATTTGTCGTGATGGTGTTTTGAATCTTAATGAACCTGCTTCGGCGCCTCAGCCTGTGCCTAGCTTAACGGAGAAAGAGGATTACCGTATACGAATACGCGTGGTGGACAATACTATTGAACACTGGCTAACTCCTAGTAAGGCTGGTGAAGATATTAAAATCGGCTTCTACGAAGATCCTAACAATAACTTTAGTTATGGTAATGCTGGTTTCAGTGTGCTGAATGGAGAGGAATTCCTCATCAATGGTTTTGCCATACGTCCATTGCCAGATACTAAAGCTAAATCTCCGTCAGACACTAAGGTTAAACCTTAATCATTTAGTTACTCAGCGATGGTTGACTCTGCAGTCTAAATCTGAAAGTCAATATACCTTGCACTTTTACCGGAACATTATTAAGAAGTGTTGGTTTGAATATCCATTGATTGGCAGCGGCAAAGGCTGCCTGTCGCAAAAGTGTAGGACCACTAACGACAGTTGCGCTGATAACATTGCCATTCTCATCAATGGTAATCTCTACCTGAACCTCACCCTGGATAGCAGCATTACGCGCAATGGCTGGATATTGTGGTAAAACCCGAGTAATAGCATTGCCACGTATGACGCCTTCGCTACGTCTTACAATTGCCGGTGGGGCAGGTGGAGCAACTTGTTCAACTGGTGGTGGTGCCGGAGGCGGGGGTAGTAAAGCCTCTGTTCGTGTAGTGCTAATCCCACTGCCTAACACACCCCCTTTAACACCACCTAAAACACCTCCTATCACACCACCCTCGACACCACCTTCGACACCACCTTCCACACCGCCATCAAATGTATCGACATTTACTAATCTAGCCTGATCATTGGTAGGTAGATCAAGTTTAGTAGGAATATTACGCACAGATATGTTTGTGATTGTTCTTATCGTGGAGGTGGCAGGCTGCTGCGATGCCGCTTTATGACGAGGCGGTGGAGGTGGTGGAGGTGGAGGAGGCGCGACCATAGTCAATAATATAAACTCCTCGTCGAGTTTCGCATCATAGAGAAAGATTCCAACAACAATACTACTAAACAATAATGATACCCATAATATTGAAGTGACAATAAAATAGATCATGGTTTTCTTGCTATGGTTCTTTTTTGTACAGGCTAACGTGTATTCGAACATATGCTGCCTCCCTACACATAAGGCTGAAATATGTCTAGTAGCAAAGGCAACCACTATGCCAGTGGAAAATATGGTGGGTTACTTAATATAGACTGTAGTTCTCTCTTTCTTTGCGCAGGATTTCCCACTCTCCTAGAAATATTACTCAATCGCAGGCTATTTTTTTCGATTGGGCTGAAAAAGCAATTAAAAACCTAGCCATTACACCGCCATTACACCGAGATCTACTTGCTAAGCTTGAGCACATCTTTTGCTTTATACAGATAGATTCAATTTTTATAGAGGAGAAGTTATGAAAAAACAACATCGCGGCAAAAAGTCAGATTATCGTATGCGCACACATTTAATTCATGGTAATTATGAGAGTCGGCAATGGGATTTTAATCACCATATAATTCCTCCTATCTCTGCTTCTGCAGCCTATCGACTAGGTTCGGTTCATCGTGGTGCCCAGGGTTTTGTTGAATTCGCGGCAAAAGAGACAGAAAACGGTGGCCAGACACCAATATATATCTATGATAGATTGGAAGAGCCAACCCGCGCTATGCTAGAAGAAAACTTGGCTTATGCCGAAGGTGGAGAGTGTGCAGTAAGCTTTGCCAGTGGTATGGCAGCGATCAGTGCTGCCCTAGGCGTTACTGTTGCTGCTGGTGATGAGATTGTCGCGCATCATACACTCTATGGTTGTACCTATAGCCTCTTTACTAATTGGTTACCACGCTTCGGGGTACAAGTAAAGTTTGCTGATCTGCGGGATGCTGCTCAATTTCATCAAGCCATAAGTGAAAGAACAAAGGTTGTCTATTTTGAAACACCAGTAAACCCAACGCTAGATTTGATTGATATTGCACAAGTCAAAGAATGGGTAGAATCGATCAATGTTAATCGCAATGAAGCCAGGCAACTACTAATAATAATCGATAATACTTTTGCCACCCCTTATTGTCAGCGTCCTTTGTCATTGGGAGCAGACTTAGTATTAGAGAGTTTAACCAAAAATATTGGCGGCTTCGGTACTGATATGGGTGGAGCAGTAGTCGGTCCATACCATTATCATGGACCATTGCTAATGTTCCGTAAGGATTTTGGTGGCATATTATCACCTAAGAATGCCTGGCCAATACTGGTCTATGGTTTACCTACACTCCCTACCAGAATGATAAATCAACAGAAATGTGCAATACGTGTAGCACAATTCTTAGAGCAACATCCCAAAGTACTACAGGTCTCTTATCCTGGATTAGAAACGTCCTCACAATACGAATTGGCTCGGCGACAGATGACTAGTTATGATGGCAAGTTTGCCCCTGGCTCGATGATCTATTTTGTAATTAATGGTGGTGAGGAGATGGCTGAGCGCTTCATAGACTATATCGCCACACATGCCTATAGCATTACTCTAGCTGTCAGCCTTGGACAGATCAGGACATTGATTGAAGAGCCCTATTCAATGACACACTCTGCCCTGCCTGAGCAAATAAAGAAGCACCATAAGCTTGCCCCTGGTGGTATACGCCTCTCCATAGGACTAGAAGATTGGCATGATATCATTGAAGATCTTCGCATCGCTTTTGAGAAGGCTTAGTAATAACTTACCCGCTAATTACTAGCAATCTAATATTCAGGTCACCAACGAGGAATAGGAATACCAGCAGAAAAACCATAAAACTCCAAATCTCTATTGGTCCTTAATTTTGTTACTAAAATAATCTGCCCTGTATGCATAGAAAAGTGCTCAACAACATGATAAATAGCATACATTATCGAGACTTCTTTACCTTGTATGGTTCGCTTTTCTAAAAGACTGGCAGGATCTACTTTAGCCAGCACCGCATCTGCTTCCATTAGGGTTGCTTGAAGATTGGCTAGCAATTCGGATTTGGGAATTATGGTCCGCTCGGCAAACTCCTGTTGGCGTACACGATGATCATCGGCACCGCCAATTCCACTAATAATCCACTGTCGTACATTACCAGCAAGATGTAACAGTAGATTGCCTATGCTATTTGATTCCTCATTAGCTCGCCACCAGATATCTTCTTCACTTAATCTTTCTATACATCTGGCTATTTTAGCTAGGTAGTCTTTGCTGAGAAATGCTCTTGATCCATCAATAAAAGCTTGGCCGATCTGCAACATTGTTCTTCTCCAATGAAACTATTTTTCTAATCAACTTAAAGAATTATCTGTATGTTAGGATGTAAAGATCATCTGTCTTAACGAATTGTCTGCGTGCCTGCTCTCCTTGGTAACTGATTGTGCCAGTTTGGCCTGTTATTTTGATCGATTCAAGGTGTACCTTGGCATTCCCTTGATCATGGCTATGGTAGTTATATACTTGTACTATCATTAGCGCTTCATCTGGTTCAAGCCCTACTACTACCAAGCCACGCTGCTCATCAAAGGTGGCTCGATCTTGCGCAACAGGCTGCCACTGCTTATCCCAGTTAAAGAGATCTTTCTTCTTCTTCACCATTGGCTTCTTAACAAATGTTCCTGTAATCACACCATCTTTATTAGGTGGTAGGGGAGAGAATTGATACTCTAGCGTGATGGCGGCAGTGGAATCATTCACAACAATAAAAGCATTGCTTGTCGAGCAAGCGATCAACAGACTGCTCGCAATCAATAAAAATACTAACCTGTAGTGTGGTAGGATAGCAGTTTTTAGTAGTCCAGCAAGATCTATGAGAGGCAATGACTGTTTGAATGGTTTATCTATCATAATAAGCTATAGTCCAATCGCTATTTTGAAAATATAACACCCTATTTCTTCTTGTCTAGCACCAGACTGCCTATAACTAACCATTTTTACATATTGTTTGTATGTCTATAGTACATTTGCTATCAATCTGACCGGTAACATTACATTACATGTCGGCACGCCGAAAATCCAACTAATTGCTAGTAAAGCTTTGTTTTATTGAAGGTTCTATGGTATAGTGGGTTTGGCTTATCTCTTGGAACGAAGCTTGCCTTGAAAACGAAAATGATCCCAAACAGTCGGTAAATTCCGATTATTACTGAATACAAGGAGAGAAGCTGTGTATAAATTACTCTATAATCTGTTCCATCGGCATGAGTGGAGTTCGCTGAAGCAGAACAGAGCCGGGGTCTACGTAATGCGTTGTTACGATTGCGGCGAAGAGCGGATCGTGAAGGCTGACATTAACGTCTCCGAAGAAGTAGAGCGGCGGCTTAAAGAAGCGCGAGCAAACTTAAAAACGATCAATTAATACGATAGAGATCATCAACATTTAACTGTGGTTTCTTAATACCATTCCATTCATTTATTTCCAATTTGCCGAGCAACACCACGTTGCCGCCTAATCGTAGTTTCTCGTATAGTTCGCCACGATACCACCAGATCGCATCAAGGGCTGGTCCTGGACCGATTAAACGCAGGCGTAGATGTTTGTTTCCTACTGGACGGGCTTCAATCAATCTTCCCTTAATAATAAAAGTAGGTCTAGGATTATCAACTCCATGTGGCTCCAACCCAGCAAGCGTCTTGATCAATTCAAGTGAAATGTCGGCTGTGGTAAGTTCTGCTTCATAAGATCGTATTGGGATAAGATCTTGGTTTACTAGTGTAGTGCGTGCATAATCGTTTAGGCGTGTCTGAAGTTCACCTATACGGTCAGCCGGTAACACAAAACCAGCAGCCATTGCATGACCACCATATTTCACCAACAAGCCATCGGCGACCGCCTCTAGCGCCTGTACAATATTAAACTTTTTGATACTGCGTGCTGAGCCATGCGCCATACCATTGCGGATCGCACAGACTAGGGCAGGACGACCATAGCGCTCAACGATTTTGGCTGCCGCAATTCCCACAACCCCTTGATGCCAACCTTTCTCGTGCTCACCACCAAAGACAAAGACTCGATCATTACTCGATTGTTGTTCGATTACCTCTAATAGTTCATCTACTAACCATTGCTGTGCAGCCTGGCGTTGTCGATTCAATTCATCGATCTGCGCAGCCAACACTCTTGCGTTCTCGCGGGTAGTAGCATCAAGCAACTCGATTACTTGTAGCGTAGAACCATCCATACGACCAGCGGCATTAATACGTGGACCAAGTTTGAAACCTAGATCATAAGTGGTGATCTGGTGTTCACTAAGTCCAGCGATTTCAAGTAGAGCATCAAGTCCTTTATTGGTTGAGCCAGTGTTTAGCCCACGCAGTCCTTCCTGTACAATGGCACGATTAGAAAGGCTCCTTAATGGCACCATATCCGATACTGTCCCAATCGCTACTAGCTTACAGAGTGATTGAAGGATGGTGTCGCGACGAGGATGATCAGCAAGTAGCGCACGTGCTAACTGTAGCGAGATACCACAAGCAGCAAGATCCTTCTCTGGATATGGACAGCCCGCTTGCTTAGGACAAAGCACGATTGCATTAGCAGGGGCTGAACTGCCTAGTATCGTATGATGATCTATACAGATTCCTTTGATCCCACGTGCGTGTGCTAGCTCCCATTCACGATGTGCAGTAATGCCGATATCGACCGAGATAAGTACCTTTACACCTTCAACCGCGGCGCGTTCAATGATATCTGGATTGAGTCCGTAACCCTCACGCTCACGATCTGGTACATGGTAAGAGATCTTTTTAGCCGCTTGGGGATTGATCAGGCGGAAGGTCTGCAGTAATGTGATCAGGCCAGTTGTGCCATCACAATCATAATCGCCTACAATACGTATTGGATCACCTTTTTTTAGTGCCTCTACAATTACCGCGCAGGCTGCTGACATATTTAACATGTCACCAGGATCAGGAATGCTACTAAGAGAGGTATTGAGGAAACGTTCTGCATCAGCCAATTCACGCATGCCTCGCCACACGAGCGCACGCGCCACCAGTGGAGGGAGATCTAACTGGGTAGAGAGGGCAGTAGCAGCCGCCTCATCAATCTCCGCCGCGCGCCACTGGCAGCCGGTAATAGAAAGTCCTTGAAAACCCTGAGCAGTACTCATAGTTACCGACCATTCTACTATTTATTTGGTACTTGAGGGAAGATTTGTTTATAGGTACTTACTGTACTAGCAGGTGCTCAGCATTCTCGGCGAGAAGATTTACGGTAAAAACCATCTCATCCAAGACGGCAAAAAGTGGTGAGGGTTCAACTAATCGACCAAATTGCTCATATCTAAGTTCATCTCTAGTCAACTCAAAGCGTCGCCCCGTGCGTACATACTGCTTGCGTAATGTTAACAGTTGCTCCGACACATGTGGGTGTAGTCTTTTACGCCGGGGCTTTTGTGACCTATCTGGTAAGGCAATTAGCAGATAGGCTTGCTCTTCGCTGGTCTCGTCTGCCTCTTCACCAAGTAACTTTGCCATATGCGCTATGACAATCTGCGGCTCGGCTTGTAGTCTATTCATTAGCGGCGGTGGATAGCTTACCGCAACACTTGCGCGCGAGCGTTTACCTTTAACAGTTGCCAGCGTTACTTCGCAGCCACTGTATTCACCAGTAAGTTGTACCATTTCCGCGCCGCTAGCAGCATCCAGATGTGCGCTAAATAGCATTTTGTTATCGATGCCGGCACGAAACCAGCGTTCTTTGATAAGCTTCCAGGAGCGAAATTCAGCTAATGTAAAATAGAAGACAATAGGGACGACTACTATCACAATTAGTGTTAGTACAATGTAAAACCAATAGATCATCGCATTATTTCAGATATGCGCAGATCGTATCACCAGTCTCGCTTGTTGAGAGGCTGCCACCTAAATCTCTGGTCATTTTGCCGGCAGCCAGTGCTTCTATTACTGCGCGTTCGATACCATTAGCGGCTTCCCCATAGCCCAGATAGTCAAGCATCATTGCTGCTGTAAGGATTGCCCCCATAGGATTAGTAACATTTTTGCCAGCATATTTTGGCGCGCTGCCATGCACTGGCTCAAAGAGCGACACTTGTCCTGGATGTATATTTCCTGAAGCTGCCATACCCAAGCCACCCTGCAAGGCTGCACCTAGATCGGTAATGATATCGCCAAACATATTGTTAGTAACAATCACATCATACTGATCTGGTTTAAGCACCATCCACATTGTCATAGCATCAACGAATTGTGTGTTTGCTTCGATATCTGGATAACGTCCTGCTATCTCAGCAAAAGCACGTTGCCATAAATCATGACCATAACGTAAGACATTTGATTTATCTGCCATTGTAACACGCTTACGCCCAAGTTTCTTGGCCTGTTCAAAAGCCGCAACAATGATACGCTCGACACCATGACGGGTATTCAACTCTTCCTGTATTGCGACCTCTTCGGGGGTGCCTTTCTTAAAGCAGCCGCCCACATTGACATACATACCTTCTGTATTCTCGCGTAAGACAATAAAATTGATGTCGGTAATGGTGCGCCCTTTGAGAGGAGTAAGACGCTCGTGAAGCAATTTTATTGGTCGTAGATTAATATATAGATCGAGGCCAAAGCGCATACCGAGTAGAATGTCGGCGGCATGCTTCATATCGGGAATGCGTGGATCGCCAAAAGCGCCGGCAAAGATCGCATGATACTCGTTACGAAACATCTCCAATGCGCCTGCAGGCATTGAGACACCTTCTTTTAGATACTTCTCTGCCCCCCAATCAAAATGGACTAGCACTAGCTTAAAATCATAAACCTGCTGCGCTCTCTCTAGCACTTTCACCGCCTCGCGTGTGACATCTACACCAATACCATCTCCAGGAATGATCGCAATCTGTTTCACGCTATCTCCTCCTTCGCAATCGCTTCTTCACTTAAACCGTGCCGCGATCTCGGGCAAGCTATGCAATACTGTATCTCCTATAACTTTTAAGCTTTGTGGGCTTAATTTATCCAATGTATCCCCAGCCGTATGCCAATAATCATTAGCATCAGAGCCATAACTGAAATCTATGATATCGACGGCAGGCACACCTGCACGTAAAAATGGTATATGATCATCTTCAAGATAAGTGGAATTTGTATCAAAGTGTTTAGCATAGCCGAGTCGGGCAGCCGTACGCCATATTATATCGCTCATCCAACTGGTCGAGTAGGCATCACGAACTACATTGAGCTCTCGATCGCCGATCATATCAAGCAGAATCATCCCCTTGATATCACGAATCTTTCCTTCCTTAGTAAGCCGCTCGGCCATATGTCGCGAGCCATAAGTATTATCACCTTCGATCCAAGGTCCGTTCATTGCCTCTTCGCCATCGAAGAAGACTAGCCAGAGTGTATATTTTGGTTTGCTGTTAGCAAGTTGGCGAGCCAGTTCAAGCAGTGCGCCAGTACTTGAACCACTATCATTAGCGCCAACAAACTCAATATCAGGGAACCATTTTGTATCATAGTGGCTGGCTAATATAATCACACCCTGCTGTTGTCCAGGAATCTCAGCAATGAGATTGACCATCTCGACCTCAGGAAAGCGTGGATTGGGTGTGTGTGCACGAAAGCTATCGGTCTGCACTTTTAACCCATAACCAGTCAATTCTTTGGTTATATATTCGCGTGCTTGCTTGATTGCTGATGAGCCGGGCGGATGCGGCCCCAATTCTACTAACCGTCGCACATGCTCGAAGGCACGTGCACTATCAAATTCAGTAGGCTTAAGATCTGGTTTAGCAGCAGTTTTGTCATTCACTAAGTTATCCACGTTGGGTTGCTCCTTATTTTGGCATCCCAGCACCAGTAATGGCACCAATAATGTAGCTAAACTTGCCAGTGCCATTACACGCTGAACTGACAATAGGGAGAGATCCTTTTTATTCATTGGTTCACTCTGTAGTCCTTTCTGGCGGACGCGCCAGGTTGTTATCTTTGGTGATACGCGCTAGCCATTCGCCTAATGCAGCATATTCAGATTCGGCCAGTACAACGCGTATTTCGCCTTCTTTAGTTGCTGGGGGATGTTTCTTAAGAAATACAATCCAATTCTTAGGACTGCGGTTACCAGCAAGATAAAGATTTTTACCACTCTGCTCACGCACATCATGACAAACCGCACAATGAGTAGAAAAGAGTGTTTTTAAATGGGTAGGCACCTCGCCTGGAGGGCGTGACGAAGGTGTCACCGCCGCAGGTGGTAGCGTCGATTCGATACGATCCGTGCAACCTGCCGTCACTAGTGCAAGGCCGGCAACACAGAGAATCCGCTGGCAGGTCGGCGGTGCGGAAAATCTTCGCGGCACGCTCTTATCCTTGTCGGCAGTATTGGCAAAAGCCTTGATTTTCAAGGATAAGCCGAACTGAACGATTCATGCAAGTAAGCCTTGAAAGATCTGGCCATAAAAAATTTTCCAGACTAAATAAGCAGGATATAATTCTAACTTAGTGAGTCCCCTAAAGGATGTTAAACTTTCCCGTAGACGTAACCACGTCTTCGCAAAAAATTATGAAACAACGTATTAAATTACTAATCTGTCTCTTTGTATTTGCCCTTGGTAGCATTGCTCAAGCCTTCTCCAGTGGACCAGTGCCAGGTCGTACCGGTGCACCTGGGGAAGCTACTTGTGTAGATTGCCACGACTCCTTTGAGCTTAATCGTGGGCCAGGCCGGGTCGAGATATTAGACCTACCCAAAACCTATAATCCAGGACAGCGTATACGTATGCGCGTAAGTGTACAACAGCAGAATCGACAACGCTGGGGCTTTCAGATTACTGCATTGGATAGTAAAGAACAGCCAGCCGGCCAGTTCTCTATCATTGATGCTGCCAGCACACAACTATTAAGCGATCGTGGACGCAGTTATGTAGAGCATACAGGACAAGGCACCCGGCAAGGTGTGACAGGAGGCACAGAGTGGGTCTTTGAGTGGATTGCGCCAAATCAGGATGTCGGCCCAGTAATATTTTATGCTGCTGGCAATGCTGCCGATGGTAGCAATCATCCACTAGGTGATTTTATTTATACAACAGTCGCACAGATCGGCGCACCCGCCGACCCTAACGTAACCCTCCTCTCACCCAACGGAGGTGAATCAATAAGTGGCGGTGAGACATTCACAATCAATTGGAATTCAACTAATGCCACTTCTCATGACTTACTATTACAACTTAATGGTCCTGGCGATGTGCCAAAGGTAATCGCGTCTGGTTTAGCAGCAGAAGTGAGCTCATTTGAATGGAGCGTCCCTAACGGCTTTGCCTCTACACAGGCAAGGGTCATTGTGGTAGCACAAGGACAGGAGGGACGCGCCGATTCTGACTCTTCTGATCGCCCTTTCACAATTACTGCAGGCTCCAGTGTGGCTGGTCCCACCGTTACAAAAATCATAATTACCAGCGAGAAGCTTAAAGTGGTAGGAAGTAATTTCCTAGAAGGCAGCCGTGTGACCGTGAATGGGGTCGGTTTTACTACCGTACCAACACTAAAATCGAGTGGCAGTATATTTATCCAGAAAGGTTCTACCTCGGATGGTCGTAGTATCGGCAAGTCGATTCCACGCGGTGTGCCCGTGCGGCTACGCTTTACTAATCCAGATGGTGGCGTGACAGAGATCAATTACACACGCCCATGAAAAAATTTTCAGACTTTTTCCTATTGCCTGTGGCTCTAAGCTAGAAACAACAGGCGCATTGTAAAAACGGAATTATTAACAATTAATCTTCATAACAAAGGAAGAGGACAGTATGGCAGTTCAGTGGAATGAAAGAACAGTCGCTCACCTGCTGCGGCGCGCAGGATTTGGCGCAACGCAGGAAGAGATCAAATTCTATCTTGATATGGGCCAGAAACGGGCCGTCGATTATCTACTCAATTTTGAATCAATCGATGATAGTGAGGCAGATCGTCGTATTGCCGAAGCTAACTTCGACATGAAAAAACTCAATGGCATCGCCGCCGCTTGGATATTAAAGATGGCCATTACCAAGCGACCGCTACAAGAAAAGATGGCCTTTTTCTGGCACGATCATTTTGCCACCGCGATCTTCAAAGTGAAGGCGGAGGGGCTTATGGTACGCCAGATAAATCTCTTTCGCCGGTTTGCATTGGGTAATTTTGAAGCCTTCTTATTAGAAGTTTCCAAAGATCCGGCAATGATAATCTGGTTGGACAATTTCACCAATAAGAAGGGACAACCCAACGAGAACTATGCTCGTGAACTGATGGAACTCTTCTCAATGGGCGTAGGTAATTACACAGAAGATGATGTAAAAGAGTCGGCACGTGCCTTTACAGGATGGACAATCACCAGTAAGCGCAAGAACGAACGTGATGAAGCAGAGTTCTTCTTTGATCAGCAGCAACATGATTTTGGCAATAAAACTTTCCTCGGTCAGACTGGTCCATTTAATGGTGATGACATTGTACGAATTATTGCCGGCCAGCCAGCCACTTCGCGGTTCATCACGAAAAAGCTCTTCGAATTCTTTGCTTATACAAACCCCAAGAAGAAAGTGTTAGATCGCCTTGCCGCTCTCTACCTATCAAGCAACTACAGTATCAAGGCAGTAATGCAAGAGATCTTCAATTCTGATGAGTTCTACTCTGAAGAGGCTATTAATGGACTTGTTAAGAGCCCAGTAGAATTTGTCGTTGGCACTCTGCGTATGCTTAAGGCGCAATTTATCAATCAAGGCCCACAGGAGCGTGAACTGGTTGGTATACTTAATCAGTTAGGCCAGGTTCTCTATAACCCGCCCGGTGTGGAAGGATGGGTACGTGGCCTGGAGTGGCTTAACACCTCTACACTACTCACTCGTTATAACTATGGCAACAGTATCAGTAGTAATCGTACCGGTCGTGGCTTTATTATCGACCCCAAAGTGCTGCTAAATGGTAAAAGCTTCCAGATGAACAACGAAGTAGTAAACTTCTTCCTTAAAGCGCTGGGCATATATGATGCTACTAGCGCAACCAAGAAGCAGCTCAAGAAATATTTGACACTTAATGACGACGGTTCAACCGGCAGCTTTAAGCTGGATGACGCCACCATAGACAAGGAAATCCGTGGACTGATCCACTTGATCATATCCCTCCCGGATTACCAATTGAATTAGAAGGAGACTACCATGGCATACACTAGAAGAGATTTTTTGAAAGGCAGTATCACCGCGCTATCGCTGACACTAGCGGCGCCACGCTTTATGATTGGTAGCCGTGCTTTGGCGCAGTCAGCCAACAATCGTATTCTGGTAGTCCTACAACTGGATGGCGGCAATGATGGACTGAATACGATCGTCCCCTATACCGATAAGACTTACTATTCGCTTCGACCCACACTGGCTATCCCTGAGAACAGTGTGCTTAAGGTTACCGATAAGCTTGGCTTTCACCCAGTAATGACAAAGTTCAAAGCCCTCTTTGATCAGGGACATATCGCAGTAGTACAGAATACCGGCTACCCCTCCCCCGATCTCTCCCATTTCCGCTCCAGGGCTATCTACCAACGCGCCGATCCAACCACACAAGAGGAGCAGGTACAGTTAGGATGGCTAGGTAAGTATGCAGATCTTAAATTAGCCCAGAATGGTAGCACCTTGGCCGTTGTTAATATTGGTGGAACACTACCTAAGAGCCTTATTTCCGAGAAAGTAATTGCTCCATCAATCAATAATTTTGAACTTTATCGCTTCCAGACAGACGCCAAATATCCAACCGATCGCAATAACCAACTTAATACCCTAAGGAAGGACTATGGCGTAAAGACTGATAGTTTAGATTACCTCTATATTGAGCAGACCGGCCTTGATGCTCTGGATAGCTCCGAGTCACTACAGGCAAGCCTGCAAAAGTATACCCCTGAGATTACCTATGCTAATGATGGGTTGAGCCGACAACTACAGATGGCAGCCCAAGTTATTGCTGCTGATCTGGGCACACAGATCATACATCTCACTTTTGGCGGTTTCGATACCCACGCTGGACAGAAGGCTGATCATGAAGAGTTGCTCACTGCCCTGTCGGATGGTCTGGACGCTTTCTATCGCGATCTAGTGCGCCTTAACAAGGCTGACAATGTGCTTTTACTGGCATTTTCCGAGTTTGGTCGCCGTCCTAAAGAGAATGGTAGCTTGGGCACAGACCATGGCGCGCCTGGACCAATGTTTGTGCTAGGCAACAAGGTGAAGGGCGGTTTCTATGGTAATACCCTTAACCTAGAAGATTTAGATCGAGCCGGCAATGCCAAATTCGATATCGATTTTCGTGCTGTTTATGGCACGGTGCTGAGTGATTGGTTAGCAACTGATGCGGCCAGCGTACTTGGCCAACAGTTCGAGAATATAGGTTTTATCACCCAGTAAAGTTTTCTACAAAAGTGCCGTGCCGGCTTTGCCGGCCGGCTCTCTCCTTCTCTTCCAACTGGTGCAT
>JBFLVQ010000054.1:0-25891 GCA_040758525.1 Acidobacteriota bacterium
GATCAGATTGAAAACTTTATCTATAATTGGTTTGGCAATAACCAGCAGAAAGCCAGCCTCTGTTGGGCTGAATTACAAGCCAATCCACCTACTAAAGAATTAGCCTCTGTACCATTACTACTGACGTTACTATGCCTGGCATTTGATGATGCAATGGAGTTTCCTGCTAATAGAGCAGAACTATACAAAGATGCTATTGATGCTTTATTGAGAAAATGGGATTCCTCAAGAAATATAAAGAGAGAACAGATATACAAGAAGCTCTCTTTTCAACGCAAGGGAGATATATTCAGCCGTATCGCAGCAACAACATTTGAAACTGGTCAATATTTCATCCCACAACGCACCCTTGAGCAATATATCGCAGAGTTTATCGAAAATCTCCCCGATGCAAAGAGTGAAAACTTAGATCTAGATAGTGAAGCGATCTTGAAAGGTATTGAAGCACAGCATGGCATCTTCGTTGAGCGTGCACGTGGCATATATTCTTTCTCGCATCTCACTTTTCAAGAGTATTTCACCGCTAAGTATATTGTCGATAATGCCACCAAAGGAACACTGAGAAATCTTGTCGAAGACCATATTATGGATGACAAATGGCGAGAAGTTTTCCTATTGACAGCGGGAATGTTGTCAGATGCAGATGAGCTTTTATTGATGATGAAGAAGAAGGCTGACTCCCTGGTCGATGAGAAGTTGGCTGAATTTCTTAGTATAGTATTAAGTAATCCAGAACTAGACAAAGCGATTAAGATGGCCATATCTGAAGCTGGAATAACTTCAGATATTGCTCCTACAGCTATACGCGCTCTTAAAATCTCCTGTGTTCTTGTGCTCGCCCGTGCTCTTGCCCTAGACTTTGCCCGTACTCTTGCGCTAGATCTTGTGCGCGCTCTTGCACGTGTCCTTACTCTTGATCTTGCCCTCAACCTTGCTCTTGCCCTCACCCGCGACCGCGACCGTGACCGTGACCGTGACTTAGCAATCAACCTTGCCCCTAACTTGGCTCACAATCTTGCCCTTGAGTTCTATCTAAAAACCAACCTACTTATTGTCCAATGTCTTAATACCGAATGCTATGTCTCTAAAGCCAGCAGAGAGAAGATTCTTGATGGATTGTTGACCGTACCACAATGGATATAGCAGCTTGTTCTTACCTCTACTCTGCATCTTTTGTCAACTCTCTCGCTATCTGAGAGGATACTGTATGAGATGGTCGTACCATTATATCAAGTAGGTGCTCAAGCACAGCAGTTGGATTTTTGCACCAACCAGTGTGTACAGGCGATATTTGGATTATCGTACTTCGGGATGCAGTAAGCCAATGGAAGCGTTCCCTTTGTGACAGTTGACCAATCGGCCCCGCTGCTTCTCCACCAATACAAACTGCCGGAATGGCTGCGAGGTGTGCCTGGATCGATTCGATATCTAGTGTCGAATCAAGCGCCATTAGCCGTTGCTCATTCAGTTCAATACGAGCATCAAGGAATCTTCTCGCTGGACACGAAACTATCACTCCAACATTGATGAATTCTTCACGCTCGACCCTGGGAACAACACGTATTATCGCATAATCATATATACAATGATCGTGCATGGATTGCCTCCTCAAGAAAAACATGTGGTGGCTTTAGTCGGTTCACTAGATACTCTATATAAGCCTCTCTATGTTGGTTGTTCCCATTGAACGTAGAGTCTTCAGCCAGCCAACTGTCAGGAATAAGACTAACTATATTATTAATGATATCTGGGGTAATCCGCGCTGTCATCTTCGTGTCTACTTCTGAAAGAGCGTTGGCGAATTGGAGTAGAACATGATCTTTTATCAAAGGGAAAGGATCTAGACTGCGTTTAAGGTAATTATTCCAATTATGGTGGAAATAGAGAGAGGCGCCGTGATCAATAAGCCAGAGTCTTCGGTGCCACATAAGCATGTTAGTGTTACGCGGTGTACGATCAACATTGGTTACATAAGCATCAAACCAGACTATTGATGAGGCAAGCTCTGCATCAGGCTTTTTAGCAACCGGGTCAAACATTATTGCGCCTGGCAAGTAGTCTAGTGCGAGATTAAGACCGGCGCTTGCTCTTATTAGGTCTTGTATCTCTGGGTCGGGTTCGGTACGAGCAAGTTCAGGATCAAGTTCAACAAAGACAATCTCCGGCACCGGTAATCCTGAGGCGCGTGCAATCTCTCCTGCTACTAACTCGGCAATAAGAGCTTTTATTCCCTGACCTGCGCCACGGAATTTGAGCACATACATTCCATCATCATTGGCTTCGACTATTGCTGGAAGTGAGCCACCCTCGCGTAATGGGGTTACATACCTGGTGGCAATTACTGTTCTTAAACTTATCATCGTTCAAGTCCTCTAACAGAATCGCACTGCCGTGCTAAAGATATTTCGCTTGAGAGCGTTTGGCAGATTGTAACAGCACTGCATTGCCTGTAAAGGCAATAGTAAAATCATAGTAAATAGCTGAAAAATAAGAAACAAAACTTGGCTTTTGGTCTCCCTGGAGTCTCCTGATAAGTTAATCTATATCTTTTATGATAGGTTTTAGTTATGGCATTAACTTACCCATCCTGTTACAATCTGCTTAATCACAGACAAGACATATAATCTAATGGGCCCTACAAATAACGATGTCATCATATGGTTTACGCAATTGTAAAAAATAGCGCTGAGACATTAGCCGATATTGATAGATTTGAACGGAATTTTTTAGGGCCTTGGGGATTTCAGATTATCAATCAACAAGAGGAAAAAGATAGCAATAGTATCCAGCTTACTATCAATACCAAGAATCGAGTTGAAGACGATCTGGCTCAGATATTGGTGAGAAGATACTTTACTGATCGGGTGGTAGGCTTTCAATTATCAACTGATCGTAATAGTAACTAATCCTCATGATTTATCTATTCTTCTCACTCCTACTGAAATAACGGTCTGACAAGTGAACCTCTTTGGTCTAAAGGGCTTTCTATTACCCAGATATTTTGAACAGAATGGCAGGCGCATTCTCCGAGTCTTTAGACCGTAGTTAAGCCTGCCATCGCCCAACAGGGCGATAGCTACTGTTGAGGACTACGCCGATTGTCGATGTATTGGCGTATGATTTCTAGCGGTGTGCCGCCACAGGAAACGACACAGTAAGAGGGACTCCAAAGAATTAGAATATCACGTAAGAATGGAGAATGGTTTGTATCCTTCTGTTATGAGGATAGGATAACAAAGCGTGATCCACTAGAGATCATTACAGAGCTAGCCAAGCTAGCAGAGGCTGAGCTAACCAAACTAACTGATGGTCTAGATCGTGGTGTTGTCATTCCCCTACAGTCAGCCACAGGCACAAGCTTTGACTTCACACCTCAGCAGAAGGCATCCATTGCCAAGCAACATAGACGCATTCAACACCAACAGAAAAGGCTGGCACGTCAAGAAAAAGGATCAAATCGTCGTAAGCAAACCAAGCATAAGATTGCTAAAGCACATACTAAAGGAGACAGCCCAATGATTCAAAGAACATTGATCGCCGTTTTCCTCGCGTTGCTACTGGTGGCTCCTAGAGTTTTTCTACAAGCTACTTCTGCTCAACGAGTTACACCAGTCAAGAAGATGTCTATCAGCATTTGATCGTTGACTATGATATTAGCTTGAAAAAGATCTTCTTCTGCCAATTCTGTTTATCTAATTGATAGTGTATTGTCAAAGCACGTCCATAATATTCCAATGCGCGATCCGGTTCATGCCGATCTAAATAGGCATTACCAAGATTAATGGCAATATTATACTCAGCATGTAGTTCCCCTAATTGATGAAATATTTCCAGTGCCTGCTCATAGTAAATAATTGCATCACAGATATGACCAGCTATGAAATAAATATTGCCTAGATTAACTAGTTTCTCTCCTTCCTTAAATAGGTTAATTCTTGTTGAAATTTTCTTGGCTGGTGAGGGCTCTTGAAGAAGCTGATTTGGCATACAAATCTCCTTGCCCTACGGTGGGGCTGGTTTATGGCTTATTCAATGATTATATGTATCTGCTATACAATAACGGAAAATGGATAAATTTGTATTCTAGGAAAGAAAATATTTTTGCGTAAGCTACTTAAGGAAAAGAGATCTTAGCGGTAATTATGATAAGGTTCTTTCTCGTCTTATTTCTGGGTAACAAGCATAAGTCCCAATACACAAAACAGAATACCGAGTATTTTCGAAACCGATAAGCTTTCTCTAAAAAGGAAGAAGCCTATAGGTATTAACAAAAGTGTGACAGCGATACTTGATGTCACTGATGCAAGGCTGATATTCCAACCCATTCTGTATGCTAGCAAATAACCAAGTTCGACTATTGCTGCACCAAAACCGATCGCCAATACTGACCAATTGTTTTCTTTTAAAGAGTTTACTAAGGATTTGTCAGGTGAAAAGCAATAAATTACTGCGCAACCTGTTAGACTTATAGTATACACAACTATTAACACTAAAAGAGGGTTGGCAGTTTTGGGCACGAACTTTTGCCCTATGTGATAAAGTAGATTTCCACCAATTGTCAGAAGCAATGGTGAATAGAAAGTCTTCATAAGTTAATAGCCCTTTGCATAAGCAGATCAGTTTGCGCATCAGCGCCGAGTTGAAAAAGATGTGACCCAACAGGGATAAATTTCCAGCGGTTGTAAAAATCTCGTGCCCGCTTATTATACTCCCACACACCAAGCCAGATAACATCGCGTTCAAGATACGCGGCTTCGTCTAGACAACGTCGCATAAGTGCGGCACCAATTCCTTTGCCAATAAAATTCTTACTTGCATATAGCCGCACCAACTCAATTGGACGAGAGGCAATAATTGCTGGTTCGTAGCTGTCAATTAGAAGCTTCGTATAACCATATGCTTCACCTTCACTTTCGGCAATTAAGAAGATGGCTTTCGGATCTGCTAACTCACTTTCAATTTTTTCAAGACTAAAAGCCTCTTCTATATAAGCCATTACGTTTTCGAGTGAGTTCCGCGGGTGATCAGCAAAAGTATCATAAAAGGTTTCTCTACCAAGTCTGCTTAATAAAGTCGCATCCCTAGGAGCAGCATAGCGAATTTTGATCTCAGCTTTTATGGTTTTAATCTCCATAGTAACTAGATTTTAGTTATATCTTTAATGCATAACAATGCTAATTCTGAGTTAACTAATGTATAATTTGCATTAAAAGGATGAAGACTAATTTTATGGATCTGAATCAGATTAAATACTTTTTGGGATTGGCAGATGAGCTACATTTCTGGCGAGCTTCGGAGAAGATGTTTATTACGCAATCGGCTTTAAGCCGACATATTCAGGCAATCGAACAGGAGTTAGGCATACAACTTTTTGAACGTAATAAAAGGAATGTCAAGCTCACCCAAGCGGGTGAATTTTTACGTGGTGAATATCGCCGAATATTGAGTGAAATGGAGAGTATTAACCGCCATGCGATGCTAATCCAAACGGGTGAAGTTGGTTCGCTACGGATCGGACATCCTGGCTCAATTACTTATTCGATCTTGCCCGATTTGCTGACAGGTTTTGGCGAAAAATACTCTCACATTAAAATCGAATTGACGGAACTTTTAACCGAGAATGTTGAAATTGCTCTGCTCAATTATCATATTGATATTGGGTTTAATCGCGAATCGGTAACCAGCAAAGGTTTACAGATAAAAAAAATAATGACTGAGCCATTCGCACTCGTTGTTCCTATCACACATCCGCTCAGCAAGAAAAGTATCTCCGATTTAACCGATTTAACCGATGCAAAAGAAGAAAAGTTTATTCTGCCATCGATTACAAGCGAGATTCCTCATGCCAAATCATTGCGACAAATCTTTAATGAATATAATTTTACGCCGCAAATTCAATATCAGTCTGAATTTGGCAGCACGATTCTCGCGCTTGTTGGCAGAGGTTTAGGCGTTTCGATACTACCTTTCTCTTATTCTGCGCATTCATCCCGTAGAGTCAGGTTTATAAAACTGCCACATATGACTACGCTTTACATGGTTTGGCGAAAAGATGATTCCAACTCTGTGCTGAAAAATTTTATTAGGATAGTAGAAATATTTTCAGGAAGTTTCCAGAAATAGTATTTTTTGATTGATATATGCCTAACAAAATACTACATCTAATGATGTGTCCATGCTCTTAGTCTACTTGAGAGGGCGCAATGTTTCGCGCACTATTGGCGCCCCATTCAAGAAGATGATCTCGATCGAATCGTAAGCGCTAACACTCTCTAGTAGATTGGCAGCGAGTAGCAGCAGATCTGCCCGTTTACCAACCTCTATGGAGACTGGTTCGTGTGCCAACCCGAATGCCACTGCGTTGTCAAGTGTTGTCGCAGGCAGAATACGCGAAAGCGGAACACTCACCTCCGCCCAGTGCTGCAATTCGAGTCGACCATTGAGACCAGGTGGATTGCCGATCCCTTCGCCGGAAGGTGTATCACTACCAAAGATGAGTGTGATACCTAACCCTGACATCAACTGCAGCGTAGACATTGCACGTATGTTCGCCGCCGCGATCAGCCGTACTGCTCCAACAGTTTCACCGGCATTGCGTGCTCCATATAATTATCCTATCACTGTATTTGATGGCAACCAGGATAGTGATGTTAACAAGGACCATTTAGCAGGGTGGCGCAATTTTACTACTGGGTGATTTCCTTTAAATTACTCTTTCTGCATGTACATAAAGAGTGTATTGAGTGCCTCAGCAAGTGTTGGATGGGCAAAGATCGCATCGCGAAGAACCGTATAAGGCAATTTCCCCATCATAGCTATCTGGAGTTGTGCCATTATCTCGCCTCCTTCTATTCCCAAAATCGTTGCACCTAATATCTGTTTGGTTTTAGCATCGACTATCGCTTTTATAAATCCTCTTGACTCATCCATCTCAAGGGCGCGGGCTACCCATGTCATAGGTATTTTGGCAATATGGATCTCTTTATCCTGAGATCGTGCCTCTCGCTCACTGAGCCCTATTCTCCCAAGCTGTGGATCTATGAAAATAGTAGAAGGAACCATTCGATCAGTGATCGTAGCAGTGCCACCACTTAAAAGATTAGTTTCTATAATTCTATAGTCATCATATGAGATATGAGTAAAGGCAGGCCCACCCTTTACATCACCAAGTGCATAAATATTCGACACACTTGTTTCCAATCGATCATTAACAGTTATAAAACCACCTTTATCTATCTCAACACCTATAGAAGTGAGATTGAGTTGCTCAGTATTAGGAATTCGACCTGTAGCCACAAGCAGATGAGAACCGCTAAGTATTTGCTCACCATCAATACTCTTTACAGTAAGAAGTATCTCGCTGTTGTGTTTCTCTACCTTTATCGCACTTCTCTCAAGCAGTATCTCTAGGCCATCTTCTTGTAGAATCTTTCTTACTTCTTCAGCAACATCCTCATCTTCACGGGAAAGCAATTGTTTTCCGCGATGGACTATTGTTACTTGGCTACCAAAGCGATGAAACATCTGCGCAAACTCAAGTCCTATATAGCCCCCTCCAAGCACAATTAAGTGATCAGGGAGAGTATTAAGCTCCATTATCGAAGTCGAGTCGAGAAAAGGAATCTCATCAAGACCTGAAATAGAAGAATATTGTGGTCTAGCGCCAGTGTTGATAAAAACACGTTTAGCAGTTAAGGTTCGGATCTTATCATTATTCATCTTAACTTCAACTGAGAAACCATCTACTATTTTGCCAGTAAAACGGGCTTCACCTTTCAGTAGTTCCAGGTTCGCAGTAGAAGTGAGCAATCTCTCGCCACTGGTGCGAAAGCTATCGACTATAGACTGTTTGCGCTCTCTTATACGAGCCATATCTACTGTTACTGGTCCTGCATTTACACCATAATCGAAAGCACGCCGTGCCAAGTAGGCTACTCTTGCACTAGCAACCATAGTCTTTGTTGGAGTGCATCCTCTGTTTACACAAGTACCGCCTACTTGCTCACGCTCTACAATGGCCGTCTTCCAGCCAGCCTTGGCCATAGCAATAGAAAGAGGTTTCCCGGCCTGTCCTACACCAATGATCAAAGCATCATAATGAGCTAGCGTTGACATAGTTGTTCCTCCTATAGAGAGCTTGTCAAGGCAAGACTTAAAGCTAAGTTGGGTTAGAAACTACTTCTTACCTAAAGTAACGATGGCACGCACTGCTGCATAATGCAAGCTGATAATAAAAAGTGAGGGTTCGACTGTGTAAAGTTATATCGAGCAAAATGAAGAGAAAATAGTAGTGTCCGCTGATAATCTTTCTGAATACACTAGTAAAGTCGGACATTGGCAAGGCGTGCCGCTCACGAGCAAAGTTATATCGAGAATGAATATGAATTAGGAGAGGCAGCCACTTCTTTTCACAATTACACAGTCATTTAATCAAATCCTGAGGAAAATTCCTCAGGAAGCTAAGATTTTTACTCAGTCAGATAATACTCAATAATCCTTACCCCCAATTGTTTTAGTACTTGTGATTACCATTAACTATAGATAAATCCATTGTCTTGTATCCTCAAAATGTAAATTTATATCAACCTCCGCTAATAATTATTAACCTTTATCTTGCGGCATAAGATTTGCTCTCCCGACTCTCTAGTTAAAATATTTCAACAAACCTTTGATATTCTGATGGGAGCAAAATGAACCTTCAAGAGCTAAAAAAACTTGTAGAGAATACTGCTGATGCCGCTTTTGCAATTGATAAAGAAGGACTAGTGATAGCTTGGAATAAAGCCTGTCAAGAGTTGGTTGGGATGGCAAGCGAGAGTGCTTTAGGTCAGATTTGTGGTCAACTCTTACACGGTCAGGACGAATGCGGACAAGTATGTTCCTCTGATTGCCCAATCAAACAGGCCATACGTGAACATAGACCAATACGGAATTTTGATCTACAGATCAAAGTAGCAGATCATTTCAAATGGGTAAATGCTTCTGTACTGATTATTGAGATGAGCAATTCTTATTCGCTTTATGCACTCTATATTCTTCGCCAGATCGATATGCGCAAGCGATTGGAGATGCTAATGCGAGATTTTATCCAAACCGAGGTACAAGTGACAAAAGAAAACCATGCCCCTATGATCGCTGACCTACGAATGTCTGCTGGTCAGGTAAACCTTTCCACGCGCGAACTGGATGTACTCAACCTGTTGGCTAAAGGGGCTTCTTCAGATAATATCGCCAATGAACTTTATATAAGCCGTACCACTGTTAATAATCATATCCAGCATATCTTACATAAATTGAATGCACATTCAAGGCTAGAAGCAATACGGCGTGCTGAATTGGCAGGTTTACTCTCATTGAAACCAAAATCAGAGAAGATCAATCGCAAACTTCCTGTGTTGCGTGTGGTCAATAGTTAAAACTGGATATTAACTGGCTGACCAATCTATCTGCCAGTAGCAAGATTGGAGATTGAGGTCGTTTTATTCTCATGCTTTACTAAATGGAGGCTTTCAGCTAGATAAGGATCTCTGGCTGGCAATAATGGCCACTGTGCTAATCTCCGCATAAACAGTAAAAGAAAGATTATAGCAAATACTATTAATAAGCCGATTTCGGAATATCCTACTCGCGCAGAAGCTTGATAAGCGGGAAAGATCAATGTGTAGAGATCGGTCCAGTGACCAATTAGAGCAATCACCGAGGCGGTTGCCAGCCATTGCTTATTCTGCTTAGCACGGCGTGTTAACAGTAGTATAAAAGGGATTAGCCAATTGAGCCCTAGGTTAGCAATAAAGATTGCTGTCCAGCCAACTGTCGCAGTACGCTTGAAATAGTATACTGTCTCTTCAGGAATATTCGCGTAGTAGATGAGTAGATATTGTGACAGCCAAATATAAGCCCAGAAGGTAGAAAAACCGAAGAGCAATTTGCCTAAATTGAGCAAGTGTTGATCACTGACAAATGTTAATAATCCCCGTTTGTGCAAGAGAATGGTAAGTAGTGCGATGGCAGCAATTCCACTCTCTAATAATCCTGCAATACAATAGAACGCATATATCGTACTATAGAACTCCGGTTCAATCGACATTAACCAATCAAAAGATGCTAATGAGAAAGTTATCGCAAAGACAACCAAGAAAATAGCAGAATATTTCTTAGCCCTTTCTGTATGTAGAAGTGCGCCGTCTTTATCTTGCTCATGCGACTCTCGCAATATTAAGTAAGAGAGTATACTCCAGATCAAGAGTATAATAATCATCCTAGCAAAAAAGAATGGGGTATTGAGAAAGGCTGACTTTAACTGCAACAGCGGATTGGCAGTAACCACTTCAGCATGTGTCCATTGGTAAACTGTCTTTCGACCCCAATAGAGCATTAGCATTGCTGCACCAGCGAAAGGAATATAACTAGCGACTGCTTCTGGTATACGTCGTATTGCTGCTGGCCAGCCAGCATTTGAGATATGATGAATACTGATGAAGACTAATGCACCAAGTGCGATTGAGAGGAAGAAGAAGGACGTAAGCAGGAAACCTTGCCAGAAGCGAGCCTCTGAGATCAATTGACCAATGATGATAAAGAGCAGGCCAAGCACAAATAATCCATTCCGTACTCTTTTATTCAGTACCTGCATTTGCAATTTCTCAGACATAGCTACTTCTCACTCTCTTGTAAGTTGCGAATATAGAGGATAGTTCTCCAGCGATCGGCAGCCTCTACTTGTCCCGCATGCGCGGGCATTGTATTACGGCCCAAAGTAATTATATGAAACATCTTACCATCCGATATCTGTTTAGATTTTTCACTCCAGTATGAAGGTGGATTGGGATACTTAGGGATTAATGGACCATCTCCGGCGCCAGTTGCACCATGACAGATCAGACAATAGTTTTTATAGACTTCCCGACCACGTGCAAGATTTTCTGCCGTCTTCTGCATGGGATTCGCTAACTCACGCCCAGCTCGATCAGCCTCTTCAGGCCCAGGTCCATAGTGAAAAGGTTGAAAGCCACGTGGGACTGTACCAGCAACTGGCAACTGTTGCGTCATACCATTGGGCAATACCGTATTGGCCGATTGTGAGTGTGCCGCGGGCGAATACTGCATCTGGCTAGGGATCTCTAGATTTCTTTTACTGGTATCACGACTCAACCCATAGATAACTCCAACTACAACAAAGGGCAATAATAGAAAGATAATGAAAGTCGTTATTTTCCTCATGCCATTCTATCTCCTTCAACTACATTGAACGCACTATTGCGATTAAACAGTCGCCGCGCGGCCTCTAGATCAAATCCTCCATTCTGTTGCCGCAAGATAAGGACAAAACTATCATCAGTAACACACTCCAGTGCCTGTCGATTGCTAAAAAACCAGAGCTTGCTGGTGATAAATAGGGCTAGAATTGTGAGCAACCCAGAAAAGAGCACCGTCAGTTCGAAAGCCACTGGAATAAAGAGAGGAAATGAATTGAAAGGCTTGCCGCCAGTTGTTAATGGCCAGTCGTAAACTGAGGTCCAGATCTGTAATGTCAATCCAAATATGAGACCAAGCGTACCTGCCAGAAAAGCAACCCATGTCAAGCGTGAGGGGCGTATTCCCATCGCTGCATCTAAACCATGCAGGGGAAAGGGGGTAAACACATCTTCAATCTCAAAATTCTCATTGCGTGCCTCTTTTAGCGCATTAAACAGATCTTCTTCACGTTTGAAGAATGCCGCTAAATAACGCAGGTTTTCTTTACAATTAGCGCCGCGCATAATTAATTACCCCCTTTACTTCATTGATTGAAATGGCTGGAAAGACTCTGATAAAGAGTAGAAAGACAGTGAAGAAGAGGCCAAAACTGCCAATAAAGGTCAATATCTCTATGGTGGTAGGAATATACATAGACCAACTGGAAGGCAGATAATCACGATGCAGAGAAGTCACTACAATAACAAACCGCTCAAACCACATTCCTACATTAACGAGAATGGAGAGCACAAATATTATTGGTACTGAGGTGCGCGCGCGCTTGAACCAGAATAACTGCGGAACTAACACATTACAGGTTACCATTGTCCAGAAAGCCCAAGCGTAGTGTCCTAACGCACGATTGATAATTACATGTCGTTCAAAGGGATTGCCACTGTACCAACTAATGAAGATCTCGGTAAGGTAGGCAAGCGCTACGATCGAGCCAGTGAGCAGCGTAATCTTGCACATGTTCTCTAGATGTTGTCCAGTAATATAGCTTTCTAGCCGCATCAATTTGCGCACGATAATCATTAATGTGGTTACCATTGCAAACCCAGAGAAGACTGCGCCGGCAACAAAGTAGGGTGGAAAGATAGTGGAATGCCAGCCTGGAATTAACGAAGTGGCAAAATCGAAACTAACAATAGTATGTACTGAGATCACAAGTGGTGTAGCCAACCCTGCCAGGAGCATATAGAGTGTCTCGTAACGCGACCATAGACGGTTCGAGCCATTCCAACCCAAACTGAGTGCTTTATAAAATTTTCTGCTAATAATTGATTTGGCTCGATCGCGTACAGTAGCAAGATCAGGAAGCAGACCTAGATACCAGAAGATTGCCGAGATTGTAAAATAGGTTGAAATCGCAAAGAAGTCCCATAATAGTGGTGATCGGAAATTGACCCAGAGTGAGCCACGCTCATTGGGATAGGGTAGTATCCAGTAGAAGAGCCAGGGCCGTCCCATATGTATGATAGGAAAGATTCCTGCGCACATCACAGCAATAAGTGTCATTGCTTCTGCAGATCGATTGATTGAGGTACGCCATTTCTGATTGAACAGGTATAAGATTGCAGAAATAAAAGTGCCAGCATGCCCAATTCCTATCCAGAATACAAAATTGGTAATATCGAAGGCCCATCCAACAGTCTTATTCAATCCCCATGTACCGATCCCTGTAGTAACTGTGTAGAGAACTGCTGCTGCTCCTACCAGCATTAAGCAGAAAGATACCAGAAATGCTGCCCACCAACCTGCCCCTGGTCGCTCTTCTAAGATACGGCAGATCTCTTCCGTTACCTGGCGATAGCTTTTACGCCCTTCAATCAATGGCTCTCTCAAGTTGGAAATGGCTATATGGTGCTCCGACGCGGTACTTTCAAAATGCTGTAGCTCATTAACCGAGACGGCCATAATTATGCCTCCTTATTGTTGCGAACTTTGGCTAGGTAACTCACCATGGAATTTAGGTTCAGCTCTTCTAGTAGTACATAATTACGCACTTCCTTCTTGATTATGCTCACACGACTCTCTGGATCGGCAAGATTACCAAAGACGATGGCATTTGCCGGGCAACTCTGCTGACAGGCGGGTTGCACCTCACCATCTGTAATATTGCGTTGTTCGTTGCGTGCACGAATCTTTGCAGCTTCAATACGTTGCACACAAAAGCTGCATTTCTCCATTACTCCCCGTGTACGCACAGTAACATCGGGATTGAGTGCAAGATTGGCAATCGGATCATCATGTGGATACTCAAACCAATTGAATCGCCGAGTCTTGATGGCACAGTTATTTTCGCAATAACGCGTTCCCACACAACGGTTGTATACCTGCATATTCAATCCATCGCTGCTATGCACGGTGGCAAGCACTGGGCAGACACTTTCACAGCTAGCATTAGTACAGTGCCCACACATCACCGGTTGATAGACGGTCTTAGGGTCAGATGGTTCACCATTGTAGTAACGGTCTATTCGTAACCAGTGCATTTCACGCTGTCGCTGTACCTCCTCTTTACCAACAACAGGAATATTATTCTCTGCCTGACAGCTAAGCACACAAGCTGAACAACCAGTACAAGCATTGAGATCGATGGCCATTCCCCATCTATATTCTGAGCGCGGCTCGGTTGGATTATCGCCCTCTTTACTATTATGTAGTTGCTTCTCACTCTTATCTGTGTCTGATCTATTGTGCCTGTCGGCCTGTGTTTCCAAAAAAGTAGCTAGAGTAAACTCTTTTATGATCTCTCTATCTTCTAGAGAATGGTGAATCTGAGTTTTCGCAAGTTTCACTCGCTCTAACGTTTTGACTAATTTGACTGCTTCCCCAGTGTAATGAAATGTTCCCTTGTGGAAGGTGACAAATGGATAGGCATTGGCTCCCACACGTTCGCTATCCTTGCTATCTCTAGCTTTTCCATAACCAAGTGCGATCGCAATACAACTATCATGTTGCCCTGGCTGAATATGAATGGGTAGATTGAGCGAACGTTCTCCTTTTAAGACAGTAACTACGCTACCTTCTTCTAGCTGCATCTCTGCTGCGAATTTTGGCGAGACAGCGGCATAGTTATCCCAAACCGTTTTAGTAATAGGATCCGGCAGTTCCTGCAGCCAGGGATTATTGGCATGTGTACCATCACGTAGCGAGACTTTCTCATAAAGAACAAGGTTTAATCCATTATTGCTGGCTTGAGTGCAGGCAATTAACCGTGCTACTACCTGCGCTAACTCAGCAAATACTGGTGCTGGTGTCACGATCGCCTTCGCATCAGTTACAAATACCCCTGTCTGTAATGTATTATCCCAAAACTCCAAGAAGTTGCTATGACGCGTTTGTTGAGGAAAGAGTTGTTGGCGCCAATGTTCTTGCAAAACTGTGTAGAAATCACGTTGCTCTCCTTGCCAATGTAATAGACTATCCTGATAATTTCTAGTATTGAAGAGCGGAGCAATCATCGGCTGGCTAATACTATAGATTCCCTGTACAGGTTCAGCATCATTCCAAGCTTCTAGGAAATGGGGTTGAGGACAGGCATATTCGGCCTGCGCGGTTGTTTCATCATGGTAAGGATTAAGTGAGATGGTCAGCGGCACATTGCTCATTGCCAGTTTGAATTCTGCTGGAGCGTAATAATCATAGACTGGATTGACACCAGAAATGATAAGCGCAGCAATTTTACCTGCCTGCATCTCTGTTATTAGCCTAGCCATATCATGATCATTACCTGCACACTGGTTTGTCGGCTTACTGAGATCTACAGTCCGGCGATAATTACCAGCGGCATAATTTATGAAATTGATTAAGTACTGAACATCTGTATCATTAAGCCCACAAACGATCAGTGACTGCCCACGCAATTGGTCAATATCTATAGCTAACTGCTCGATCTCTTGACGCAATGCAGGAGTTAATGGGAAGGCCTGGTAATCGGAGAGCGAGAATTGCGATGACAGATTAAAACCTGTTTTCTCTGCCACACGTTCTGCCAATAGCAATATTGCAGCGATCATCTCAGTTGTCGAGAGTGTATAACGTTTATCTGCATTGCTGCCTGTGAGTGAGTAGCTGGACTCAAACTGTATATGGCGAGACATACTATTTTTACCATTGAGTAGATTGCGCGCTAACGAATAGTCCTTGGTAAACTGTACAGGCGAAAGCCAGCTACCAAGAAAATCGGCGGCAAAACTAATAACCAGCTTTGCCTGCTCAAACCGATAAGAAGGTATTACTGGCTGATTATGTGTACGTTGATGCGCCAGGCTAATCGCAGCATAGGAGACCGGTTGATATACAATATGCTCGCTGTCAGCAAAACCGCTTAAGAATGAATTGATCACACGTAGGGAAGCAGGACCACTAATTGGGCCGGTGAGCAGACGCACAGCCCCACCAGTGTGGGCAATCTGGGTTAATTGCGCACTGATATTGTGATCAACTTCAGACCAGGAAGCCTCAGTATATTTGATGCGTGGTTTTTTCAATCGACTCGAATCATAAAGACCAAACATCATTGCATGAGCCACTGGGCAGAGCCCTCCACGGTTGAGTGGATGGTCTGGATTGCCTTCTAACTTGATCGGCCTGCCATCACGCACTTTAGCCAGTACTCCACAATTGGCGCTACAACCGCCACAAGTAGTCGCATACCAATTGGCCACGCCTGGGATCATCTCCACAGGTTGATTTACATAGGTGATAATCTTCTGTTCAGGCGCACGGCAACTAGTTAGTAAGGCTGTGGCAGAGAACCCTAACAATTTAATAAAAGAACGGCGTGTAACTCCTAGTTGAATAGGAACAGGAAACTCATCTTTGGCCTGTTCTAATAACTCTGGATCGCTCTGGTACTGTTCTAAACTCTGCCAATATTCGACCCGCTTCATAAACCTCCTCCTCAATGGTGACAGACCGAGCAATCGGTAGATGCCTGCAGTTTTACTCTCGCCGGACTGTTGGATAAGACAGGCTTCCCTGCGCTATCGAGTGTTACATCACGATGAGTACGGTGACAGCTTATACACATACCCATTGATAGGGTGTTTGCTTGCGCAATGCGATCCATAGTCTCTACTGGTCCATGACATTGCTGGCATTTCATTCCGGCATTGACATGGCGACTATGGTTGAAGACAACATGATTGGGCAGATTATGTACTTTTACCCATTCGATCGGCTGATTCTCTACATAGCTGGCACTCAATTTTTGAATTTCCGGAGAATCTTTCTTTATTTGCGAATGGCAATTTAAGCAGACCGATGTAGCAGGCAAGCCGGCTAGCTTAGATTTCTCCGCAGCAGAATGACAGTATAGGCAACTGATCTGGTTGTCACCTGCATGCAGTTTATGCGAGAAATTGATCGGTTGCACTGGTGCATAACCCTGCTGATTGCCTAGCCAGCGAAATATTGCGCCTTCCGCAAAAATTCCCGATAAAACCAATGTAACCAAGATCGAAAGGAGTTTAAATGTTCTCATAATGCTCACCTCGTATAGGCAGGCTTGCTCACATCGACCTTTTCTCGTACGGACTGCTCAGTCGCTACTGGCTGTGGTCTGGTTTTCGCATTTACTCGCCGACGCGGACGATTCCAGATTACTACCTGAAAGGGACGCCAGAGATAATGGATCGGTACTACCAGCATATGCACCAAGCGTGAAAATGGAAATACTGCAATAAGCAGATAGGCATTAATAATATGTAGTTTGATCGACCAAGGGAGCGGTGTGATATTTACTAGATCGGGTTTCAAGGTAAAGAGTGAATAGAGATAAGGCACGGCAGTAGCTGCATACCAGGATGAGCCCCAACGGTAGAATATTGCTGTATAGACTCCCAATGCTACCTGACTGAGCAACAGCAGTAAGAGCACAATATCGAGCGCAGAAGTAACTACACGTATACGTGGTGAAGTGATACGACGAATGATCAGACTAACTAACCCGATCAGAGAGAGCAGTCCAAATAGCAAGCCTGTGCTCTCCAATATATATAGTCGCCAGGGTACACCATTAAACGCCAGTACCTGTTTAGGAAAAAGAATGCCTATGCAGTGGCCCATAAGCACTGCCATAATACCGTAATGCCAGGGTACCGAACCATAGAAGAGTTCTTTCCCTTCCAAGAATTGTGAAGAGAGACTGGTATAAGTGAACCCACGTTGTCGGTAGCGCTGTACTGTTACCACAACTGCCAGCGTAAGCGCAGCATAAGGGAAGATAACAAATAATAGATAGTCAAACATAGAACTCTCTTTCCTGCACAATCGCATCATTAACCATAGTTGTGCAACTTGCTAGCTCTATCGATAATGCCATAACAGTAATTTTCAATAGTTCGCAATATGGGTTTTCATTTTGACCTGCTGCATCGATCATTTTGTTTAGTGCTGGCAGCAGACATTCACGAATAAGATCAGAGCGAAACTCGTTCTCAGGTAATTTTGTTAGCAATCGCAGCAAAATCGGTAGATAGTCTGGCAGTTGTCCATCTTGTTCTACTTGATAGGTAATTTCGGTTTCTCGTAGCTTTGCCAAGAATATCCCACGTTTATAATTTTCACCAAAAAGATGATAACCAATCTCCAGTGCACAGATCGGATTGAGATCAAAGGTCTGTGTATAATACTCTTGAGCAGTTACTAGTGAGAGTGCACACAACTGCTGGGAGTATTCACGGTAACTGAGTAATAGTTCTGGGTACTTACTCTCAATAAGTTGAGTGCTGTTGTCCAACTGCACTACCCAATCCTTATCAGGGTATTCAAATAGATTGGCTAAGACTTCATAAATATGCATAGTGCCTTCCTATCGTGACTGGTTAAGCACCTCGTATAGGTTTATCGCAAAAGCCGAAACCTGCTTCGCCTTTCTCGGCCCATAGATCGTCATTAAGCATTTGTAATGCCTCTTCTCGATGCAGAGGTGGAATTACACAACGCTCCTCAAGTGTAGGCAATGAAGTGAGTCGATAGATCTGTTCAGCAACATCTTGGCAGAGTTCAGTCTGTTCAAATGCTCGTTTCACGGTGGCCTCATCAACATCACCAACCGTCTCCATTCTTTTAAAGAGGCGAATGGCATATTGCCGTTTTAATGCCATTTGCACAGGCTCAAGATTACCTGCAGAGAAGAGTTGTGCCATATATGAGATGGGTAGTCTCGCCTTATCAATAGGACTAAAGATCTCTTTCTCTGAACTATCATAAAGTCCATCATCTACTCTCGCCATCACTGGTAATAATGGTGGCACATAGAAGAGCATAGGCACAGTGCGGAACTCAGGGTGCAATGGTAGTGCCATTCGCCACTCTTTAACATACTTGTAGACGGGAGAACGCTCTGCGGCTTCTAAGGTCTGTTCATCAATACCATTTTCTAACGCATTGGCTCGTACTAAGGGATCAAATGGATCTAGAATGATCTCCCTTTGTGCTGCTACTAATCTCTCTGTGGGGGCATTGAAGGTTTCCACTAAACGATCTGCATCATAAAGGAGTGCTCCCAGATAACGTATGCGTCCGGTGCAAGAGTGAAAACAGGCTGGTGCTTGTCCACTCTCCAAACGTGGAAAACAGAGAATACATTTTTCCGATTTGCCTGTAGACCAATTATAGAAGGTCTTTTTGTAAGGACAGGCAGTTACACACATACGCCAGCCGCGGCATTTTTCCTGATTGATTAACACAATGCCATCTTCGCCCCGTTTATAAAAGGCACCCGAAGGGCAAGCTGCCACACAACCTGGGTTTAAGCAATGATTGCAAATACGTGGTAGATAAAAGAAGACCAGACGTTCTATCTCAAACAGTTCTGCACGCTCAGCCTCGCTAAGCACCGCGAGATTGGGATCGTTGGCTGCGTAGATTGGTGAGCCTCCTAGATCATCATCCCAGTTGGGACCAGTTTTTATATCTATATGCTGACCTGTCACCATTGAGATCGGTCTGGCGGTAGGTTGATCTGCTCCTTCTCGTGCATTAAATAGATCTTCATACTTATAGGTCCAAGGCTCATAATAATCATCCATATTTGGCATATATGGATTATGGAAGATATTAAGCACTCGTAATGATCTACGTCCCATCTTCAATTGAGTGTCACTGCTACGTTGTTCCCAACCACCTTTGTATTTCTCCTGATCTTCCCAAGCGATCGGATAGCCAGTACCTGGCTTGGTCTCAACATTGTTCCACCACATATACTCAGCACCTTTGCGATCGGTCCAAATGTTCTTGCAAGCGACCGAGCAGGTGTGGCAACCAATACATTTATCCAGATGAAAGACCATTGATATTTGTAGGCGAACATCCATAATTAGCCTCCTACCAGGTTACTGTTGTTAGTTTGCGGACAATAATATGCGTATCACGATTAACACCCGTCGGTCCCCAATAGTTGAAATGGTAGGTAAACTGACCATAACCGCCCACCATAAAGAGTGGCTTTAACCGTATACGAGTGAGACTGTTGTGTCCGCCTGCACGGCGGTTGTTACGGATTGGTGATTTTGGTACTGAGAGGGTACGCTCTGGCGAATGGTAAATAAAGCAGACTCCTCGTGGAATACGAGCGCTAACTACGGCTCTGGTACAGACCACACCATTATCGTTATATACTTCTACCCAATCGTTATCTTCAATATCGATCTCGGCAGCATCCAGATCATTAATCCAGAGTGGCTCGATCCCACGAGACAAAGTGATCATACGATGATTGTCAGAATAGGTAGAATGTATATGCCATTTGCCATGTGGGGTAAGGTAATTGAGTATTTTAGCCTTACCTTTCACCAGACTCTGTTTCAGATCGCCAAACTGTGCTGGTGTAGGCACTGGCTTGTAGGTTGGTAGATTCTCTCCAAATGCAATATAGCCCTGATGATCAAGGTAGAACTGTTGTCTGCCTGTGAGCGTGCGCCACGGTACTAACATTTCATAGTTATAAGTGAATGCTGCATAGGCTCGGCCTGCATCGGTTAACCCAGACCAGATTGGGCTATTGAGCAACCGCCGTGGTTGCGATTGTAGATCTTTATAAGTCACCCGTGCCCCACGGTTCTTCTCCGCCAGTTGAGTAAGTGGTCGCCCGACCTTCTGCTCAATGAACTGATAAGCGCGATAAGCCAACTCACCATTGGTCTCAGGCGCCAAATGCAGTACCATATTTGCTGCCTCTTCGGCGTGCTTTAGTGAAGGATACTTCTGCCCTTGCCATTCTACTAATGGATGAGAGTGTGTGTTGACGATCTCATTGTAGAAGTCTTCGATAGGGTACTTCACTCCGTGCGCACCCATACCATTCTTTTTAGCTAGCGGTCCTAGTGAGATAAATCGGTTATAGAGATTCACATAGTCTCTTTCAATGAGAGTGAAATGGCCCATGGTTTTGCCTGGCTGAGGTGCACATTCGCCTCTACCCCAGTCTTTAATCTCAGGTTGCGACAATTCATCTTTAGTATCATGCGACAATGGTGTAGCAATCAGATCTGGCATTGGTAGCGGTAGATGTCTCTCCGCCAACTTGCTAACCCGTTCTGCTAATGCTCGGAAGATATCCCAATCGCTACGTGACTCCCAGCAAGGAGGCACTGCTGCCGAGAGTGGATGTATAAATGAATGCATATCGGTCGAATTAAGATCTGCTTTCTCATACCAAGTAGCTGCTGGCAATACAATATCTGAATAGAGCGCAGATGTATCCATACGGAAGTTGAGATCTACTACCAGATCGAACTTCCCTTGTGCAGCTTTACGCCCAACTTCGATATCTTTTACCGCACCTTCTGCACACTCTTCGGCAATATGGTTGTGATGAGTTCCTAGATAATGCTTGAGGAAGAATTCATGCCCCTTGGCACTTGACATTAGTGCATTACCACGCCAGATGAACCATAGACGTGGCCAGTTCTCAGCCGCGCTGGGATCTTCAACAGATAAGCGTAACGTTTTCTGTTCAAGCTGTTTGACAGTATAATTTATAATCTCTTTGTCGTTGGTCGCACCAGCACGTTTGGCTTCTGCTACTACCTCACGATTCGGCCTGTTAAACTGTGGATAGAATGGTAGCCAGCCACATCTTACCGCTTTTGCCGTTAGATCGGCAGTATGACCATTAGCAACACTGGCCGCGCACGCAGTCAAGCCACTTTCTTCTGGCACAGGATGATATTCGGTAAATTCACCTTCGTAGCGCCATTGTTCACTATGTAGGTAGTGCCAGGAAGGAGCATTCTGTAGACGTGATGCTGGTATCCAATCTTTGGCAAATGCAATTGAACTCCATGACCCGACCAATGCCAATTTCTCTTGACCAACATAGTGGTTGAGTCCACCACCATTCTTTCCAACACATCCGCATAGCATTAATGCTGTGATCGCAGCACGATACATTAGGTTATTATGATACCAATGGTTGATGCCAGCCCCTATGATCACAGAACATTTCCCCTCCGTTTTGGCTGCTGTATTGGCCCATTCGCGCGCGAATTTGATCACTGTCTCTTTGCTTACGCCCGTCCATTGCTCTTGCCAGGCGGGAGTATAAGAGTATTGGCTATCTAAATAGTCCTGTGGGTAGTCACCTGCTAGACCGCGACTGACACCAAACTGGGCAAACATTAGATCATAGGTGGTTGTCACTAATTCTCTGCCATTTGTTGTGGTAATCCATTTGGCAGGCACACCACGCTGAAAAGTCTTATCACAGCCAAACTCATGACAATTGATTGTTACGATCTCATCATAATTATCAATAAAGCTCAGTAATGGATCGATCTCAGTGCCATCAATCGCATCCTTCAGTTCTAGATTCCATTTGCCACCGGTTTGGTCCCAACGATGACCAACAGAGCCGCCTGGCATGCGGGCTTCACCGCTGAGCGCATCAAAGACCAGAAATTTCCAATCACCATTCTCTTCCTGTTGGTATCTGCTGATACTATTAGCACGCAACAATTGCCCCGGCTGATAGCTCTGTGTAGGTTGCTTTGTCATATTAGCAACCAACTTTATTAGAAACGGTGAGTCGGTATAACGCTTAAGATAGTTGAGAAAATATGGGATCTTCTTCTCGACATGAAACTCTTTCAAGATTATATGATCTACTGCTAACCAGAAAGGTCCATCCTGACCAGCATGTAGTGGGATCCATTGATCAGCATACTTTGCCACTTGATTGAAGTCGGGCGCCAATACCACCATCTTTGTACCGTTATGGCGAGATTCAGCGGCAAAGTGGCAGTCGGGCGTGCGTGTCATATTTAGATTTGCACCCATTATGGCAATAAATTTGGAATTAAACCAATCTGCACTCTCAGCAACATCGGTCTGCTCGCCCCAGATCTCCGGCGACGCAGGTGGTAGGTCACAGTACCAATCATAAAAACTGAGATTTACACCTCCTAACAACTGAAGAAATCGCGCGCCTGCTGCGTAACTCAAAAATGACATCGCCGGGATAGGAGAAAAACCTACCACTCGATCAGAGCCATGTTTTTTGATTGTATAAATGGTTGAGGCGGCAATTAGCTCTAACATTTCATCCCAGTCTCCACGACGAAACCCACCTTTGCCACGAGCCTGTTGGTATCGAGTACGAGATTTTTCATCTGTGACGATCGACTCCCAAGCTTCTACTGGATCACGAAAGTTCTCTCGCGCTTCGCGCCACAGATCGAACAGTGCCCCACGTATATAGGGATATTTCACTCTAATGGGGCTATAAAGGTACCAAGAATAAGAGATACCTCGCTGACAACCACGTGGCTCATAAGGGGGAAGTTCACTCTCCAATAAAGGATAGTCGAGTGCTTGCATTTCCCAAGTGACAATCCCTTGTTTAACATAGATATTCCAACTGCATCCGCCTGTACAATTCACTCCATGTGTGCTACGCACTACCTTGTCATGTTGCCAGCGATTGCGATAAAACTCCTCCCAAGATCGGGTTTCTGGACTGATGAGATCTTTAATCCAATTCATTCTCTTCTCCTTCGCACTATACTATCTCTTACTCCGCGCAATCTCTTTTTCCAGAGTTGATTTGTCGCAACTAACGCCAGTGCTAGCAGGCCAAAACCTAAGAGTGGAAAGAATGGATCGCTAAGCAAACCCTTTGTCACTGTCCTAGAGGCATTTTTGTGTGCTTGAAAGAGCGCAAATAGTTGTACGATCTCTTCATCTGTTAGTGGCTGGGTCGCAAACATACTTTTCATCGTGGGGAAGTTGGGATTCTGTAGAATAGAAATTAGTTCTGGATCGTGGAACTTCACATTTACTCCAGTTAAATCTGGACCTAATGTGCCTCCACCCAATATCCCCAATCCTTCAATGTGATGACAAGAGGCACAAGCTGTACCACCATTCTTAAGTTTGGCTTGACCGGTGAAGATATTTAACCCACCTCCCGCATCAGTGGGCATGATGTTACGACTAAGAGTTGCTCCTGTAGGAATAAACTGTTTGCCTTTACTGGAGAGATCTTCAATCAATGCCAGGATCAGGTCGATCTGAGTCGGAGTAAGTGTTTGATCTGGCATCACCTCTGGGGCGTACCTATTAAACAGTTGGACAGCGGTGGGATCACCTTTTCGTTTTAGCTGCTCAGGGCTAATAATAAACGTTTGTAACCACTCTTTAGTGCGCCGCTCGGTTACTCCCTTTAGATCTGGACCACGTTTGTTGCTACCACCACCAATGTTATGACAACTATAACATTTCTTCTCAAAATCAAGCGCAGCACTCTGTGGCGGCTGTCCGGAAATTATTTCCGTGACGGTAAACAAGACCAATATGTATACCCCAATTACAATGAGCTTACTGATTATCTTAATTATCATAAGACACCACCGTGGTGCCATTATCAACGCATCGGCAAGAATGCTTCTGTGTAGCGATCTTGGCTACAGTCTGAGCAAATTGGCAAGCCCTATAAATGATCGCAATAATGGCATAATACGCGGTTTTCGAGAAAATAATTAAAACCTCCTAGAGAATATCTAGGCCCTCAATATTACTTTTTTAACAGACTTGAACAATGATTAGGTCACATCATTTAAATGATTAAGTTAATCAGTGTGATCAATTATCAAGAGTCACCACGAGTGAGAATTGTAAGAATCATAGAAAGTGCTGCTAATAAACAACTAACGTTAGTTAAACCGCGTCGATGATAATCATCTATAGGGTCGTCGTGAATTTAGAGATCAAAGGAATAAGAATAGTTCAGCGCGCTCGCCTTATCCCACAAGTCGAATTCAAACGATCTTCAGACACTAACACAAAGCCTGCGCGAGAAGTGTGGCCAATGCAGACTCCAAAGCTAGCAGGAGCCGTTCCCGAAGATACTGATGTCGCCTATCATCAATCAGATTTCATAGTAATAGTATCTATGAAAGCTGATGAGCATGACAACGAACTACTTTTAGAACTAAAAAATCGTCTGGATGAGATACCAAAATGGCTGGTAACAGGAAAAAAGTGAAGCACACTATCCTGTGAGTGCATCTAAAAGTACTCAGATTTTTGCTATCACCATTGTGGAGATAGCAATTGCTGTTCACCTTGTTCCCATCGCCTTACTAGAATGGGCGATGGTTTGGTTGGAGGGTATACTGTTAAATATTTTATTAATCGAATCCTGTTCAACCCCTATAAGGAAGCTTGAAGGAAGGTTGACAATAAATGGTGACGATTCTAATCTGTACCACTTCTCACCTCGCTTAGCAGCACACATCCCTTGACTGATTCTACAAGTTACCGTGGCCGGCAAATTTGCTGGCCATTGGAAATCCCCCAAAATCTCATAATATGTGTACTCGTGGTTCTTTCCCTCACGCCCTGTAGATAATTTTTGTCCCGCCAGTAGTAAATGGATATTATGTTTTGAGGGTCCTACACCCTTGTAAGCACGACCTCCTGGCCACTCCATACGTTTAAGCGTTATCCATTTACCAGATTCTGGGTCTTGCACCTGTAGGCGCACTGATTCGAAATAGCCAATAAAGTAGTTACAATATTCCAGATCATAGTTTGTTCCATTACGAATAAGACAATAGATCGTTGCATCCTTGTCACACCACCAAGCAGAAAATTGCAGACCATGAGCTAGAGGTCCCCATTGAAGTTTTTCTGGTTTACAGATATCATCTTTTTCTTTGGCGAGAATAGCCGTATAGTTACCAGCCCATATCCATAGAAAAACCAGTAGTAAGATGGATAAAGTAGTAAACCTCTTATTCATAAGCAAGTGAATCCCTTATTTAAGGCTTATCTATGCCAATTCAATCTTTCGCTCCTAGGGAGCTCTATGCTATTTATCGATCCGCACCAGCGCTCACCTAAAGGTATAACGCCGCTGCGCGGCTTAAGATCTTATTTGCACAGGTGGAAAAATATTTATCTAATGCAAGCAAATGAAATACCGTTTGCCTAAACAATATAGTAAATTCAGATAGGTCTAATGATAACAAACAATTGAAGCAACCTCTATCGTTAGATAGAGATCCATAATTTAGGTTGAAGATCCAAAAAAATGGAATTGATCTTTAGAAATTAATAGATGTGATTAATTATTTAACGACCACTTAGATAAAATAAAAACCCAGATGGACATCACATTGACATTCATCTGGGATGTATGAGA